>NZ_CP050299.1:343233-686467 GCF_014189455.1 Mesorhizobium huakuii
AGAGTCTTCTAGTGATGAAGGGATTTTGTCATCAGCCTTCCAGCCTCATTTGCCATCACCGTCACAGATATCGGCTATAGGGAGCACCCAATCCGTTCTCAAGGATTTGGAAGCGGAAGAGTTCATCAATCCCGCCAATATTGCCGGGCAAGGTACTGCCACCCAAATTTTGGCCCTTAAACAGGCGGTCGCAGCAAGAAATCTATTGCAGGCCGATGAAGCATCTTCCAGCCGCTTCGCACGCCACTCCGATGACACTCCAGGCGGCAGGTCCGCGCGCGCCCCCGTTGGGCAACTACGACTTTTAGCTTCCGCATTACGCGGAGCGGGCGTGGCGCGGCGCCGTTTTTCGTCGGTGCGGGACGGTGAAGTAAGCCAGGAAAAAGCGCTTTGCGTTCTGAGGGGCGTTGATGGTGTAGACGCCCGCGACGACCGCAGTGTGTGGCAAAGTGGAGTTGTTTAAACCACCATTGGAGATGGGCATCATGAGCGAAGTTCGTACGATCGGTTTGGATTTAGCCAAGAACGTGTTTCAGGTCCACGGGGCTGACGAAACAGGTGCTGTTGTGTTTCGCAAGCAATTGCGGCGCGGGCGGGTTTTGAAATTCTTTGGTGGCCTGCCACGGTGCCTGGTTGCGATGGAAGCCTGCGGAAGCTCGCATTTCTGGGCGCGTGAGATAGGGCATTTGGGACACGAAGTCCGTATGATCCCACCGGCCTACGTGAAGCCCTTTTTGAAGCGGCAGAAGAACGACATGGCTGATGCTGAGGCGATCTGCGAGGCGGCGCAACGACCAACGATGCGCTTTGTTGCCGTGAAGAGCGAAGAAAGACAAGCCGCAGCAGTGGTGTTGCGCACCCGCGATCTGCTGATCCGGCAGCGCACGCAGACCATCAATGCGCTGCGCGGCCACCTTGCGGAATTTGGTGAAGTCGTGCCGCAGGGTTTAAGCTTCGCTTCGAAACTGATTGCGATGATTGAGGATCCGCAAACGGCTCTTCCAGAAACTGCGCGGACTGCTCTGCGGTTTCTGACAGCAAGCTTGTCCCAACTGAATGATCAGATTCGCGTGCTGGATGCACAGATTGTGCGCCGGGCTCGTGAAGATGAGACCGCACGCCGGTTGATGACAGTTCCCGGAATTGGCCCATTGATTGCCACCGCACTGGTGGCTCTGGCGCCATCGCCTGAAACCTTCAAACGTGGGCGGGACTTCGCCGCATGGCTTGGGCTTGTGCCGCGACAACATTCGACAGGCGGCAAACAGCGTCTCGGCTCCACGACGAAGATGGGGGATCGATCTCTGCGGCGGCTCCTGATCATAGGGGCCAATAGCGAGCTTGTGTGGCGCGCCCGCAAGGGTGCAACACCAGGCACGTGGCTGGCCAAGATGCTGGCGCATAAACCACCGATGCTGGTGAGGGTGGCGCTTGCCAACAAGATGGCGCGAATGATCTGGGCTATCATGGCCAAGGGAGGAATATACAGAGCTCCGGTTGCTGCGGTCTAAAGCCAACGTAACCGAGGGGACGTCGCAGCGAGAGAGGTCATCGGAAGTATGGCGCAACGGTCGTGAGACGGGATCAGGAAAACCAGTGTGCACCAAAGTGTCTCAAGAGCACGCGGCGTTGATTTGGACCTGACCTGCGAACACCATAAGGGCCCGCGGCATGTGTGAAAGCCGCAACACAGGCCGGACACATGTCAGCACCCGACAACGCGCAATGCCAACTAAAGATTCCTCTTGCCAAACGGGCGTCTACACATGGTGCACGGATCGTTTATTGGTGTGGGTTTAGGCAAGCGGTAACCGCAATAGCCTTTGTAGCGTAGCCATGCCTTTCAAACACAATACCCGCCGCCGCCATCATATTGAGAAGATGAAGTTCAGGGTGACGAACTGGCCAGAATATGAGGCAGGACTTCGTCATCGCGGCAGTTTGACCCTGTGGGTGACACCGGAAGCCCTGTCCAGGTGGCAAGCGCCAAGACGCAAGACACGTGGCGGCCAGCACCGCTATTCTGATCTGGCGATCGAGACCACCTTGACGCTGGGCCTTGTGTTTGGCCTGCGGCTGCGCCAGGCAGAAGGCTTGCTGGAATCGGTGCTGCAACTGATGGGGCTGGCGCTCGCTGTCCCCGATCATACCACCCTGAGCCGTCGGGCGCGGACATGGCAATCGCCCAACAAACGGCATGATCGCCAGGTTCCGCCGGAGGGACCAGTGCATGTTCTTGTCGACAGCACCGGCCTGCAGGTCTACGGCGCGGGTCAGTGGCTGGAGGAGAAGCACGGCGCCAGATCCCGTCGCAGTTGGCGCAAGCTGCATCTGGCACTGGATGCCGACAGCGGCGAGATCATTGCCCATACCCTGACTGATCAGGCCACTGGCGATGTCTCTCAAGTTGAGCCACTACTCGACCAGATTGGCGGTCCGATCGGACAGTTTACTGCTGACGGCGCCTATGACGGAAAACCGACTTACGACGCAGTCATCGATCACAGCGCTGCCGCCGCAATCGTCATTCCGCCTCGTGCCAACGCGGTCGAACCATTCGACGATAGACCTGCCGGCCAAAGGGACCAGCATATTGCCGCAATCGGCAGAGACGGCCGGATGAAATGGCAGGTCTCCAACGGTTTTGGCAAACGCTCGCTGGTCGAGACCGCCATAGGGCGATACAAGTCCACCATTGGGCGGCGTTTGCGGGCACGGTCGCTTCCCGTTCAGCAGACCGAAGTCGCCATCGGCTGCGCCGTCCTCAACCGCATGCTTGCCTGCGCACGCCCGAAATCAGCCCGCCGCAAGGCGGCCACGGCATAGTCTGCCGCTTCAAAGATCGACATCCGCTCAAGTCCGGACCCATGCACCAACGCCGACCCACATGCGATCGGCTTTGACGAGCGCATTGGCGGTGACGAGAAGCTTGCGCATAACCGCGACGATGGCGACTTTGGCGGGCTTGCCCGATGCAATGAGGTGCTGATATTTTTCCCTGAGGTCGGGGTTAAAGCGGGCAGCGACGAGAGCGGGCATGTAGAGTGCGCGTCTAACGTTGGCCCTTCCACCCTGGATGAAGCTTCTGCCTTTCCACTGTCCTGATTGGCGGGCGACGGGAGCGAGTCCTGCCAGGGATGCGGCCTGTTTGTTATCAAGTGATCCGAGCTCTGGCATAGTGGCGACCAACTGGTTGGCAGTGCGTGGGCCGAGGCCAGCTATGCTGGAGATAATTTTATGCCGACGGGCAAGCTGGGGATCGGCCGCAATGCGTGTTGCGAGCTCGGCATCGAGAGCGGTTATATGCTGATCGATCTGATTGAGGCGTTGCTTGGTAAGCGATGCGCCAAGGCACCTTGCAATAGGCCGATGAACATGGAGGTTTCGGGCCATGACATTGGAACATGCAAGCGGCGATACGGTCGCCGAGTTAAGCGGCGCCGCGGCGTCCGAAGATCTTACAACGGTGCCCGGGCGCGTGCGGCAACGAAGGCTGTGGAGTTGCACGGAGAAGCGCGCGTTGGTCGACCTGGCGAGCGCGGCGGGGTCGTCGGTGACCGAGGTCGCGGAAGCGTTCGGCGTAGCTCCGTCACAGCTCTATGCGTGGCGCAAGCAGATGGCCGGCGGGGAACTCGATGCCGATCAGGCGATGGCGACCTTCGCGCGCATCGACGTGAGCGATCTGCCGGATGTCGAACGCCCCGTCGCCGATTGCCCGGACCCGGCCGGCAGGATCGTCGTGGCCTTTCCGAACGGCGCGCGATTGCGGATCGACGGGACCGTCGATCCGACAGCGCTACGTATCGTCCTGGCGGAGTTGACCAGTTGATCACAGTGGTGCCGACCGACCGGATTTACCTTTGTTGCGGTGAGACCGATATGCGCCGCGGGATCAACAGCCTGGCACGCATGGTGCAGCAGGTGCTCGCGCTCGACCCGCATACCGGCGCGATCTTCTGCTTCCGTGGACGCAAGGGTCATATCATCAAGATTCTGGCGCATGACGACCAGGGGTTCTGCCTTTTTACAAAACGGCTTTCCGAGGGTTGTTTTGCCTGGCCGACGACCAAGGATCAGGTGACTGTGTCGCTTACCAAGGCAGAGCTTTCGCTGCTTCTGGAGGGGATCGATTGGCGCCGGCCGAGCAAGACCTATCGGCCGCGTTTGGCTGGCTGATTTTGCTCGTTTCTTATTGATTTTGTGTCGATTTTGCTTCCGTGACGAGGGTCTTTCGGGTATGTAATTTGGGTGTCGGAACAAGCTCCCTCAACCGCTGATTTCTTCGCTCGGATCGCCCTTCTGGAGGCGGCCGTTTCTGCCCGTGACATCGCCATTGCCGAACGGGATGAGCAGCTGCGAAGAGAGCGCGCCGAGGCCGCACTTCGCATCCAGCGCCTGCAGCTGCGGATCGATCGCTTCAACCGCAAGGCCTTCGGCCGCTCCTCCGAGAAGCTGGGCCAGATGCGGCTCGAACTCGAAGATCTCGAGACCGATTTCGCCGCCAGCGTGCCCGATATCGAGCTGCCCATCGTTGCTGACACCGACAAGGTCCGGGTGTTGCCGGTGCGTAAGCTCAACCCGAACCTGCCGCGCAAGCGGGCCGTTCGCGAGCCGTCTTGCGCATGTTGCCCGGGCTGCGGCGGCGATCTGCGCGCCATGGGCGAAGATAGCGAGGAGATGCTCGATCTGGTCGCCCAGGCCTGGCAGGTGATGGAGACCATTCGACCCAAGTACAGCTGCCGGACCTGCGATAAAATCATCCAGGCGCCGGCGCCAGCCAAGGCCATTGCACGCGGTAAGCTCAGCTATGCCGCGCTCGCCCATATCATGATGGCGAAGTGGGGTTATCATCTGCCCTTCTACCGTCTGGCCCAGATGATGGCCGCCAAGGGCGTCGATATCGAGCGATCCACGCTTTCGCGCAGCGCCGGCTACGCCGCCGCTTTGCTCGATCCGATCTACAACCGCATCCGTGAGATCGGCCGTACCCGCACCAAGATTCATACCGACGACACGCGGCTTCCGATCCTGGCGCCCGGCAACGGCAAGACCCACAAGGGCGCGCTCTGGGTTTACGTCGCCGACGACCGCAATTCGGGTTCGCAGGAGCCGCCGATCGCCTGGTATCGCGCCACCATGGGCCGCGCCGGCGAGAGCGTAATGACCGAGCTCGCCGGATTTGCCGGCACGCTCCAGGCCGACGGTTTCAGCGGCTATAACCAGCTCTACAAGGGCGGCGCCATTCGAGAAGCTGCCTGCCTGGCCCATCTGCGTCGCAAGATATTCGACGTTCACGACAGCCAGCCGACCGAGCTCAGCACGACGGCGATGGCCGGTATCCAGGCGATCTACCGGATCGAGGAAGAGATACGGGGGCTCCCGCCCGCCGAGCGATTGGCCGCACGACGAAGTCGGACCCGACCACTGGTCCGCGCGCTGCGACGACAGCTCATGCGCCAGGGCAAGGGTTTGTCGCGCCATGCCGATATCGCGAAGGCCTTCGCCTATGGCACCAACCGATGGCGCGCGTTCAATCGCTTCCTCTACGATGGCCAGCTCGAGCCCGACAACCTGATCGCGGAGCGGGCGATTCGTGGATTTACAGTCGGCAGGCGCAACTGGCTTTTCTCGGGCAGCTTCGCCGCGGCAGAGCGGTCAGCGGTCGTGCTCAGCATCATTGAGACCTGCAAGCTCTGCGGCGTCGATGCCGAAGCCTACATGGCCGATGTCACCGAGCGCATCCAGAACGACTGGCCAGCCTCGCGATGGGATGAGCTGATGCCGTGGAATTGGGTGCGCCGCCAAGCGATGCCGCTCTCCTTGGCGGCATGAGCGCAATCGATGACATGGCGCTGTCGGACGAGGCGCTCGAGGCCTGGATGGCCATCAAACCCGCCCCCCGCCCGCTGGTGCGGACGATGTCGGCGCTGGATGGCTTCGTAACGGCGGCGGTCACCGGGCCGCGGTTCCCGGACCCGCAAGACTGGATGTGCCCGCTCATGGGGTTGCCGCGCGACGTCCTGGCCAAAGGATCTGCAACCGATCACGCCGTGTTTGCCAGCGTCGCCAGGATCCACAACCGGATCAACGAGACGCTCTTCGACAGACCGCAGGACTATGCGCCCCGTTTCGCCACCAAGCCCAGCGGCGGCATCGACCCGCGGCCGTGGTGCCAGGGGTTCTACGCGGCCATCAATCTCAACATCAAAAAATGGAAACGGCTACTCGACCTCGACAACCCCAACCACGGCCTGCTGCTGCCGATCCTGATCTACTGCGTCGACAAAAGGGGCGGCCCGTCCTCGGCAAGCCCAGGCCAGGGCCAGAGACCGCGCGCTTCATCGAGCATGAGGCCTACAAAGACATCGCCCTCGTCATCCCCGCCCTGCGCGAACTCCACTACGTCACCCGTTATGACGATCCGCAGTGATCGCGGCGACGCGGACCAACGGCTTCCTATTATCTACTATAGAGCACTATTTCGGGAAAGGTGCCTTGGCGCATCGCTTACGTTGCTTGTGCTGACGCTTTAGAAGCGGAATCGTCAGGTTTTTCTCCTGGTTTTTAAGCGCGGTTCTGTCGCGCATCAGACCATCGCGGGCGCTGATCAGTTCGGCCAACCTTGCCTGTTCGGGGTTTATAGCCGGGCGCACGGGTGGCTGCATTGTGCTAGCCATGCGGGCCAGCATCACTGCATCGATCCGGTCGGTCTTGGCCAGGGTTCCAGCTGCTTGGGCAAAGCGCCGCGCACGAGCGGGATTGAGCTTGACCCCACTTAAACACCGCCTGTAAGAATATGTAATTATATCAGCACGTTAGGCGCGCGCCGGCGCGTGTTACCACTACATTTTGGGGATGATCTCAGGCGAGTTGTTCGTCGAGGTTGTGTGGCAGAGCGATGCCAGATGCCTTGAAGACGTTGCCCACTTGGCCCGTAACGTGGGTTCTGGTGGTGACGATGCGACCATCCTTTTCGATGGTGGCTTCCTGGAGGCGATCGAGATCGCGTAGGAGCGGCTGCCATTCGGGCGTCAGGCCTTTGGCCCGGCAGAGGCGGCGCAGTTCCTTGCTGAGCACGAGCGCCAGGAACGAGCAGAACACATGCCCGCGGATGGCGGCATCGGATTGGTGGAAGATCGGCCGGGTATTGAAGGTTGCCTTGGCGGCGCGGAACAGGCTCTCGACCTCGAGCAAATCGCGATACCGCAGCACGGCCTGGAGCGGGGTCACCTTCGCGTTGGTCCGCACCACGGTGATGCCGTCGTACCGGGCTTCCTCGGCAAGCTTGCCGACATCGATCTTGAAGTTCTTGCCGCTGGCCTTGAGGTAACGCCGGTAGGCCGAGTTGCCGACCAGTGCCTTGTCGCCCTTCTTGAGCTGCGCCTCGAGGCCGGCGATGATCGCCTGGCGGTCGGCCTTGTCCTTCTCGGCCTCGGCGTCATTGCGGCTGACGATGTAGCGGTCTTTACCGACCTTGACCTCTTTGACCCACAACTGAGTTTCACCGCGCTGGCGCTCGAGAACGAGCGGAACCATCGGTGCCGCGTCATTGAGTACGACGTTGTGGATCACGCTGCTCGAGCGTTCGCGGGCCCCCAGAATGTATTCCATGCCCAGCTTTTCGAGCGCGGCGATGGTATCGGCGCTGATCATGCCGCGATCGGCGACAACGCAGGCGCGTGTGACGCCGAAGCGCGTTCGCAGCCGATCGACCACCGGCAACAGGACGGTCACGTCAGCGGTGTTGCCGGGCACCATCTCGGTGCAGATCGGCCGGCCCTCGGCATCAACGACCAGCGCCAGGATCATTTGCGCCAGATCGGGGCGGAAGTCCTTGGAATGCCCGCGCTTGCCCAGCGTCTCGCCGCCCGCGCCATGGAAGGACAACGAGGTTGTGTCCATGAACACAAGGCTGAGGTCGGTGAACAGGTCCTGCCGGCGCGCGAAGAGCTTTTCCTCGATCGCGTCTTTCACGCAGCGCGCCACCAGCGCGCCTTGCGCCTTTCGCCGAGTTCCTCGCCCAGCCACGCCATGGCCCGGTAAAAGTGATGGAGCGCCAGACCCTCGGCGCCCTCGATACCATAATCGGCCATCCAGTTCGCGCAGTCGCGGTCCGAGCCCGAGACGAACAGCCGATGCAGCGTGCCAACGAACACCGCCCGTTCCACCGCAAAGCCGAACTGGCGCCCTTCCAGCAGAACGGTTTTGCCGTCGCGGACACTTTCCACGAGGTAGAGATAGCGGTGGCCGCGGGCCACCTCTTCCAGCACATCGCCGATCCCGAGCCGCTGCCACAGCCGCCCGAACAACAGCGGACCGCCGATGCGGCGAGAGGCAATTCGCCCCGCGTCAATGTCGGACAGGATGAGGCTGCGTTCGCCATGGCGCGCAATCGAGGCCGCCAATCTGTCAAGTTCGCCGCTGGCAACCAGCGCATCCTTGCGGCCCAGCGCCTTTATCGTGCGCTGGCGAACGGTTTTGCCGTCGCGGACACTTTCCACGAGGTAAAGATAGCGGTGGCCGCGCGCGACTCTCTCAACGACAAACATGCCAGCGTTGTTATCGAATAAATGCCATCAAATCCATACAACATACGGCTAGCAGATCAAATGTTGTTACCACACATTTTCGCGCCGAAAACTCAAGGCGAGTGAATTCAATAGCTTAACGGACAGCGTTCGTAACCGGGGCAGATTACCGGGCGGTGGGGGTTTGCAGGCGCGTGCTTTCGTGATTCACCCTTTGCGTGACGCTACCACCGACTGATTCGCTTGAAGGCCTGTCGCTCGCGGAACTCCGCGGGCTGGTTTCTGCGCTGATCGGCGAAGTGCGCGGTCTTCAAGGCCGGGTCGAGAGCCTTGAGATCGAGAACCAGGCGCTACGCGCCGAGAACCAGACCCTGAAGGATGAGATCGCCCGGCTGAAGGACCTGCCGCCGCGTCCCCCGGTCAAGCCGACCAAGCCATCGGGCATGGAGAAGGCGACGCAGCCGACATCTGGCAAGGGCAAGCGCCGCCGGCGCGGCGCCAAGCGCGACGGCGGTCGCGTGAGCCGCGAGGTGACGGTTGCGGTGAGCGCTCCTGCGGGCTCTCGCTTCAAGGGGTATGAGACGATCCTGGTGCGCGATCTGGCGTTGTCGGCCGAGGTGGTGCGCTATCGCCGCGAGCGCTGGGTGACACCGACCGGCGAAACGATGGTGGCGCCCTTGCCGGCGGGGATCATCGGCGGCTGGGGCGCGAACCTGCGCCGCTTCATTCTGGCCTGTCACATTCAAGGCCAGGTGACGACGGAGCGGTTGACGGCGTTGTTGACCGGGATCGGGGTCGACATTTCGAAGCGCCAGGTGGTGCGGCTGATTTCGGAGGGCCTGGAGGCCTTCGCGGCGGAGGACCGTGACGTGCTGCGCGCCGGGCTGGCTACGGCGCCCTGGATCACCGTCGATGATACGTCGGCGCGCCACGCCCACCAGGACGGCTACACCACCCAGATCGGCGATCGCCGCTTCACCGCGTTCCGCACCGGGCGATCGAAGTCACGGGAGGCGTTCCTGGCGACGCTGCGTGCCGGGCACAGCGATTACTTCATCAATGAAGAGGCCCTGGCCTATATGCGCGGCCGCAACCTCGCCGGTCCGGTGATCGCGCGGCTGGCGGCTGCGCCGCACAAGGCATTTGCCGACAGCGCCGCATGGCAGGCGCATCTGGCCGCACTCGGCCTCGACCAGCTCGCGGTTGAGCCCAACCCAGTCAGGATCGCCACCGAAGGGGCGATGTGGGGAGCGATCCGCCACCACGGCTTTCTTGGCGATACCGTGGTCGTGTCCGATGATGCCGGCCAGTTCCGCATCGGCGACCATGCTCTGTGCTGGGTCCACGCCGAGCGGCTCGTCCACAAATTGATACCCGTGACCCCGGATCAACGTCAGGCCGTCGACATCATGCGCCAGTTGATCTGGTGGTTCTATCGCGACCTCAAGAGCTACCAGCGTGCTCCTTGTCCGCGCCACGCGGCGGCCCTGCGCGCCCGCTTCGAGCGCCTGTTCAAACGACGAACCGGCTACGTCATGCTCGACCGGCTTCTTGCCAGGCTGCATCGCCGCAAGCATGAACTCCTGCGCGTTCTCGATCGTCCCGAGATCCCGCTCCACACCAATGGTTCGGAAAACGACATCCGCACCTTCGTCACCAAGCGCAAGATCTCCGGCGGAACCGTCAGCGAGGCAGGCAAGAACGCCCGCGACGTCCTGCTCGGCCTGATGAAGACCTGCATCAAGCTCGACGTCTCATTCTTCCGCTATCTCGGCGACCGCCTCGGCATACCAACACAAGAGTCGATTCCGCCGCTCCCGGATCTCGTTAGGCAAGCCGCTCAAGCCTGACTGCCCGGTAATCTGCCCCGGTTACAGAGTGCGGAGAGTGCGGCGGCACGCCGACTGAAACATCACCCTGTTTGGGACGCGACAAACCCGACAACACGGAGCGCGAGGTGCGCGAGAACCGCAACGAGTAAATTGTGCAATCGGGCGAGCCGCTGACGCTTGTGCTGAACCGCGCGGCCCGCGAACTCAGTCTGTCGTCCGGATGCTCGACCGCAGTTGCCCCCGCCCAGAGGGCCAAATCACCGCGGCCCTCATCGGCCTTCGACGGCCTTCGACTCGTCGGCTTCTCGAAAGCGCCAGTTGTCAGAGCAATGAGGAAATTCCGGCTGTGAGTCCTGCCGGAACGCACACGCCAGACAGTGACCCACGCAGGGCTGCCGGATACGCTCCCCCGGAGTGCGCCACCGAACCGGTGGATCTCGGTTCCGGCGGCGACAGGCGTGCCGATCTCGACGGCCGCCACCTCGTTGGCCTCAAGCCCCCCATCTGACCTGCTCCCACCACGTGACAAGCGCCCCCGCCATGAAAGAGATCGTCTCGACATCAGGTGCAGTTCCGGCATCCCGCTCGAGCACATGCGGTGCTCGCCTCAGCGCCATCGCTTCTCGCGTGCACGCCTCGTGAGGCTAGCAAAGGGGATGGAATGTGCCCGACGGCTCGGCCGCAGCATGCAGGATCAGGAACGACCATGGCCGCCGCGCCCGCGATCGTGCCAGTGCACTCCGCTCGAACTTCCCGGAGTGCAACGTCTCTGTTTCGAGAGCTTGCCAAGATAGCGCTTGTGCCGCGCCATGTCGCAGCATAGATGCGCCCCGCATAACCACCAGGGCGGGGACGCGATCGTGTCCCAGGGAGTGGTGTAGCTGACGGCTTGGTCGCCGCGCTCTCCGGCATTGGGCCGGGATGATCAGCGTGCCACGGCTGGCAGGCTTCTCTGATTGGGGTCGTTGAGGTCAAGCTCCTCCTGATATTTTTCCGGACCATGTCGCCCCGCGGGTCACTCGCTTCTCTTCGCGGTCGACGTTAGGCCGCCGCATGATGGGGTCAGTAGAGCGAGGCGTCTCAATCTGTTGAACGACTTTGGGAGAGTTCGCCCAGGATCGTGCCTGCTAACGAGATCACCTTGCCCATCGTCCCCACGGGAACGATCCGGATCACGCCCTTTCGGGCGGAATAAACTCCTCCTTCGTTGGTCCGTTATCCCCATTTCATGCCGATACGCGGCCGGGTGCCTTGCCGAAGCGGAATTCTGTTGCATCACTCCACATGCGATGCAGAATGACAGCGAGCTTGCGGGCAACAGCAACTCGGGCTCGAGCCATACCGCGCCGTTTGGCGACGTTCATGCCCCAGGCTCTGAGGCTCGACCATTTCTTGCTGAGCACGAGCAGCGAATGGGCTGCCTCATAGAGAGCCGTGCGGGCGAGTTCGTCACCGCATCGGCTGACCTTGCCCTGAATGTCCGTCTCACCAGATTGATAGCGTGCCGGGGTCAGACCCAGATGCGCGCCGACATCCCTCGAGCGACGAAAGCGGTCCGGCTGATCAATCGTGGCACGAAAGGCGAGCGCGGTGATGGGTCCCACACCTGGAACGCTCATCAGCCGCCGACAGACCTCTTCCTGGCGAACGAGACCGAGAACCTGCTTCGTCAGGCGGGCGAACTCTCCCAGCATTGTAGCGAGGATCGTCAGCAGTGGCTCGACCAAAGGCATGACAACCGGATCCGTGCCGGCCAACTCGCGCACACGACTGGCGAAGGCGGTTCGCGACGGCGTGCCCAGCTTGATGCCGGCCTCCCGCAGGATCGCCCGAACCACGTTCTCGATGGTGCGCGTTTCGTTCAGCACCGTGCGGCGGGCGACGAGGAGGGATCGCCAGAGACGGCACTGCCGGCTCTTGACATGCACCTGTCGATACCAGCCGGTGCGCATGATCTGCGCCAGCGCGCGGGCGTCATTCCGATCCGTCTTGTTTGGCATCATCTTCATCGCCGCATTGGCCTGCCGGGTCTCGATGCAAATGGCCGGCAGGCCATCGGCGCACATCCCGTCGTGAAGCCAGGCCGTCAGCGAACACGCTTCGAGCCCGATGCGCTCCAGCGGCAGATCGACTTTCCGCAACGCTTCGATCAACGCCTGCGGCTCGCTCGCCGCACGCGTCTCCTTCACGATCCGCCCGGCCTCGTCGACCACGCAAATCGCGGTCTCTTCCAAAGACACGTCAAGTCCGGCAAAATACTTCATGGCTGCTCCTCCTGATGTTTGTGGCGATCTACATCGACCACGTTCTCACATCTCGACAGGAGCAGCCGCCCTCAATCTGGCTCGGGCGAGACCCCAATCACCCCATCTGATGAGAGGATCATCGCTCATTTGGCTGATGGTTTCCAGCGTCATGTAGCGCGCCCGCTGCACGGCCCATTCGTCGTTCTGTTCGAGCAGGAGCGCGCCGACGAGGCGGACGATGGCGTCATCGTTGGGGAAGATGCCGACGACCTCGGTGCGCCGCTTGATCTCGCCGTTGAGGCGCTCGATGGGGTTGGTGCTATGCAGCTTGGCACGGTGCTCCCTGGGGAAGGTCATGTAGGCCAGCACGTCGGGCTCGGCGTCGTCCATGATTGTCGCCAGCTTGGGCACCTTTGGCCGGATCTGGTCGGCGACGGCACGCCATTGGGTGCTGGCGGCTTCTGGCGTCTCCTGGGCAAACGCGGTGGCGATGAAGGCGGAGACGACGCGGCGCCCGCTCTTGCCGGCATGGGCCAGCACGTTCCTCATGAAGTGGACCCGGCAGCGCTGCCATGTCGCGCACAGCACCTTGGTGACGGCCGCCTTGATGCCTTCATGGGCATCGGAGACGACGAGCTTGACGCCCCTGAGGCCGCGGCGGGTCAGCTTGCGCAAAAACTCCGTCCAGATCGGCTCGGCCTCAGACGTGCCGACCTCCATGCCCAGCACCTCGCGCCGGCCGTCCGCGTTGACGCCGACGGCGATGATGACGGCGACCGAGACGATGCGGCCGCCGCGGCGCACCTTGAGGTAGGTGGCATCGATCCACAGGTATGGCCAGTCGCCCTCGATGGGTCTTTCAAGGAACGCTTTGACCTTGCCGTCGATCTCTTCGCACAGCCGGCTGACCTGGCTCTTGGAGATGCCGCTCATGCCCATGGCCTTGACCAGGTCGTCGACCGAGCGGGTCGAGATACCCTGGACGTAGGCCTCCTGGATGACGGCCGTCAGCGCCTTCTCCGCCATGCGCCGCGGTTCGAGGAAGCCCGGAAAGTAAGAGCCCTTCCTCAGCTTCGGGATGCGCAGCTCAACGGTGCCGGCGCGCGTCTCCCAGTCGCGCTCGCGATAGCCGTTGCGCTGGGCCGTGCGCAACGGGTTCTTCTCGCCATAGCCGGCGCCGGTGGCGGCGCCCACCTCCAGCTCCATCAGCCGCTCGGCGGCAAAGCCGATCATCTCGCGCAAGATATCGGCGTCGGGGGTCTTCTCCACTAGCGTGCGAAGCTTCATCATGTCGTCGGTCATCGGTGGTTCCTTCGAATCAGGTTGGTGTTAGCAACCAGACCCTACCGGGGAACATCGATGACCACCGCAAAGCCGCTCGCTCGCTACGGCGCTGTTGAGGGCGCGCTCGCGAGCGGCTTCGCTACCCCCGAGCTACACCACGTCTGGGGACACGACCGGGGACCGCAGCAGATTGCCGCTTCGCTGCAAGAGCCGCCGCCCCGCGCTGCAATACCGTCTCAAGTACTTTGTCGATCATCGCCTGCTCAGTCGTCGAATGTACTCGATCCGGAACTTCCTGACCCAACGACGGATTGTCTCGTAGGGGACCACAATGCCGCGCTCCAGCAGCATTTCGTCAACCAGACCCAAGCTCAGCGGAAATCGGAATAAAGCCGGACCGCGTGAGCAATGACCTCGGGCGGCCGTGGCGATTGTAGCTAACGGGCGAACGGTTCATACCGTCGCCCTATGCTCCAAAAGCTGACCGCCAGTTAACGTAACACCGCCTGCATACCTGCTGTGTCTGCTTGTGTAGGTCCAATGCCGTCACAGCTCGCGTAAAGCGCTCCCGCTATGCCTCTATCGCGATGGTGCCAACGCACTCCGTTTGGACTTCCCGTCAAACGCTAGCGACAGGTTGAGATTATGGTGCAACATCTGATTCTCTGGCTCTGCTTCGAGAGCTTGGCGGTATAGCGCTTGTGCCGCGTCATGCCGCCCCTCGTTATCCAAGACAACTCCCTTCGCATTCAATGCACGCAAATTTCCTGGGACGGCAACTAAGACGCTGTCGAGTACCTGAAGCGCCTCATGCGCGCGTTCCTGCGCCAGCAAGGCCTTCGTAAGACGGATTGCCGCATCGACATTGTCTGGATGCTGCTTCAGATCATCCCGCAAAGCCTGCACTTGAGAATCCTGACTGACTGCGCGCCAAATGCGTTCGCGCATAGCCGGATCGATGTTATTGGCGCCCAGCAACTCTGGTGGCGATGTCTCCTTCACTGAAAGACCCGGCTTATTCCAGCTAGTGCAACCCGCGAGAGGCAGAATGGCGAGCACAGCGAAGAGAACTGAGTACGGCGCAGCGACTGCATTCTCATGTGAATTCATGCTTGGTTTTCCCTATCATCGAGCGCTTTGGCTGTCAGTTGGCGGCAACGCCGATATTGCGCGGTTTCCGTGACGTTCCAATATTGGTTCCAGTCGGAGCTTGATCGATCCGGCGGGCTGAATCGTGAAGTCGGAGGCGAGGTCCTGATAAGACAGAACAGCAAGATCGATCCCGTGTCGGCTTAGAAAACCGCGGACGAAACGTCGGACATCCATTGAAGTCAATACGACAGGGAGGGTCTGACCCGGTGCTGCGCTGGAAAGGATCTGACGCATCTGTGACAGCAGCGCTTCGCTTTGCCGATCCTCTAACACGAGATATGGGCCTGCAGCCGAATCCCGAACGGCGCTGCGCATGAAATCCTCAGTCTCACGTTCGATAACGAAGGCGGGCACGATTCCGTGTGTGGCATAGCGGTGACAGATCTGCCGCTTCATGCCAGAACGAACGTATTCCGTGAGCAGTGCGACGTTTTGCTCACGTTCGCTCCATTCGGCCAATGCCTCCAAGACGAGTCGGGTATTGCGGATGGGGATACCTTCATCCAGCAGGCGGCGCAGCACATCGGCAATCCGAGGGATCGGCGTGGTGCGCAGCACCTCCTTCACCAGATCAGCGTATTCCTGCTCCATGCGACCCAGCAAATGGCGGGTTTCTTGGATGCCCACCAAGCGCGGTGCATAGCGGGTCAAGGTCGCATGGATACGCAACGCGAGGCGTTCGCTGGGACGGTGATGCCCGATGCCGGCGGCATTGAGAGCCGGCGCATGGCTTTGTTCGACCCAGATTTTGTCCATTTCTGGATCATGCCGAAATGGGATGCCGCTCGATTCAATGCTCGCCAGATCGTCGGTGAGGGTGAGCTGTGTCGGATTAATCAAATCCTGTTCGACTGGCACGCCCTCGACATCTATCCTGAATTGCGACTCGGGCAGCTGCTGGTCGACCGCGACCGGGATGCGCGGAACGACAATGCCGAGATCGGCTGAGACTAGTTGCGAAACGCGTGCAATGTGCTGTTGCAATTCAACTTGGTCGATCGCATGCGTAAGGCTCGGCGCAAGGAAGAAGGCGATCGGACATGCCTCTGCAGGGACGGTTTCCTTCTCTACTGGCGCTGCAGTTGCAGCATCGACCTTGCCGGCGCCCGGCACATCACCCTTGACAATGCTTGCCGCGGCGAAGACTGCGGCCAAGATCAGAAACACTGGCAGGGGGAAACCAGGAACGAACCCCATCACAACCAAGACGCAGGCCGCCAGCCGCAATGCTCGCTTACTGGCGGTGAGTTGCTTGACTATGTCCGTACCAAGGTTGGAACTTGCAGCCCCAGTTACGCGAGTGACGATGGTCGCCGCCGTAATTGAGAGCAGCAGGGCCGGAATCTGCGAGATCAACGCATCACCTATCGTCAGCAGAGTATAGTGATGCAGCACCTCGCCGAACGACATGCCCTTCGAGAGCAGGCCGATCGAAATCCCACCCAGCATGTTGATGAAGATAACCACCAGCCCGGCAATGGCGTCGCCCTTCACAAATTTCATCGCGCCATCCATCGCGCCATAAAGTTGGCTTTCCCTCTCCAATGTGGCGCGCCGCCTGCGCGATTCGTTGGCATCGATGTGGCCGTTGCGTAACTCTGCGTCGACCGCCATTTGCTTGCCCGGCAGAGCGTCGAGCGTGAAGCGCGCCGCCACTTCTGCGACACGTTCGGCGCCCTTCGCGAGGACCATGAATTGCACCATGGTCACGACCAGAAATATGACAAAACCTACGACGATATTGCCTGAGATTACGAAATCGCCGAAGGTGTGGATGATGCTACCTGCCTCCCCCTCGGCCAAGATCAGTCGCGTCGTTGCGATGGTGAGCGCCAGACGGAATACCGTGGATATCAAAATGACGCCGGGCAACGACGAAAAATCGAGTGGCGTGCTGACATACAGGGCGACCAATAGCAGCAGTATGGCCAATCCCATATTGAATCCGATCAGCGTGTCGATCACCATGATCGGGATTGGCATGACCATCATAGCTACGGCTAGAAGCAGCATCAACGCGACCATTAAGTCCGGGTTGGCCGGCGCACGCTCGATGAAGTTACGCAAAACGTTGGCCATCCGAGGCCCCTCTATGATGGTTTGAGAATTGCTCTGCTGCTACGCAGCTTTCGAAGACCCATCAGAGGGCATCGCTTGCGCTTGAGAACGAGAGGCAGGCGCGAGGACGTGCTTGCCAGGAGGTACCCAGTCTGTCCAGAACCGTAAGGGCCTCACCGCTGATGACCTTCGAGATGAACGCATACGCGAAAAGCCGCAGCAGCTGTATATCCCGAAAACTACCGTGGGCAGCGAGCCGCAACCGGAGCAGCTAGCCTTTGATCAAGCTGCTCCGGTTCTGCCGGAGCAGCACAATTCGCCGTAACTCGTCCCGCGGGACGACGATGCCTTCACGCACCGCACGATAGCGAGGCGACAGGATAGGTGGGGCAGCTTGACCATGGCATTCTCCTTAATATGGCCTGCGAACTTGGAAATCATTAATACGGGAGAGCAGCAAGGCGGCCATTTCGGCTGAGCAGCACACGACGGTCCTCGATCCGATCGACCATCCACCCATCATCCAAAATGGCGCCGACAAAATACTTCTCACCAGCGATTACAACATACGGCAGGGGCCCACGCCAAACAGCTTCAACGGCGATTGCGGATGGCGCCTTCTCCTCTTTGATGACCACTCCATTGACCAGTGTTAGAGCGCCCTTCGTGCGATGATCGAACCACTGCTGAACGTTCTGCCAACGGATGACCGATGCAGACGTGACGGTCCCTTCAGCGGTCACAACACCCTTGGCGGAGCCGATCTTAATATTGAGCAGGCCCGCTTTGTCGACTTCCTGTTGCAGGTCTTTGGCCGCGGCCACGTTAGTCTGATCGTCAGCGCGGTTATTGCTAAGCTTGGACTCAAGGTCGGCACCAGGAGAATTGGCGCTCAATGCCCCAGCGTTGCCGTAGTAGGAGAAAATGGCCGAGAGCGCGCCGATCCCGAGAGAGCCGAGTAACACCAAGGCAAGCACGGAGATGGAAAGACGTGGTATGCCGATCCCACTGGCTGGCGCAGCATCCTGCACTGACCAGAGAATGGACATCGCGCCTGCATGAATGACGACCGGAAGGGGCACCACAACGCACTCCCCTGCCGCAATATTCCTGTTGTCTTCCATCCTGAGGCCGGCTGCAAGCGCCTCGACCTCGATCGAATTGCCAAGAAGAGTCATACGAAAATGATGCGGCGCGAGTCCTTGCTCGACGAAGATTATATCCGCATCGAGGCCACTGCCGATCAAGCCCGTTTCTAGAGCCGCCTTACCGGTCAGTCCGCAATAGAGCCCCGACAGAACTTCGAAATGAAGGGAAACGGCGTCATTCAAGGATGATCTCCCGAACAAGAAGAGAAGCCGCACGGCAATTGCCATGCGGCTTATCTTGGTTCCAGATCGCGCCACTTGGGGACACGTTCGGGGCTACTCTAGAGCCCCGCTTCCGACACTACTGAACGCGCTCGTCGGCCGCCTTCTTGATTGTGTTGAGGTTGGTCGTAAGAGTGCGCAGCTGTATACTCCTAGCCGTAGCCTCCAAGCTAACCGCCGTTAGCTCCGCGAGTTGCGCCTGGAACGCGGTAGCCCCAGCAGCTTTGGTAGCTACGTCTACAGCACCTGAGGCGGCAGTACCAGCCGCACTAGTAGCAGTACCTACTTTACTCATGTTGTTTTCCTTTCTGTTCAAACTGTGCCGTCAGCAACAGCACGCACCTCCTGACGCGGACCATCCAACGTCAGGCATCCTCTTCAGTTTCTGCCATAGCATCCTCCGCTTCATCCATGGCATCGCTCGCAATTTGCAGCGCAATCGCACGAAGAGTGCTTTCGAACTCGCTTTGAACTGCAGCTTGGTCAGAAATGGTTGGACGATCCGCCGGTTCGCTCCCGCCAACCGGCCTGTTCTGACCAGAAGACCCGGTGGATCCTTGATGCGGCTGTCCATTCGAATGTCCATGGCCCTTTTGGGCCAAGGAAACACCGATGTTGCCACCTCCACTACCAATTGCTGCGACCATCAGTTACTCCGGCATCTGTTTCCATTGGCGGCGACGCGTAACAAGCTCAATCTCCTCAAGCTATGAGCGTGAGCTTTCGAGAAGCTGACGAGTCTCAACAAAATGCCGCGCTACCGCAAAATAAATGGTCGTGCACGATCTGGCCTTCGTGCGCGGCAAGGTCATGATGTGGACAGTCGGTTCTAGCGCGGCAGTTGTAGTGACGCGAATGATGTCGCCTTAAGAACGCGCAAAGAAAGCCAGGACATGTCATGCCGTGACTGAGCGCCCACCGTCGGTGCGGTCCTCTTCACAGGTGACGCCGGTTGCCGCCTGCCATCAGCTGTGCTGTGGCCGTACTCCTGCTCTCCGCTCCCTCTTAGTCACCTATTGCACGCACGCGACGCCTGTTTGTGCCAATATTAAACGTCTGCGATCCGTGCGTCGGCCGCCCAACCTACGGTGCTACTGCGTGCGCATCACCTGGATATCCATTCGGTCGTCCTACGCTTCCGGCGCGTCCAGGCTGCGCCACTGCGCTATCAATAGCCGCTGCCGGTCAGTGACCCGCCGGCCTGAGCGCGTTTGTGCTCCCCGCCTTCGATGCGAAGTTTTTTCAGCGGGCCACCAACGCAGCTTCGGGGAACTAAACGCGGTGTCCACTGGATCATTGCCATCCTTCTTGCGCGAGAGCGTTGACATCAAGCAGGGCGCCACGCCGGAATAGACGTGGCACGAAGAGAGGCGGCGGTTGCGTTCATTTGGGCCAGGCAGCGCTCGACGACCAAGCGTCTGAGGATCACCGACAACGCTGAACGTATCTCCCCTGCATCGGAGCTAGACCATGACTGGTATTGGCCGAACCGGGAAATCGCCCATTTGGGAACCTGCAGCCGACCGCATCAGGGGAGGGCACGGCTCTCGCGCTGATCTTGTGAGGAGGCGCTGGGGTAGACGCACGTTCATGGGTTGTGGCGGGCTGTCGAGCAGGACTGATATGTTCTCGACGGGAACGTCCAGGATCGCCGCAGTACCAAGGGCGCTAGGCGCCTGCTCATCGTCTGCTGAAGAACAGGCCTGGCACCAACGCGCATCATTACCGACAACTGCGTTCCTACAGAGCGACGAAACGGCAGGTCATCCCGGATGTCGAGCACCGCGCGCACAGGGGCCCTAACATTGGGCCAAGAATTCCCACGAGCCGCTGCAAAAGCGCACGAGCAAGGCGTTCGCTGGAAAACCTGCAGCGCTCTTCGATCTTCTCAACCTTCCGTAATCTGTTCGCGCAGCCGGCTCAAAGCGCTCCATCGCGTCAACGCTATCGCGGAATGGAAGTTATGGCCCGAGCCCTCGCCTGACATTTCCGTCTGCGCTCCCTTCACGTCCAACTAAGATACCCCAATCGCTAACGCATGAGCCAGGTCGGTTTTTGCGTCCGAGGAGCCCTTCGTCAGCTAATCGTCAGCTAGGCGGTCTAGACCTGCCACGCCAAGCCAGCCTGAACTCAATGCGAAACATAGGAGTGCGAATCGTCATGTATGGTCAATTGGTGGCTCGTCCGATGTGCACTACCCCCACTGGCTAAGCTGACCTTGGTAACCGCCCGGCGATCGGACGCAGAAGCCAAAGGCTTGCAGACATGGCTGCCCGGATGCGCTTAGCCGGAGCAGGTTCCAGCGGCAGCTCATTTTCGGCGTAAGTGGGCGAACAACCGTGCCGGTGAAAGGCAGCAAGCAAGCCTCCACTAGTCTCGGCAGAGGACAGAGAGCAGTGGTACAGGGCGCTCCAAGCTCCCGCAGGTCAGGGCCTAGATCCACTACGGCTGAGCGACATCAGCCCCAACACAATGGGCGCATTCTTGCCAATATCGGAGATGTAATATGACGGGCATTGGTCGACCTGGCAGATCGCGCATAGGGAATGCTGGAGCCGACAGCACGTTGGGGGCGAGCAGTTCGCGCTCGCAATCCAGTGTTGCTCTTGGGGAAGGCAGTCAATCGTTCGGATCCGTTGTCGAGCGGATCCGCTCTGGGGCTCAAGATAGAGGGACGTCCTCCGCGCGCGGTGCCGATGATGCCCTGGGCGACGGGTCTTCCGGCCACTCCGTTGGCGCACATCGAACCCTGACTGCTGCGCCACGTGAAGCCGCTGCGCCACCTGCAGCGATTGCGCGGCAACGCGATTTTCCCTCAGTCTCGGAGGGTGGAGCCACGGCGTCCGAGGGCGGAGCTACGGCGCCGGTCGCCAGCCAGCCTCCAAGCTCGAGTGTGGCAGTTCCCATTTCCTTGACAGGCGAAGAAATCAACGCGGCAAAGATACGAATGCTCGGCCTGCTTAACGAGCTTGACGGTTGCCGTAATGCGGCCCTGCGCGGACACGATTCGTGGGAGGAGGCGCAAGATCAGATGGATCGGTTCATCAATGCAGGCTCGACAGTTCTGAACTACTACGCAAGCCTGCCCCCGGCAGTGGCGCGTAGCATTCTGTCCGACGATCGGGCGCGTGAATTCCGCGACGAAACGCTCAATCGGGCGAAGCACTGCAACATGTTGGCCACCAATATACTCTACGCCTTGCGCGAAAAAGGGAGGCTGCGGACGCGGTACTCCACAAGTTGCGCGCATCCAACACTCCCCGCGACCCGCTGAGCCGAGCAGTTTCGAGTGTGGCGAAGCACTATGTGGCCCTCATGGAGTGGTGGGAAAAGAAGCTGCGGCGCTGCGAACGGATGCGGTCCGTCTGCGCCGCCACTGCCAACTTACCGAGCGCAACGGCCGAGATGCGAGAGGGCGAACAGGCCGCACTGCGCCTGCACACCGGCTGGGCAGCGAATTTGAAGGTCATGGTGCTGCAATCGCGGGTCGCTCTCGCGCAGATCAAGATTGAGCCGCTGGCGAGCACGTTCGAAGCAGCCGTGAGGGAAATCCTCATAGGTGAGGACCGGAAGGTGCGTCTGCTGGGGACCTTCATCAGCGACGTTTTTCCGGCATTCCACTCGACCCGCGACGCTGTGATGTCCAGCGAAGGGCGCCCACTCGACGCAGAGCACTGCGCCGTGCTGGAAGGAGTCATGGAGCGGCTTTCGGAATTTGGATTGGCGTTGCACGACATGCTTGCCAAGTTAGGCGATGACCGAACAGGTGCCGGCCTCCCATTGGAACTGTTGGGCCAGATCGTGGACGACGCATGGATCACTGCGCACGAGGTCATGCACTTCCTGGAACTGCAGCCGAAGTCGCCAGCCATCATTGCATCGCCGGCAGCCGCTGGTGCTGCAAAACCGGCCGGCACTGCCGGCACGGCTACAATCGCCGAAACCTTGGCACAACAACTGCAGACCAAAGCCATCATTGCACCGCCGGCCGACGCTCGCGCTGCGATACCGGCCGACACTGCCAGCGAGGCTGCAGGGGCCCAAGGCACTGCAGTGGGCAAGAAACGGAAAGCGAACGGGAAAGGGAAAGACAGGCAGGCCGCCGGTGCTAGCTCTTCGGCCGCCGGCCAGCCGGAGCCGCAAGTCGCTGCAAACGACGGCGACCCGGCGCCAGCAGCCAAGGTTGTCGTGCTTTCCGATCTAGGTACGAAAAAGCTCGTGAGTGCGGAGGAGGCGCCGGATGCGAGTGCGTCGGCGGCGGCACGCTTGGCGATCTGGCAGGCCCCGGCTTCGGAGCAGATGCTGGCACGGTTGGCCGAACTCCTGAAGTTCGATCTGGCTGGTCAGCAAAAGGCCGTCTCGCAAGCGCGCCAGATGAAACCCGAGAACGCCGAACACGTCGTGGACACCGTGGTCGAGCGTCTGCAGACCCAGGCCGCCGAGATGCAGGCCTGTCTGGCCGCGTTTAAGCAGCATGCTAGTCTCCTCCGACTCTCGCCTTCGCAAGTACCCAAAGTGCACGAAGACACACAACAGCTCAAGAAAATGTTGGGCCAGGCGCAGGGACTGGCAAAGGCTTTGAAAGAGCAAAAGGCCACGATTACGATCGAATGCATGAAGACCTACGCATTTCCGTCGCAGAAGTACCTTGAACACTTGCGACAGGCCAAGGAGTTGACGCCTGCGGATCCACCGCAGCCGTTGAGGGGGGAGCCAGGGACGCTGTTCGAGATCCGGCTGCAGCCCAAGGCGCTGCGCAATGGTGCAAAGCCGAAACCGATGTGGGTGCACATCCATACGAAGGAGTCGGTACATGCGGGGCAGTTGGCGACGCTGAATGACGCCGACTTCGTCGCTTGCCACGTCAAATCCAATGAACAGCGCGGCCACAATCGCCAGTGGCAGGACGCCCGGGCTGCGATCGGTCACGAGAACGTCGTAATCCACCGCGGCAAGCTCACCCCTGCGTTCTGCAAGTCCCTGTTGACCGGAGGGCTCAGCGGCTACCCACGCCATCCGCTTGCCGCGGTGGAGCACCGGTCGACACCGGCTGCTCGACACGCGATATAGTCGGGGGCTCGCAGTAAAGTGCCGCTTGTGGTGACACCATGAGTCATACCTCCCAAATCTGGAGGCCAGCGGGTCGTTGGTCCGGATGCTGGCAGTTGAGCCTCTCTGGTCTTGAGCCAAACGGCGAATGCCGCGAAATGCACGAGTTGCCGGCCCCGCACCTCAAGTATCGCAAAGAGGGCGAGCGGCGCTGGTGCGCGCAACACTCCGGCCAAAACTTGCCTGAAGCGGACGCCCGAGTTGAGCTGTCGCGTCGAAGGAATTGCAGATGACGCGTCATGACGTTGCGCTCGACGACAAATTCGACCTTTCCAAGGAGCGCATCTTCCTGTCGGGCGCGCAGGCGGTCGTGCGTATGCTCCTCATGCAGCGCGAGCGCGATCGCCGCGCGGGGCTTAACACCGCCGGCTTCGTTTCGGGCTATCGCGGCTCGCCGCTCGGCGGTCTCGACCTCCAGCTCTGGAAGGCCAAACGGCAGCTTGCCGACGCCAGCATCGTTTTCCAGCCCGGGCTGAACGAGGAACTGGCCGCTACGGCCTGCTGGGGTACGCAGCAGACGGAACTGCTCGGCGAAGGCAAATATGACGGCGTTTTTTCGATCTGGTACGGCAAGGGTCCGGGCGTCGACCGCTCCGGCGACGTTTTTCGCCACGCCAATCTCGCCGGATCGTCCAGGTATGGCGGTGTGCTCGCCCTGATGGGCGACGACCACATGGCGGAATCATCCAGCAACGCGCACGCCACCGAGTTCGTGTTCGTCGATACCATGATCCCAATCCTCAATCCGGCGGGCGTGCAGGAACTGATCGAATACGGCCTTTACGGCTACGCCATGTCGCGCTTCGCCGGTACCTGGGCGGCGATCAAATGCGTCAAGGACAATATCGAATCGACGGCTTCGGTGGATGCGTCGCTCGACCGGCTGAACATCATCATCCCCGAGTTCGACATGCCGCCCAGCGGTTTGAATATCCGCCACGAGCTCGACCAGCTCGGCCAGGAAGCGCGTCTGCACGAACACAAGCGTGCCGCAGCGGCGGCCTTCATCAAGGCCAATGATCTCAATCGAATCGTCTATTCGGGCGGCCGAAATCCGAAGATCGGCATCATCACCATCGGCAAGAGCTATCTTGACGTACGCCAGGCGCTGGAGGATATCGGCGTCGACGAAGCCCGCGCCAACCAGCTCGGCGTGCGGCTGTTCAAGATAGGCTGCCCGTGGCCGCTCGACTTCGAGCACATTGCGGATTTCGTGCGTGGCCTGGAGAAGGTGATCGTCGTCGAGGAGAAGCGCTCGCTGATCGAAGTCCAGCTGCGCGAGAGCCTCTACAACACGGCCATGCAGCCCATGGTGATTGGCAAGAAGGACGAGCGCGGCGGCTGGCTTTTCCCGGCCAAGGGTTCCCTCGACCCTAATGATATCGCGATCGCGCTCGGCGAGCGCATCGTCGAGACGATCGGACCGTCGGAGGAGATTTCTGCACGGGTCGCTCGGCTAAAGCAGTTCCAGGCGATGCTTGCCGACAAGAAGGACATTGGCGCGCGCACGCCATTCTTCTGCTCCGGCTGCCCGCACAATTCCTCGACCAAAGTGCCGGAAGGCTCGATTGCCACCGCCGGCATCGGCTGCCATTTCATGGCGCTGTGGATGGACCGCTCCACGGTCGGCTTCACCGCGATGGGCGGGGAGGGCGCGCAATGGGTCGGCCAGGCGCCGTTCTCGACGCGCGAGCACATCTTCCAGAACCTCGGCGACGGCACCTATAACCATTCCGGCTCGCTGGCGCTGCGCTTCGCGCTCGCCTCGGGCGCGAACATCACCTATAAGATCCTCTACAACGACGCCGTCGCTATGACTGGTGGCCAGCCGCTCGAAGGCAATCTGACCGTCGACATGATCGCGAGCCAGGTGCACGCCGAGGGCGTCGAGCGCATCGCTATCGTCACCGACGAACCCCGCAAGTATGCCGCCGCCGGGATAGGGTTTCCGGCCGGTTCCACCATCCACCATCGCGATGATCTCGACCTGGTGCAGCGGCAGTTGCGCGAGGTGAAGGGCGTGTCCGTGCTGCTTTATGACCAGACCTGCGCGGCCGAAAAGCGCCGCCGCCGCAAGCGCGGAACCTTTCCGGACCCCGACAAGCGCGTCATCATCAATGAGCTCGTCTGCGAAGGTTGCGGCGATTGCGGCGTCCAATCCAACTGCGCCTCGATCCAACCCGTCGAAACTGAGTTCGGCCGCAAGCGCCGCATTGACCAGTCGAGCTGCAATAAGGATTTCTCCTGCGTCAACGGCTTTTGCCCATCCTTCGTCACCGTGCATGGCGCGAAGATTCGCAAGGACGAAGGCATTGCAGGAAAATCCGATCCGCTCGAAGGCGTGCTGGAGCCACAGCTTTTTGCGCTCAATGGCGACGGCTGGTCGTCGATCATCGATGGTGTCGGCGGCACCGGCGTCGTCACAGTCGGCGCCATCCTCGGCATGGCGGCGCATCTGGAGGGCAAGGGCTGCGGCATGATCGACATGGCGGGCCTGGCGCAGAAGGGCGGGGCGGTCTTTTCACATGTCCGCATCGCAAAAACCCCTGAGGATATCCACGCCATCCGCGTCTCGGCGGGCAAGGCGGACCTCGTTCTCGGCTGCGACCTGGTCGTGTCGGGCAACAAGAAGGTGCTGGCGGCGGTGCGCGAGGGCCATACGATCTTCGTCGCCAACACCGCCGAGATCATGCCGGGCGACTTCGCGCGCTCGGCCGATTTTTCGCTGCCCGTGGAGCAGTTGAAGGAGGCCATTCGCGAGGCTGCCGGCGAAAAGGCGCATTTCTTCGACGCCACGCGCACTGCGTCGGCGCTGTTCGGCAATTCGCTCGGGGCCAACATGTTCATGCTGGGCTTTGCCTACCAGCATGGCGGGCTGCCGCTGCCGGCGGAGGCGATCGAACGCGCCATCGAACTCAATGGCGAGTCGGTCGCCATGAATATCGCAGCTTTCCGCTGGGGACGGCGCGCGGCGCATCAGCCGGATTTCGTCAAAGGAATGCTCGGCCGGCCTGGCCAGGCGGCGGAGCCCGGTATCGCACAGACGCTTGACGAGATCGTCGCGCGTCGAGTGGAGTTCCTGACCGCCTATCAGAACGCCGCCTATGCGAAGCGTTACGCCGATCGTGTCGCGGCCGTCCGCAAGGCCGAGCAGGCAGTCTTGCCGGGCTCCGCCCCGGTCGCCGAGGCCGTGGCGAAAAACCTCTTCAAACTGATGGCTATCAAGGACGAGTATGAAGTCGCCCGCCTCTACACGGACGGATCATTCCAGCGCCAACTGGCGGCGCAATTCCAGGAATACGACCGGCTGGAATTCCACCTCGCGCCCCCGATCATGGGCCGGCGCGGCGCGGACGGAAAGCCAAAGAAATCAAGTTTCGGGCCGGGGATGATGAAGGCATTCAGCCTGCTTGCGTCGCTGAAGGGCCTGCGCGGATCAGCGCTCGATCTGTTCGGCTATTCCGCCGAGCGGCGGACGGAGCGCGGCCTGCTTGCAAGCTACGAGGCCGATGTCGACCGCATCGCCCGCATCCTGACGCCAGCGAAGTTAGAGGCGGCTGCTGCCTTGGCGTCAGTCCCGGCTCTCATTCGCGGCTACGGCCACGTCAAGCAGGCCAGCGTGGAAAAGGCTGCGGGAGAGCGGGCCCGGCTTCTGGCGCGCCTTGAAAGCGCAGAGGCGAAACCGGAGCCGGAACGGCGGAACAAGCCGCTTTCTGTGGTAAGTATATCCCTGTACAATCCGACCTTAACGTAAAGATTGCCCTGGTACGCGCATGATCCTCTTTTAGGCGATTGTGGCAAAGCTTGGCTCCCGGCGAGCTCGAACAATTTGCGGCGCGCATGCGCCCTGCTTCGAGTACCGGCGGCGCGTGGCGTTCGCCATAGCCGCCATAGGCGTCGGCCTGCAGGATCGCGGACCAGGTGCCAAGATGGGCCCGTGGATGTTCGGCACGCCGGTAGCGCGAATAATGAAACAGCCCGGCGGGCGGATCGACACCGCCGAACGCGGACATAGACCCGCAGCCTGCCAGTATCGGTCTTGCCCTTGGCGAGGACCGGCACGTTTGTATCGCCGCCGTGCCATCGGTCGGCGAGGAGGACATGAGGCTCGATCGACGATGGATGGGCACGAACGCGAATGTGGCCGCGCCAACCTGGTCGGCGAGCGTCGGCAGGCTCAGCGGCACTCCTTCACGCGCAAAACACCCGGTCCTGGCGGTCTAATGGCTAAGGCCTCTCAAGTCGCCGCGATCGAGGTCGATCCGGTGATACGCCCTCCTGCATCCGTCTGCCCGGTGGCACTACGCGTGCAGGGATATCGGACGAGCTACCAACTCGACCATACGAGGCGGTCGCCTACTACGCCAGCTTCGGCTACAAGGCGAAAGCCTTCGCGAGGATTGCCGCATCCTTGGGCTCAAGCCCATCCGCATCAAACCTACACGCCAAGACCAACGCAAGGCCGGGCGCTTCATCAAGCGTGGCCTTGGGGAATAGGCCTATGCCGTCCCATGCCCGACTTCCCGTGATCGCGCCGTCGAGCTGCCTGCCTGGCTTAATGGCTAGAATAGTGGAACAGACCGCAGCCTAATCCCACAACGCCAATCAGCAGACTCGGCCTCACCGAGGACAGCCTGTTGAGGCGCCACATCTAGGCTAAGCCTGCGGCGAAGAGTGCTCTCGCGACGGGCTCGAAATGTTGCCTGGGAACGGCGTTGCCCAGTTTCGTTGCGCTGATGAGCTGATGCGCTAGGACATGATCATCGACAATAGTGAGATGTAGCGCCTGCGCCTCATAGAACATGTGCGAAGCGGCCTCGCCCTCGGCGCGGCAAACTAGGACCGGCACCCCGGTCTCACCACGAATGTAGCGAAGACCGACCAGTATCGCCTTTCCTCTGAAGATCAACGTGGCGCGATTCAACCCAAGCGGAGGCTCGCCAGCCGTCTCGTCGCGGATGCGACGCCGTTCACTCTTCAACTCTGGCGTCCCCTGCTGTTCCTTCAACTCGCGCGTCACTTCGGTCTTGGTCATGCGCATTTCGCGTAGAAACAACGAACGCTGCAACAGGAGATCGATCAGCCCGCCCACCAGAAGTGCGCCGGCGCCAATCCCCATCAGCAGTTTCGCCTCCGTAAAGACCAAGCCGAGACAGCCCATGCCGCAGACTGGCAGATAGATCACCGTCTTCCACATGCCGAAAAGCAAGATAAGAAAGGTGGTGCTGAGGACCACTACCTTAAACAGTGTCTTCCCAAGCTCGACTGCTGAACGCGCAGACACCATGCGTTTCAGCCCTTGAAAAGGGTCAATCTTCTCAAACTTGGGCTTCATAGGCTCGAGAGAGAAGACAAATCCACCATTGGCTATCAATCCCGCCAAAATTACCGCGGCGACGAGAGCTCCAAGCAGCGGGCCAACGGCCCCCAGGGTGAGTTCGATCAGCAGGACCAATGCCTGCCGGACCGCGATATCGAAAGGAAGGTTCTGCAGCTTGTCGACCAATAATAGCGCTTCCTGGCATTTGTCTTCGATCACGCTCCCTCTCAGCCAAAGGTAGCCGAACCCAGCGCAAGTGCCGGCCGCGCGGACGAAATCGGCGCTGCGCGGTATCTGCCCGTTTTTGCGCGCTTCCCTTAGCTTCGTCGGGGTGGCGGCGTGATTCTTTTCTTCACTCGTGTCGCTCATTTCAGCAACTTGCCGAACCACTCAAGCGCGCCATTCGCTTGTGCAATCTCCAGTTTCATGCCCTCGACCAGATAGGCGGTGTAGGTGACCATGATAATCGGAAAGCCGATATTCTTGAGCGTCGGGGACAGTTGGCTCGACTTGAATTGCGGCGCAAAGCGACGGAGTATCATCATTGATACATCCACCAGCAGCAGGAAGATCACTACAGGGCCGGAGACCAATAATGTCGTGCGCATAATGTGGTCGAGGAGCCCTAATAGCTCCATTGCTCCTTGCGGGCTCAATGTGGGGTGAAACCGAAAAACGGGCCAGATCAGGTAGCTGCCATAAAGAGCACTGATGACAGCCTCCATACCTCCTGATGCGACGAAGATCGTAATTGCAGTGATCCCGAGAAAAACGCCCATAGCGGAAGCCTGGCTGTTCGTCGCGGGGTCGGTCGGAGCGGACGGGCTGGTGATGCCACGTTGGTTATCGATAAACTCACCAGCCGCCTGAAGGCCCCATAGGGGGATGCCGAGCAAGGTGCCAAGTAGCACGCCGACAAAAACCTCCTTCAAACCGAGCAGAGTTACATGGATTAGAACCGTTTCAGGATCCAGCGCGTGCAGCCCGTCGCTCACCTGTGCCAAGCACGGCAGTCCGAAGGCAACAGCCAGGCAGCTGCGGATCAGCCCACCGACCTGAGATCGTGTAAATACAGGAAGTACCAGCATAATGCCTATCGCGCGGGCTGCGCCAAGACTGGCCACAACGACGAGCTCGAGAGCCGCATGGATCAGGATTTGAATCTCGCCCGATGACGCATACATGGCGGAGGCTAGTAGCTTGGTGTCATTGCGGGAAACTCAGTAAAGATCTGGTCGGCAAGCTCTATGAGTGGGGCGCTCAGCACAGGGGCAAACAGGCCAATTACCGCGACAACGACCAGAAGCTTCACCGTCAGCGGCAAGCTTTCATCCTGAATCTGCGTTGCCGCCTGGATGATGCCAATGCCCAGGCCAACAACCACCGATGCAATGAGCGGCGGCAGAATCCAGATCATGAAAACCATCAAAGATTGGCTCATAAGTGTGACAATAGTCGATTCAGTAATAGTTAACCTCCCGGTATCGTGTAACTCAACACAAGTCCGTGCATCAATCTCGACCAACCATCAATAGCGACGAACAAAAATAGTTTGAAAGGTACAGATATAACCGTCGGGGATACCATTGACATGCCCATCGCCATCAAGATTGTCGTTACGATAAGATCGATGACGATAAAGGGCAGATAAAGGAGAAAGCCGATTTCGAATGCACGCTTGAGTTCTGAAATTAGAAAAGATGGTACGAGAATGGCAAAATCATCAGGTGTGGCTTTGGCGCGCATTTCCTCTGGCCAGACTTTTTCAGTCGAGGAAAGGAAAAATCGCCGCTGCTCTTCGTTCGTGAACTTCTTGAGATGATCGCGCAAGGGTTCACTTCCTTCGTGGGCGGCGTTTATCCAGTCATCGATCGTCTGATAACGCAGTTTCGGATCCGTGAGGCGATCATAGGTCTGTTCAATAACAGGCGCGCTAACGAACATGGTGAGGATCAATGCCGCGGCGTATAGTACCACGTTCGGTGGTATCGTCTGGGTCCCGAGCGCATTGCGGACGAGGAATAGAACAACCGATACCTTTACGAACGCCGTGGTCGTGGCGACTGCTAAAACCAGCAGCCCGAGTCCGGCGGTAACCGCAAGAAGCGTCAGGACGGCCGGCTGAATCTCAGTCATTGCATGCCAATCTGCCGCAGAGTCTGATGCCCAGCTCATCTCCGATGCGCACAATGTCGCCACGCCCGATACGCCGACCATTAGCAACTATGTCGACTGGACCATCGATCGGCCGACCAAGTTCGAAAACATGCCCTTCGCCGGCACTCCTCAATTCTCCTAGAGGGATAGGCCAGCGGCCGCATTCAAAGACAAGCACGATCTCGATTTCGTCGAGATCGGCTTCCGACGGCCCTAGTTGAGATTCGGGTTGTTTCATATGCGCATTCTCCAACGGGCACGATCGCGGGCGGAAAGGCGCCCGCAGGATTAGGTGGTCGCCCTCATGATCTGCCTCGGTCCATAACTGACCCACTGATAGGGTGATCTGGCCACGGCCGAACGGCGCGATGTCTGGTATCAGAGCATCACCGGCACATGCTCTTCGAAGAAGCGCCGCCGGAACGCGAAGCGTGCCGATCTCTCCTGCAACTATGACCGGAAGCTCTGTGGAAAGCCCGCGCGGCTGTCGTGGCACCTGCCCAATCAGTACGCCCAAAGCGCGGAACGCAGACGGCACCAAGCCATCAAGAGGCGAGAACAGGCACAGACGACCCTTGCCACTGACGGGACCGAAGACGATATCCAGCTCGAGATAAGGTGCCGGTGTCATGGCTTCACGCACGCAAAGGAGGTGCACGCTCCGCTGTGTCCTATGCTCCAGGCGAGCTATCAGCGGCTCGAGTGCAAGTTCGAGAATGAGCGAAGCAGTTGGCTCGGAAGGGAAAGCAAGGCCACTCTGCACTGTCGAGACGAGCGCCTCTACAAGCGGTCGGGACAGCGACAAGACGACCGTTTCACCTCCCACCCGCCAAATGCAGTCAAGCATCGGAATGGCAGTAGGTTCCTGCTGCCACACAACTCCGCCCATCCGCAGCGATAGCGACTTGTCGCCGATCCGGCTCTGAAACGGCGTGCGGGAAGTCGCTATATCATTGAGCCACGAGGCGACCTCGTGGGACAGTGTTAGCGCTGGTTCGAGCATAGCGGGTCTGACCACAGTGGTTACCAAAGCGGCTCTAAACTGCACGAGCGCGTCATTCACAGAACCTGCGGTTATCGGATCTGGCTGCGCGACATCTGGGCGAGAGAAACCCTCCCATACCGAAGCAACATTTCATCGTCGGCCTCTATCTCGCCTGCGGCATCCGACTGAATATCGACGGCGCGCCTGACGTCATCGTCGATTTGTTGCCATTTGTGCGTTGCCGCCGAACATCTGACCCATAGCTCCCTCTTCTCAGATGCCGCTATCTCGGCCTTTTCTTGAGCAAGGCGTGCATCATCAAGCATCTGGCGTTTGAAAGCGATCTCAGCCGCAAGCCGCTCAATACAAAGGTCGTGACGGTCGAGTGCTGCGCTGGACAAGCTGTCGAGCGTCATCAGCTCTTGGTAGAGCGCTGCTTCGGCCGAAGCGCAATGTTGCTGTGCGATTGCAAGCCCCTGCGAGGCATTGTGTACTGCTAAGGTGGCCATATGGCGCTCGGTTTCCTTCCTGGACAGCTCCCTACGGGCACCACGCTCTTGCATTTCCTTCAGGAGCCGTAACCTCGAGGCCTGAACACGATTCACGCGGTCAGACGCGACATCCATGCGACCGTCTCCTCGAAATGCGACGCCTCGCCTTCGGTCTGGCACAAAAATTCCCTCAGCTCGCCAATCGACGCGACAGCCCGGTCAGTTAGGGGGTCGCCGCCTTGCTTGTATTCGCCGACATTGATCAAAAACTCGTTCTCGGCATAGCGCGACAGGAGATCGCGGAAGAAGGATGCTGCCTTGCGATGTGTCCCAGAAACGACCGCATCCATCACGCGGCTGCGACTCTGCAGCACATCGATAGCGGGGAAATGCGATCGCGCCGCGATAGCGCGTGAGAGGACGACATGGCCATCGAGAATGCCGCGCGATTCCTCGGCGATTGGATCACCTGTGCCATCACCTTCGACAAGCACAGTGTAGAAGGCCGTGATCGAGCCGCGCTCACCCATGCCGGCCCGCTCCAGCAGGCCTGGCAGCATGCCAAACACGGAAGGAGGAAAGCCCCGTCGGGTCGGCGGCTCACCAGCAGCGAGGCCTATTTCTCGCATGGCGCGGCAGAAGCGCGTCAGCGAGTCCATCATGAGAGCGACGCGTAGTCCCTGTTCGCGAAAATATTCGGCGAGCGCAGTCGCCATAGGAGCACATTGCGCCCGCTCCACTGCTGAGCGGTCGGACGTTTCAACGACAACGACCGTACGGCGCAGGCCGGCCTCCCCAAGATGCCGCTCGATGAATTCACGAACTTCACGTCCGCGTTCGCCTATGAGGGCGACAATGACAACGTCAGCGGCGGCACCTTTTACGATCTGCGACAATAACGTCGACTTGCCACAACCAGGCTCGCCATAGATCCCGATTCGCTGGCCCTCGCCGCATGTCAGGAGACCATCCAGGGCACGGACTCCGAGCGGGAATGGCCGCTCAACAATGCGCCTTGTCATCGGATTGGGTGCCCTGCCGCGCAGCGGACGAGTTTCGGCCGTTTTAACTTCGCCTTTGCCGTCAAGTGGACGGCAACGGCTGTCAATCACGCGGCCGAGCAAATCGGGGCCGACTGGCACTTCACGCATTCGTCCGGTGGCCACGACTTCTGTTCGGCTGGACAGGCCGACCAAGTCGCCAATCGGCGTAAGCAACACCCCATCATCCAACAGGCCGATCACCTCGGCTTCCAGCGACAGTCCGGTTCGCGGATCCTGTAGGAGACAAAGTTCCCCAATACGAGTGTCCGGCAAGACAGCATGGACCAGTGTACCGATAGCCCGCGTGATCCGTCCGCGCACCACACGCGTGTCGATTTGCTTTGCTGCAGACCTCAAAGACGAGATCGCCGGATCGGGAGCCCGGATGCCAGCGAAATTATTATGCTCTGGTACCGGCGTGGTCACGGTTCGCCTTCCTCAGACAGCAACCCGAAGCCGAGACGCAGCGCGCGCATCTGTGCGTCAAGTCCCAGATCGACATTGCCATACTCGCTCCACAGCACGCACTGTTGAAGCGACAACGTCGGATCCGGATCGATCCGAACCCTCGGCCGACCCTCCCTTCCGTCGCATCCAGCAAACTCGCGCGCGAGCATATCGACTTGCATGGGGCATACATGAAGGCAAACTTCCGCGCCGCTGTACTTGCGCTCAATGGCGTGACGAACAGCCCTCACCAAGAGCTCACCCGGGTCGAAAGCGCCCAGAATATCGCTTAGGACCTCCATCACGAGCTGTGGCAGTTCCTGCTCCAGAACCGCCTTTCGTTGCGCCACTTCGGAGACTGTCCCCGCAATCAGCCGTGCCAATTCCTCCGCGCCTGCATTCAAACCCTCGATTTGGCCGCGCGCCCGCTCACGCTGATAAGCGGCGCGTGCCCAACTGCGAACCCGCTGCTGATGCCGTTCTGCCGCAGCGCGCGCCTCTGCGGCGCACTGCCAGATTTCGAGCTCACTTGCCGGTATCAGTGGCCCAACTGGGCGCATTTGCGGTGCGACGGGCGCCGCGGAAACATCGGCTGTCATAGCGCCGGGATCTCCGTCTCAAAATGGGCTAGCACGAGCGAAAACAACTGGCCTGAGGCATTGCCGTGCTCGGGCGCTGGATTCTCGGCGGCTGTCCCGAGGGGCAACCGTAGAAGCACGCGGTTACGCTCAAGCACTGGACTCTGATCGAGCCAAGCACCAAGGCAGGCATGTCCATCGTGTTCAATTTGGAGCGCGAGTTTTTTCGGATCAGCGATCAAATTGCCTGTGATCGCATACGCCAGATGTCGGATGCCAAAAGCGTGCGCATCAGCGCCGATATGTTCAACTAGCACCGTGAGGTGACGTTGTGAAACAAGCTTCAGCAGCGAACGAGCATGCCAAACACTGCCCGCAAAGAGGGCAGCCCGACGCGGGTCATGCCCCTTCAGAAGATCCGGCCCCCAGCCGCATCCATTCGAATCCGTGTCATTGTCAAGCAGCAATTCTGCCAATTTTGGCTGCAGCCGGGCACAGGTCTGCAGCTGCACCACTGTCGCAGCCGATAACGTCGGATCCAGACAGGCGGCAATACGAGTCGGATGGGCCGAAGCAGCAAGCTTGCTCCAGTACACGGAACGTAATTGCGACGAATGATCGCGATCGCTAGTCTGCATCGAAATGGGCATTGAGAATATCACCTATGCCGCACGGCCAATGATTTTTTTTCGAATGGCCTCGACAGCGGAAACACCCGAGGGGCCCCCGATCTTGGATAATTCGCCCGATGATTGTCTGCGCCGATGCCGAAGAACACTTGCTAAGAGATAGCACGCCACAGCGAATACAGCTGCGGCAACACCCATCACGATCGCCAGAAGTGGCGCGGGAAAGGATTTAGACGCTTGGGCCAACGCAGTCGCCGGTACGGAGGGTTGCTCATGTACGGACCGTTCCACTGGCACCAAAACCACTTCGACCTTTTCGTAGGACAAGCCTTCGATGCTGTCGGCGACGAGCATCTTTATTTTCGGCAGCAGAACGGAAAGATTTGCTTTGGCGTCGTGCCGGATAAAGACCGAGGCCGAGGATGGCGTGCCGCCCGCTCGTAACAGGTCGTTATTCGGCAGAACGACATGAACACGTACTGAGAAGACGCCATCAATATCGCTGATCGTGCGCGACAACTCTTCGCTCAGAGCATAAACGTAACGGGCACGCTCCTCGGTCGGCGAGGCAATCAGTCCTGATCCTTCGAATATCTCGCCGATGTTCTTGAAAGACTGGCGCGGCAGCCCCTTGGCATTCAAGAGGTTGATTGAGAAGGCAATGAGCTTTTCGTCGACCTGGATCGTGCTGGTCCCGTCCTTAGCGGCAACCCGGACCGCGTCAACTCCGTTGTCTATCAGAAGCGCCAGCATCTCATTCGCCTCGCGCTCCTGCAATTGCGTGTAGAGATCGACCTTGCAACCACTCAAGGCGAAGAAAAGTGGCAGCACGACAAAATGAAGCGATCGCCGACCAGACGGGCGACTACGCATGATTTCGCCGTGGGCTAAGCCAATCATTCGCGCCGTTCATCCTTCTTTATTAGTTTGTTCACCGATGAGGTGATGCCGCTGACACCTTTGGAAACAAGGGCAACCTGGGTGACGCCGTTGTAGAGATCCCGCAGACCAGCAACCATCGCTTCGAAGTCACCCCCTGCTCGCGGAACGTCCGACGTCCCCGTTGCCCCACCTTCGACCGGAAGCCTCTCAGCCGCACCCGGTGGAGCGCCCTTCGGAAGGGCTACCTGATGGTCGGGCGCGGCAGAAGTAACTGCATTGTCCCCGTGCATCGAAGAAATCGCCTGCAGCACGCGGTGTCCCAGTGGACTTGTCTGCGCAGTCGCGCGTTGAACATCCAAGGGCGGAGGAACAGGCGCCGCCGCAGCGGTATCGTTTTTCATCGAGGCAGCCGCCTGGGCTAGAGCGTGGTCAAACTGGGCCTGCTCGCCGAATGACGGTGAGCCAACCCTGGAGAGACTGTCAGTAACACTGGAAGGGATCGACGTGACAGGCATCACCATACAAGGACTCGATTGCTTCTCTTTAACGTGTGATGAGTCCAGCCGGTTCATCGCCCGCTGTTGAGTCAATCCCTTAGGGAGGCGAGCTGACGACAAGCTGACGGGAGCGTCGGTTGGTCATTTAAAGTCACTTTGACGACTTTGGTGACTTGTGAAAATTCCATCCTTTGGTTTATCAGGGCGAGATGCCAAGAACGCTCATACGATCCACCATCCTGCACAGCTTGAAAAGACTTCTCTGTGTCGGGTTTTTTCTCTCCGCCAGCATCCAAACAACTGTCGGCGCCCCCCTATCGCTTCCCTCGACACCCTACAGGTATACGGTTCTAGATCAGGATCTCACTGCCGCGTTGCAGGAATTCGGCAACAACCTGAACATCAGGGTCAATATCAGCGCCGAGGTGAAGGGGCGGATTCGCGGGCGTATGCCGGATTTGCCACCGCGCGAGTTCCTGGACCGCTTGACCAACCTGTACCATCTCCAATGGTACTATGATGGGCTTGTGCTCTATGTGTCCGATGCAAAAGAAGCGCAAACTCGGATGCTTGTGCTCACTTCGGTTCGTTTCGATGCCTTCAACGGCGCCCTCGATAGGCTTGGCATCTCCGATGACCGCTATGTAGTGAGACCCACGCCCGGAAATGGCCTCGTCCTGGTTTCCGGTCCACCGCGCTTCATCGCGCTCGTGGAGCAGACGTTCAACGGCCTTGTGGCCGAGGCGCAGGCGCAGCCTCACGTCGCTGAGACGCCACCAAGGGAATCGGTACTGATATTGTTTCGGGGTTCCTCCACCACAGTCGTCCGTAACGGACAACCGGAAGCCTCTTATTCTTCTGACGTGCCGCAACCGGATAGCGTTGCAGGGAAGCCTGAGCTGAGCCAGAAATGACATCTAAGGAGACGCCGCAGCTTCTGGAGAAATCATCACGTCGGCCGCTCCTGATTGTGAATTCTTCTGAAATTCGTCAGTTTCTCGAAAGCTAAGCCGCTCATGATGGGAATGCCCCATGTCGCTGGCTTTTGGCTGGAATTGACCTTGGGGCTAACAACGAGCGGAGCGATTAAAGGCACTGCTAGGGGCCATTTTGGCGACCGGCCAACGCTCGGAACGTTCGTGAAACATTGGCTTACATGAGGCCTTTGTTGGGATTTCAACGTCACGTCTGAGGATGCACAATGTCGGCCAGCAACCTTTCATCATCCATCACCTCGAATCTCCCACAGCCCGTACAGGCATGGTCGGGCCTGAAGCCTTCTGCCGCGGTATTGCAGACTCAGCAAAGCGCATCGTCCTTCGAGGCAATGCTGTCCACCTACTTGGTCGGAGACATGACCAATCCTGGCGCGCTCCGGGGTCCGCTGGCGCCGGATGTCGAATCGACGTTGGAAGATTTGCGGCAGCACCCATTGGACCTGCTGCCGTCGCATATGAAGGCGGCAATCGAATCGATGGATCAGGCCCCGCAGCCTCCTGCGATCGCCTCCGATTTCATATCGCCGGCTCCCGTGCCAAGCTCGAGAATCACGTGGAACGGCGGCTCGCTAACCAAGGCCGAGTTGCAGATCGTGGCAGTGCTGAACCGTCACAAGGACCAATGCCCACTCAGTTGGGAGTCGCTTGGCGATAAAGCCAATGATCCCTCTACGCCGCCGGATCTGAAAGCGGCGATCGAAGGACTGCAGCAGGATCCCGAACTCTTTTACGCGATCGGATCGCAGGGCGATGGTCGCTGTGGAGGCAAGATCACGGCGAAGGATTTGTCTGGATTTTCCCGCCATCACTCACAAGTTGCCGAATTTCAGGACCGGCAGGCGCAAAGCTACCAGCAGAACTACATTCCATCCGACAGCGCCGGAAATGCTCAGCCTTCGGTCATGACCTTGAGCGATGCGTTGCGCGAGCTTTACCGGTACTCCGACGACCTGCCTAAGGATCTAAGCCTGGCTGATTTCAAGCGGATCGTCGACGGCCAAGCGAAAACCGGCAAATGTCCGCCTCAGGTCATTGCGGCTGCTCAACACTTCCTAAATCACCCGGATGCCTGGAAGCAGCTGTGCGGTGGTTCAGATACGGTCCATAAAGACGAGTTCCTCAAAGCCGCTACATCGTCAATGAGCCTCACGCAAACCGAGCTGAACACGCTCAAGATGATTAACAGCAATCAGCGCGCCTTCTTTGGGAGCGGTGACCTGACTCGTGACAAGCTGGCGAGCATGGCAGACGACAAGAGCCTCGATCCGAAGGTACGCCAAACGGCCTCGCAGTTACTCTCCGATCCGCTTTTGTTCGGTTTGCTGAACAATTCAATTACGGGCTATAAGACCCACAATGAGTTCTTCGACTTCGGCGGCGGGCATACGGTCGATTCCGGTAACATCAGCAAAAAAGACTTCGCGCAATTCTACGGCAACATGTCTGTTGCGAACAGCACCGTTCAGAAAACGAAAACCCATGTGCCTGAAGCCGCTGCAGAGCAGGAGGCCGTCGCGGACATGATGATGGGTGCGGCCGACCAGCCCGATATCAAGTCTTCCAAACAGAACGGCGGGGCCTTCATCCACACAGTCGGCGACGTGCTCAAGGTGTACTCGACAGTGGTTGATTGGACTGCGACGGCGGTTGGTCTACTCAGCTTCATTCCGGCCGTGGGCCAAGTGGCCGATCTCGCATCGATGGCGCTTGCGTGCGAGGCGCAAGCGTTAAATGTTGTCCGTACAGCTATTACCGGAGGCAATATGAAGCAGGCGCTGCTAGAAGCTGGCCTCGGTGTCGCAGCGCAGGCGGTCAGTCTTGTCGCCGGCCCCCAGGTCAAACTCGCGATTCGCAACGGGCTCATCAGGAAGGCAATGGAAGAGGCTGCGACGGCCGGCATCAATCTGCCGCTTTCAACGGCGCAAACCTATGCAGAAGAGTATTTGAACAATCTGCAGGCACGCCTGAATGCGGAACCGATCCCCGCCGCAGGTATTCCTAGCCCGATCGGCACGCCGCAATTATCTCAGAACGTGGCCTGATAAACGGATTGCGCTTCCTCGGCGCGATCCCCCATCCTGCCAATCAGCGGCCGCGTAAACTTTGCTGCCGCGGCGCTATCGATCTGACCGGCGCGCCTGGAAGATCGCCATCTATTCCAAAGTGTCTAGAGCAGGTCCGGCTTGATCCGGCTGACCTGCGCCTTTGAAGTGGTGTCACACCGGGCGGGTGAGAAGGAGAGCTCGACAAAAGAACCCGGCAGAGGGGATTGTGCGCGCCAAAGCAGAGCGATCATCAAGGCCCAATGCGACTTGGGTTTGACAACGCGTTCTCGATTGCGGCAGAAAATTAAGCGTGGCGCCGGCCAGCTCGGTCGCGCCGACGCACGGCGCCATCAAGCTGAGGCGCAGCGCCCGCTGAAGAAAGTGGTCCTCCGGCGGCCATGGGGCACCGCCGGCACCGCTCACTCGCCGCCTGGAGCGCGGCGCCGCGCCATCTTGTTCGACACGAACCGGGCAATATTTGGGCGCCTGGCCATTGATCCAAGCGGTGGCACTTCAGGTACGCGAAGCTTAAAACGCCGTCAAAGAGTCCGCTCAGTGCGCATGCCATCGTCTTGCCCTCAAAAGGTGCCTTGGAGCGGATCCTCTCAACTCCGTTCACACCATCAGCGTGACAGTAACGGCTGTCTCACCAAGGAAAGTCGCGAGCCTGCAGCGTCCACTCAAGTGCGCCCTAGTGTGGTGAGGGAGCATCTGCTATCCATCTGGATCGTCGCAGGTCAACGACCTCGATGAGGCGATGATCGTGCTCCAAATCCGATGGGTCCGCGCGTAGGTGCTGGAGCAGCTGCCAGGGTGTACCAGGTAGAGACGAGACGACTTGACATCAGCCGTCTTTGTCCTTCGCGAAGGTCCTGTATCTGGCTACTGGTACAGCCGCACGATCGCCATCGCTTGATTTGACAGCCCTGTTGTCGAGCAAATCGCGCGGATCGCTGACCATTGCCGCCAGGTTATGGCGTATCGAACAGCCAAGCGTCTGGTCGAAGGACTTGTCATTGAGTAAAGGGCCGGAATACGAGGGACAGACAGGAGGGCGGGCACGATAGACAATCGCCTCTAACCGCACTGCGCCGCCGTTGGTTTGGTCGAGCAAATGGATGTTGTAGGCGCCGATGCCCATCTGCCTGGCCTCATGGACGGCCTCTGCGCTGAGCCCGGACGCCCCGCTGATGAGGAGGTGAAGGGCATCGCGCCGGCCGTGACTTGCCGTTTCAAGGAAAACGCGCAAACGCCGCCGTTCGGAAGCGCGAAGGCTGTGTAACGTTAGTACGGTGGTCTCCTGCCCGATAAGGATCGGTGCCAATGGCTCAACAATCGGCGCGGTGCTTGTGCAGCCACTTACGCTTACCGTCAGAGTGACCACCAGACTTATGATCCGCAACGTCATTCGTAGACCGCTATTCAATGATAAAGCCGAGGCCGCCCTTGGCGCCTGACGCACCAGTGCGGGGACTAGGGCGCTGGTCTCCTGGCGGACTTGCCAACGAATTCGTCAGAGTGGCCCCCTGGTCCAAAGGCGACCCCATCCGGTCCGTCGGTGCGCTCATCTGGTTGGGGTTCGATCCTGGCCTTACGATGTAAGGCGTCACCAGAATAACCAGTTCCGTCTCTTGCTTTTGAAATGAGGACGAACGAAACAGGGCGCCAAGGACCGGCAACTCGCCCAGCCAAGGAAAAACACTGATATCAGTGTTGACGCTCCGCCTGATGAGTCCACCAATCGCGAAGCTCTGCCCGCTGGCGAGTTCGACGACCGTGTCGGCACGGCGGGTGGAAATTGCCGGCACGGAGATGCCGTTGATTTGAACAGCACCTTGAGACGATAGTTCGCTGACTTCCGGCTTTACGCGAATATTGATTTGGTCGTTGTTGAGAACGGTTGGCACGAATTCTAGGCTGACGCCGAAGTGACGGAATTCAACCGAGACTTGCCCCTTTTCCTGCAAGACAGGGATGGGAAATTCGCCACCGGCCAGGAAGCTGGCCGTTTCACCTGACATAGCGGTGAGGTTTGGCTCGGCCAACACGGAAGCGATGTGCTCCTCGGCGAGCGCATCGAGAACCGCGCCGACGTTCACAACACCATTGTCGAATCCGATTTCTGCTGTACCGCCCCCATTCGCCGCACCAGCGCCAGCACCTTTGCCGCTTAATAAACCCACTTTGAAATTGCCGACTTGACCGAAGGCGGACAGGTTAATGCCGAGTGCCTTCATCGCGCTACGGGAGACCTCCGCTACGCGGACACTGAGGTTAACCTGCAAGGATCCAGCGACCTTGATGTTATTGACGACCTGCGCACCGTCCCCGAGAAATTGCTCAGTAACTCTTTTCGCCGTGTCGACGGTCTCGGCATCGGGCGCTGTACCGCTTAAGATGGCACCGCGCGGCGTATAGCTGACTCGGATCGGATAGTCGCCAACTTGGTCCCTCAACATGGCGCGCAGTTCCCCGATCGGTTGCGTGACGACGATACGAAACTCAGCGAGAGCCTCGCCGTTTTCGTCCAGGGCGAATAGGCTCGTTTGCCCGGATTTCTTGCCAAATACGAAGATGGTTTTACTTGAGGGTGCCTGATAATCGGCGATCGCCGGGTCGGCAACAAAGATAGTCGCGGCTGCCGCGGGCAAATGAACTGTCTTGCCGAGCGAAGAGGAAAGGTTCAGCGTGGCGTTGATGCTGTTGGAAGCGGCACGCGGTGCCGCTTGAACCTGCTTGTTCTGGGCAGCAGCGGGAAGGGGAGAAAACAAAGTGAGCGCGCAGAGGACATGACTCAAGTAGCGCGAAAAAATAGGTCTCTGGCCGACGATGAGCGGCGGCCGCGGATCAGTGCCCGCATGACCAGTTGGAATGATTTTCAAGGCAGTCTTTTCTTTCAATTCGACCAACTATGCGGATGTCGCGCTAGTCGGACACTCGAGAATGTAACCAATGCCACGCACGGTCTTGATCCGTGGCGTTGCACCTGACCTATTGAGATGTCCGCGTAAGCGATAGATTCCGACTTCAAGCGCGTTGGCAGATACTTCATCGTTGAACGAATAGATGTGATCTTCCAAGTGCGCACGCGGCACGATGCGGCCTGCACGGTTGAGCAGATGCTCTAGAATACATAGTTCACGGCGTGCGGCCATCAGCGGATGACCAGCAACGGAAACCTGACGGCCGATCGGATCGAAGTGGAGATTGCCAAATACGATGATCGGGTCGGTCATCTGTGTCGACCGGCGCAGAACAGCTCGCATTCTGGCGATGAGTTCGTCCGTAAACACCGGCTTGACCAGAAAGTCGTCCGCGCCACCATTGAAAACCGCAATTCGCTGCTCAAGATGGTCGATGTTGCTCATCACGACGGCAGGAACTGAATGTCCGTCACTCCTTAGCTGCCTCAGCCAATCCAGACCATCGCCATCCGGCAGAACCAACTCCAGCAGAAGAATTTCATAGCTCGCGCAACAAAATGCACTCGACGCCTGTTCCAGTGTACCAACGACGTCAACGGCGAAACCGCTATCGCCGAGCGCAACTCGCACGGCGCGCGTAAGATCCGCATGATGGTCAACGAGCAGCGTTCGCATTTCATCTCCTATCAAGGTAGGACAGGTGACCGACCGCTATGGGATGGCGCGACAGCAGAAGTCGCGCAACTCGTCGCAGTATTCGTAACCCTCTCTCCGACGGGTAATCGCAGGAGCGTGCAAGCCGCACTCCTGCAATAGGCGGGGATGGAACATGTGAAGACGAGTTGACGGGCCGAAATGCCGCTTGGTCAACGCAAAATGCCACAACTCCGCCTGCAATTTCTCTGCGCATCGTCCACCTACGTGCGGCCCCTGCATTCGTTAGGCCGAGGTCGCCCCGAGAACCCCATGATCCCGTGGCTACGAAGGGTTAGCTTTCGAGAAGTGACTTGAACAATCGAATGTTCGGATTGTAGGTATACACATAATGGATGCATTCGCATTTCAGCCAGGCGCGGCGAGTCGCACGCTGCCTGCCGGTGGCATGATGTGTTCGCACCGAAGGGCGGGCCCGATCAAGCTCATCTAGGGTGACACGCCGCGGCCAGAGGCTGATGCTCGTGCCGCGGCCGGGAGCTTGCGCTCGGGTCATCAGAGCGTCGAGAGCGGCGATCACTGACCAGGCTGCCGCCCCATCTGAGCGCGGAGAAACCGGCTCTGGTGGTTTCAAGGCGACCTCGGTGACCGTTTCTGACCAAATATCGAGAGGCCCGCCTGCCTTGGTACACCATCTATTCGACTGTGCCGGAGTTCTCCGCGGCGGTCAGTGCCAGGGCTCATGGTCAATGCCAGGGCTCATGGTCAATGGCTGAGGGACCTGCCGGCTCAGTGTCGCTCTATCTCCACATTCCGTTCTGCCGATCGGTGTGCTGGTATTGCGGCTTCCCTACCACCATCACCCGCCAAGATGCGGCGGTGGTGCGTGACGAGATCCGTTTGGTCTCGGAGCAAACACCGCAGCCACTGCCCGTGAGCGACGTCCATTTCGGCGGCGGAACGCCGGCGCCGCCTGGCGCTATGGCTGCCGCGGCGACTAAGATCCGTAGCACTGGCATCGTTCACTGGCACGAACAGGAACTCGGCTGTGTCGTTACCGTCTGATTATGGGCGATGCGCTGGAATGCGCGTAGCGGCTTCTCTGGCCAGCCGATTGTCTCCTACGGCGCGCTGTGCTGCGCGGCGGCCTCCCGAACGGGACGGGCCTCCACGCCGACCGCGTCTTCCGGCAGCAAGGGCAAATTCTGGCCTGAGTATCGCGCGCAGCAGGAACTTCTAAATGAACCAGTACAGCACCGGTCGTCAAGATCGTGCTGCAAAGCAACCAGAGCAACACGGGGTTTTAGAATTCCTGGGACTGAGCTGTCGCACTATCGGCTGAGATGCAGCAATTTCGAGTTCCTCATGACCCTGCTAACACTCGCTTTCGCTCACACAGACGCGGCAATAGGTCCGCTCAATAGGACACCGAGATGCAGCTTTTCAGTCCGTTAGAATGAGTATTGAAACGGACGATGCCGCCGACGCTGTTCTTTTTGTCGGCGTTAGTCCAATTCACGTTGGAAGGGTCGACCATGCCGACGCCGAAATTGCCGTAGTGATAATGGTCGACTTCGACCGTCGCTGTAAAACCTGGCACGACCGTATAGGCGACGTTGGCAGCCAGACCATAGTTCTTGAACTGATCGCCCGATAGTCGAAGGTTCAACGACGTCTTCTCGTTTAGCAAATAGGCGCCGCCGACCCAGAAGGCCCAATTGCCCCCCACTGCTTGTAGAAACCACGACCGTGGGCGTCGATGAGGTTAGTGGAGTCATCGTTGAGCGTGCCGTTAGAACCGTAGCCGACCATTCCGAATAGTGAAAGTTCGCTGGTGACATTCACGTCAAGGCGGACCTTGCTGGCCACCGACCCGTAATTGCTATCATAAGCGACAACGCCAGTGATCGCGCCCCAGCCTTGCGTATACCTCATGCCGCCGACGACGTGCGGAACATAGCTGTCGATAGTACCGACTGCGCTCGAGCCTTCCTCGAGTGAAACTAAAGTCGAAAGGCCATTGCTGGCGTCGAAGTAGTACTGAATTACGTTGGTGTCAGCGTCGCCGTAAGGAGCAAGCTTGCCATTGAGAACGTTGCCGGCGTGGCCAATAAAGGTGTCGAAGGCCGACCAGTCCTTACCAACTCGCAGGCCACCAAGCTGAACCCAGGCGAAAGTCAACATGACCTCACTGTTGAAGGCATAGTTCTGAGGACTATCCGGACCCGGATAAAAGTTGCGGTTGCCGAAGTTGAAATGGGTTTCGGAATAGGTCTTAAAAGTACCGAGTTCGGTCTCCTGGCCCGTCCATGTTTTTAATGCCAAAAGCGCGTTGTTCCGCCATGTTCCCCGATCCTCGCCAGTTCTCACAGCTGAAATTCTTGCGCCGTCATTCGAGCCGAGGTCGCCGGCGCCGATGTCATAACGAACATAGCCGCCAATGCGCAGGCAGGTCTCGGTGCCGGGAATGTAGAAGTAGCCAGCGCCGTAGACGTCGCAGATCTTGACGTGTTCAGCGGGTCCCAGCTCGGCGTCGGCGCCGCGCGCACCGGAAATTGCGGCCAGGGCCGCAGCGGAGCCGACAAGAAGGCTATTGATATTCATTCTTGATCTCCATTCAAAGATTAAAAGGGGGCGGGCGACCAAGAATGAGCCCTTCACCAGTCCCTTGTTCGAAGGAGAATGGCATAGCGCTGCTTCTCCGCCATTATCCGTCACACTGATCTGGGTCGGCGCCCTGCGCTCGACGCTACTCGTCAGCCTAAATCGTCAGTTGGCCCGTGGAATCGCATTTCTGAGCCATGGCCATAGGCATCTCCGCTATTGTCGGCAGACCGTCACAACCGCTTTCGGAGTCGATTGTGCAAGTCACGTGCCACGCTGAAGACGTGAGTTGCGGGCTGACCCTCAAATTGGCCAGTCTCATTCGCGTCGCGTTTCTTGTTTTTGGGCGTCAGGCTGAGCACGAAGGGCAAATGTTTGGAATCTGGTTTGTTTGTTCGATATGCGACAGTTTCGTTCAATGGTGACAGCATTTGTTCGGCTTGGAACCTCGGGAGACATCATTGCGCGGAACCGCTCGATGATCAGACGAGACCCCAACTGACCCTGACACAATCCACGAGCAAGGTCGGGCACGCGATTGTCGAAGGACGGCCGGGCCGGTTGGGGCGGAGGGCCGCGCCTAGTCGGTATGAAGCCGGCCATGATCGCGTGGAAACCAGTCCGGACAAGGTGATTTCGCAGATCTGGGAAGACCGACGCGAACCGTTGTAAACCGCCTCTGAATCGCTGGCCGGGATGGCCCGTTCGGTTTTTGCAGCAGCATGCGAATTCTCGGTGCGATTGTTCAGACCGTGTGAGAACGATGTTCGACTTGCCGCACCACCTGGCGCTTTGCCGTTGCATCGATCATCGTGCGCCTTGGGCGCGGTCCTGCTATCGGCATCAGGTAAGCAGGTGCGTGGCAGTTTCGGCATTGCGGCGGCCTCGATAATCCCGTCGCATTCCCGTCCTGATCAACGCGTGACCACGAGCTCATCGAAATGTCAGATGGTCTTTATAAGCCTCAACCAGCAGCCGGCGAGCAAAGTCTCGTACTTCGTCAGGATTCGGCAATGCCGCGCTCCACCAACGTTTCATCTAGGCGCCCGGCTGAAAATGAGTGCGGAAGTAGAGCCGAACGGTGTGGGCGATGGTCTCGGGGGAAGCGATAGCGCCGTAGCTAACCCGCTAGAGCATTTTCCGTGAACGCCGAGTCACATTTGGGATTCACGCGGTGGCGGAAGTCTGTTTCATTTTCCCTGTGATTTGCAGGGAGATGACGATGACACGCAGCTTGAGTGCGGACCTTCGCGGTCGGGTGATTTTGGCTATATCGGAGGGTGTTTCGACGCGGGAGGCAGCACGCCGGTTCCGGATCGGGATTGCTACGGCGGGGAACTGGTATCGCCGCTATCGCGAGACGGGTGAGATGGCGGCACGCAAGCAGGGCCAACCGTCGCGCTCGAAGCTTGATCCTCACGAAGCCTTCATCCTCGGCCTGATCGAGGAGACGCCCGACATCACTCTGGCGGAGATTGCCGAGAGGCTGGCGGCCGGGCATGGCGTGCGCGTGGTTCCTTCGACGATCTGGATGTTTCTCGACAGGCGCTGCGTCACGTTTAAAAAAGACGGCGCATGCCAGCGAACAACAGCGCCCCGACGTCAAGGCGCGCCGTTGCGCCTGGTTCGACGGCCAGCTCGATCTCGACCCCGAGAAGCTGATCTTCATTGATGAGACTGCGGCCTCCACCAAGATGGCGCGGCTGCGCGGGCGGGCCAAATGTGGCGAACGCTGCCGTGCGCCGGTTCCTCATGGTCATTGGAAGACCACGACCTTCACCGCTGGACTGCGGCTGAACGGCCTGACCGCACCGATGCTGCTCGACGGGCCGATGAACGGCGCCGCCTTCCTGGCCTATGCCGAACAGGTGCTCGCGCCTGAACTTTCTCCCGGCGACATCGTCGTCATGGACAACCTGCCGGCTCACAAGATCACCGGCGTTCGCGAGGCCATCCAAAGGACCGGCGCACGGCTTCTGTTGCTGCCGCCATATTCGCCCGACTTCAATCCCATCGAGATGGCGTTCTCGAAGCTCAAAGCCCTACTCAGAAAAGCAGCCGCCCGCTCCATCGATCAACTCTGGTCCGTCATCGCCGACTGCCTCGACGCCTTCAAACCGGCCGAATGCCGAAACTACTTCGAGGCAGCCGGGTATGACCCGGAGTAAGTCGAATCTGCTCTAGGTGTTCATACCATCCCAACGGAGACTCATCGGCGGTGGCATCGCCCCGTGAGCATTAACACTGGCAAAAGGCAAATTGCAGCGAAAAGCGGAACGGACTGACATAGCGCAAAGACACAGGAGAGCGCAGCGGTAAGGATGACCGTTATCAGCATGGGACGGTAACTGTTGCAGACTTCGTTTCTGGCCAAATATCGCGAGGCCCGCCTGCCCTGGTACACCATCTATCCGACTGTGCCGGAGTTCTCCGCGGCGGTCGGTGCAGAGGCTTATGCGGAATGGCTCAGGGACCTACCGGCTGACGATTCGGTGTCACTCTATCTCCACGTTCCATTCTGCCGATCGACGTGCTGGTATTGCGGCTTCCCTACCACCATCACCCGCCAAGATGCTCCGATTCTCAAGTATCTGGCGGTGGTGCGTGACGAGATCCGTTTGGTCTCGGAGCAACCGCCGCAGCCGCTGCCCGTGAGCGACGTCCATTTCGGCGGCGGAACGCCAACCCTCATCGGGCCAGCGGAGTTCTTGGCCATCATGGAGTGCCTACGGCGCCGCTTCGCGTTCAGGAAGACGACCGCCGTTGCAGTCGAGATCGATCCGCGCACGTTCACGGCCGAGATGGCCGAAGCCTTAGCAGCAGCCGGCGTGAACCGCGCCAGCCTCGGCGTGCAGAGCTTCGATCCCATTGTTCAAAAAGCGATCAACCGGGTCCAGAGTGAGGCGCAGACGGCGGCTGCCGTCGAAATGCTGCGCCGGCATGGAGTAAGCCGCATCAACTTCGACCTGATCTTCGGTCTCCCGCATCAGACGGTGCGGTCCTGCGTCGAGACCGCGACGGCGGCGGTCGCCATACGCCCCAACCGGCTTGCGGTGTTCGGCTACGCGCACATTCCATCCGCTATAAAGAATCAGCGCCTGATCGAGGAGACAGCGCTGCCGGACAGCGCTGCCCGTGCCGAACAGGCTGCAGCCGTGGCCGAGACGCTGGTTGCCGCCGGCTACCGAGAGATCGGGCTCGACCATTTCGCCTTGCCCGACGACGAACTCGCGCTGGCGCAGGAAACCGGGCGCCTGCGGCGCAACTCACTGGGCTACTCGGCTGACACCTGCAAAACGCTGATCGGTTTCGGCGCGTCCGCTATCGGGCGGGTTGGCGAGGGTTACGTCCAGAACGAGGTCACACGGGATTGCTACAGCCGTCATATCGCAGCTGGCCGTCTGGCGACGTCACAGGGCTATCGTCTCACCGACGAAGACCGCGTGCGAGCCGCAATCATCGAGCGGCTGATGTGCGATTTGGAGGCCGATGTGCCGGCAATCTGTGCCGCCCACGAATTTGATCCGATCCGTTTTCCCGATTCCGCCGAACGCTTGGCGATGCTGGTCAAGGACGGGATCGTCGACATCGAAGATGGTATCATCCGCGTGCGGCAGGAACATCGCTTTGTGATTCGCGCTGTTGCTGCCGCCTTCGATGCCTTTCTCGCAAATCGCTGAGCGAAGGCCAAGCGGGAGGCCGAGCGGGGAAAAGGCCCGCAGGTTCGCACTCCAGAGGCAATTGGTCTTCAGCGACACGCACCGGGTGCGGCTGACAAACCGTCGAGCTCACCCGCATCTCGGCGCGGCCACGACACAGCCTTGGCGCCCATCTCGGCCACAGAAGGAGGGCGTCTCTAAGCGCAATATGGTGGGTGTCTGTGGATTGACATTCCACACTGCATCTACGGGACTTTTGGCCATAGGTCAGTCTCAGCAAAGCTGAGAGGGCCATGATAACCCTCACCTGGCCAATCGACATTCTCGATTCAAATCTGCGTTGAGATTCGATCTGGAGCGAGGGATGGCCCGGCGATATGAACTGAGCAGCGAGCAATGCCAGCGCCTCGAAAGCCTGCACACTTCAGGCGCGGTAAGGCCGGTATGGGAACGGATATTCGCTGACCTGATCGGGATCCTCAGAATTACCAAGTGATGCTCGACAGCACATTGGTTCGTGCCAACCAGCAGGCAGCGACCGGGAAGAAGGGCCATAACCAGCCTTCGATTACCAAGATCCGAATGTCGGTCGACGGCCAGGGGCGCCAGATCACTCACCGCAGCCAAAGCGAAAGCGGCCAGCGGTCCAAAGAATGCCAGGATTACGCCGCCAAAAGCCGTACCAACGCTGCGCACAATATTGTATCGGACAGACATAAGCGGTGATGGCAACCATTTCAGCGTCCGATTTGATGGTTGCGCTCGTGCAGGCCGCATCCACATTGCCAGTATTCTTCCTCTCAACCCTTGCCCAACTGATGGCAACCGTTTGCACGAGCCACCCGAGGCTGGATATTTGTGTGGCCGTCCAGATCGGGCGAAACACCTGGTTTCGAAATGGAGCGAGCGTCGTTGAAAACGGGCATATGGGGGGTTTTTTCGCACTGCATGACGTTGCCGGGTTCGGTCACCTCCACGCCGGCAGCCATCGCCAGGCAGTCCTCGCCCAGTCAGGTAGCCTTGCCGCTCGTCGTGCTCGAAAAAGGTGGTCGGCACGGTGATTGGCTCTCGCGTCAGGGAACCAGAGCCATGGAGCCTGCAGGCGACTATTTTCGCATTGGGCCATCCTAGCTTCATTCATGACAGTCCTGTGCGTGGCCGAGCGTTCCGCTAAGTTCCAACAATGAGGGCCCCGCCGCTGAGACCCGCACCCGCTGCCGCCAGAAGGATCTTCTCGCCCTGCCGGAACGGCTCCGCTTGGTTGGCCAGCGACAGCGACAGTGGGATCGTCGCGGCGGAAGAGTTGCCGTAGTCGACGATCGTCTTGATGATCGCATGATCTGCTATGCCGAGGTTTCTCCCAACGGCATCGAAAATGCGCGCGTTGGCCTGGTGCGGCACGAACCGGTCGATGTCCTGCGGCCGCATTCGGGCAGCAGTGAGCGCGTCCTGCGAGCAGGCAGTCATCATCTCGACCGCCTTGGCGAACACTTCACGGCCGTCGGTGATCGTCATTCGAGTCTGCTCGAGGTCGAGGTCGCCGTGGAACGGCTTGTTGCTTCCTCCGGCAGGAATCTGGATCAGCCCGTAGCGCGAGCCATCGGAATCCACCGAGGCACCGAGAATGCCGTGATCGGGGTCCTCGCAGGGGCCAATCACCAGGGCGCCGGCGGCATCGGCAAACAGCACGGCGCTGGCACGCTCAGCGGGATTGATGCGACGGCTGAGGATGTTGGCGGCGATGACAAGGGCCGATTTGCCATGCAGGCGTGTGAACCCGTCCGCGAACATCAGCGCATAGATGAAGCCGGCGCAAGCACCAGCGAGGTCGACCGCGCCTGCACGGCCGAGCCCCAGCCCGTGTGCGACCAGCGGCGCGCTGGGCGGCAGGAGGTGATCGGGTGTCGAGGTGGCAAGCAACAGCAGCCCGATGTCGCTGCGCTTGATGCCGGCATTCGCCAGCGCCATGTCGCCGGCATACGCGGCAAGGCCAGACAGCGTGTCTTCGTCCGTTGCCCAGAAGCGTGACCGTATCCCGGTCCGCCGCTCGATCCACCCGGGTTCGAGGCCGAGACTGTTCTCGATTTCCGGGTTCTCGACCCTGCGCGCCGGCGCATGATGGCCAAACCCAAGAATGCGCGACGATCTGCTCATGGCCTCGAGCCGAAGCGTTCGCCCGCCTCCTCAATGGCGTCATAGAGTCGCTCGAGCTCGTCGCCGGTGATGCAATACGGCGGCAGAAGGTAGAGGACATTGCCGAGCGGACGCACGAGCAGCCCCTTGTCGAGGAAGAACGCGCGCAGTTTCGGGCCGATCTCGGCCAGATAGCCGGCGGAGCCGGTGCGCAGATCGAGTGCCGCGATCGTGCCGGTCGCCCGGCAGTCGGTGAAGAAAGGGTTGTCGCGAAAGCGTCGAAGCCCGGCGGTCTGCATCGCGCTCAAGGCCGCAATGCGCTCGGCCACCGGCTCGTCCCGCCAGATCTCGATATTGGCAAGTGCCGCCGCGCAGGCAATCGGATTGGCGGTGTAGGAACTCGAATGGAAAAACGTCTTCTTCCGGTCCGTCGAATAGTGGGCGCGGAAGATCGCATCGGTGGCGAGCGTGGCGGCCAGTGGGATCACGCCGCCGGTCAGGCCTTTCGAGGTGCACAGGATATCTGGAGAAATCGATGCCTGCTCGCAGGCGAACATGGTTCCAGTGCGCCCCCAACCGGTCATCACCTCGTCGGCGATCAACAGCGTGCCGGAGGCCTCTGCGATCTTCTTCAATTCGGTCAGAACCGAGGCCGGATACATCAGCATGCCGCCGGCGCCAAGCACCAGCGGCTCGACGATCAGCGCGGCGGCGCGCAGGTCGCGGCAGACAGCCTCGAACCGATCCAGTGTCTCCTGCTCGCGCCCGGCGGCCAGGAAGGGGATGGTGTCGACTTCGAACAGCAAGGGCTCGTAGGCGGCGTTGAACACGCCGCGGGCACCGACGCTCATCGTGCCGATCGTGTCGCCATGATAACTGTGCGCCATGACGACGATGCGCGAGCGCGGTGCGCCGATGTTGCGGAAATAGCCGAGCGCCATCTTCAGCGCGACTTCGACGGAGGTCGAGCCGCTGTCGGAATAGAACACCCAGTCGAGACCGGCGGGCGCGAGACCGACAAGCGCCTTGGCCAGACGTTCGGCTGGCTCGTGCGTGAAGCCCGCAAAGATGATCTGGTCGAGAGCCGACGCGGTCGTCTCGATGGCCTTCATGATGCGGGGATGGCGGTGGCCATGGGTGACCACCCACCAGGAGGAGATGGCGTCCAGGATGCGCGTGCCGTCGGCCTTGTGGAGATAGGCGCCTTCGGTCATGACGATTTCAGGAATCGCCGGCTCGAGCGCATGCTGGGTGAAGGGGTGCCAGACATGGGACTGCGACATCAGTCACCTCCCGCAATCGAGGCGAAGGCGAAGCCGGCAATCATTGCGTCTCGCAGCGTTTTGTCCGTCAGCGGATCGAGATAGGGCAGCCTGCCGAGCTGCGGCACCCCGCCCATTTCCACGATTGTCCGTTGTGTATCGGCCATCTCATCGCCGATGAAAGCGATGCCGGCCAGCGGGATGGAGCGGGCGCGCAGGGCCTCGATCGACAGCAGCGTGTGGTTGATGGTGCCGAGCGTGGTGCGGGCACACAAAATAACTGGCAGCCGCCACTCAGCGAAGATGTCGATGAACCTTGTGCGCCGGTTGAGCGGCACCATCAGCCCGCCCGCGCCCTCGATGACGAGCGGCGTCGGCAGGACGGGAAAAGTAAGATCGGCAGCCTTGATCGCGACGCCGTCGATCTCGGCCGAACGATGCGGCGACAGCGGGCTCTTCAAGCGGTAGGCTTCCGGCAGCACGCGCTCCGAGGGCAAGCCGGCAAGCCGCGCAACCACCTCGCTGTCGGTCTCGCCGTCGAGGCCCGATTGCACCGGCTTCCAGTAGAAACCGTCGAGCAAACCGGCGAGCCCAGCCGCAAACACGGTCTTGCCAATTCCGGTGTCGGTTCCGGTGATGACGATGCGTTGGGTCATGCCGCCTCCGGTCATGTTTGGGCCAACACCTCAACGAGCGCCTCGACCATCGCGGAAATCTCGGCTTCGTCGACGTTGAGCGTCAGCGAAATGCGTAGGCGCGACGTGCCCTCGGGCACCGTCGGCGGGCGGATGCCGCGGATGTCGAAGCCGCGGGCCTGCAGTTCCGCCGCCACCACCATGGTGCGCCCGACATCGCCGATGGCAAAGGGCTGGATCTGCGAGCCGCTCGGCTTCACGCCGCAGCGCTCGGCCAATTGACGGCCGGCGAAGGCAACGCGATCCTGCAGCTGAACGCGGCGCATGGGCTCGTCGGACAGCATGGCGAGCGCTTCGCGCACTGCCACCGCCATCAGCGGCGATGGCGCGGTGGCGTAGATGAATGGCCGGCACCGATTGATGAGATAGTCGCACAGCGTTCGCGGTCCGGTGACCAGTGCGCCCGACGCGCCGAGCGCCTTGCCGCAAGTATGGAGCGCGACGATGTTGTCGCGGCCCTTCAATGCGGCGGCCAGCCCCCGGCCATCCGGTCCCCAGACACCGGTGGCATGCGCTTCGTCGACGACAAGGAATGCCTCGTGCCTATCGGCAAGCGCGACAAGACTTTTTAGCGGCGCGCGGTCACCATCCATGCTGTAGAGGCTTTCGATCGCGATCCAGACGCGTCCCATGCCGCCTTCGGCGCGCCAGCGCGTGATCGCGTCCTCGGCAGCATCGACGTCGTTGTGCGCAACCAGCTTCAACAGGGCGCGTCCTGCCCGCGCCCCCTCATGCATGCTGGCATGGGCGAGTTCGTCGAGGACCAGCAGGTCGCCCTTCTGTGGCAGCGCGGTCAGAAGGGCGAAGTTGGCGATGTAGCCGCTGCCAAAGAACAGCGCGCGTTCGGTGCCGAAGAACGCCGCCGCGTCTGCCTCCAGTTGCTCATGCTCCGGCGCGTTGCCGCGCAACAGCCGCGACCCGGTTGCGCCAACCGGCGTACCCTGCGCAATGGCAGCCGCAACCGCCTCGCCAAGTCTCCTGGAGGCGGCCAGCCCGAGATAGTCGTTCGACGAGAAGTCGAGCCCGGCGCGTGGCAACAGCGTCCGCAGCCGGTCCTTGCGCGCCAGCCCCTGCAAGGTCGCGTCATAGCGGGCGAGAGGTGCCCCGTTCATTGCGCCTCGAGTGCCATCGGCTCGATGCCGAGACGCCGGAACAGCAGAGTGTCCTTGTCCTCGCCGGGATTTTCTGCCGTCAGCAGCGTGTCCCCAACGAATATGGAATTGGCGCCGGCGAAAAAGCACAGTGCCTGCATTTCGTCGCTCATCGCCGTCCTGCCGGCGGACAGCCTTATAAAGGACTTGGGCATCATGACGCGAGCGAGCGCAATTGTACGCACGAAGGCGAGCGGGTCGAGGGGGCCGGCCTCGGCAAGCGGCGTGCCCTTGATGGGGATCAGAAGGTTGATCGGCACGCTTTCGGGCGGCTCAGGCAAGTTGGCCAGCGTGACCAGCATGTCGATGCGGTCGGCCTTTTCCTCGCCCATCCCGAAAATGCCACCGCAGCAGACCTTTATGCCAGCCTCGCGCACGTGGCCAAGCGTTTGCAGCCGGTCGGCAAAGGTGTGGGTCGAGACAACCTCTGGGTAGTAGCGCTCGGAGGTGTCGATGTTGTGGTTATAGTAGTCGAGGCCGGCCGCCTTCAAGCGTTGCGCCTGGCCAAGTTCGAGCATGCCGAGCGTCATGCAGGTCTCCATGCCGAGTGCCTTTATGCCCTCGACCATGGCGATCAGGGCGTTCATGTCACGCTCCTTCGGGTGGCGCCAGGCCGCGCCCATGCAATAGCGGGTGGCGCCGGCGTCACGCGCCTTGGTCGCCTCAGTGATGACCCGTTCGACCTCCATCAGCTTCGTGGCCATCAAGCCGGTCTCGTGATGTGCCGACTGGCTGCAATAACCGCAATCCTCCGGGCATCCGCCGGTCTTGATACTGAGCAGCCGCGACAGCTGCACCCGGTTGCGATCGAAGTTCTGGCGGTGAACCGTCTGAGCCAGGAAGAGCAGGTCATTGAACGGCATGGCGTGGATCGCCTCCGCCTCCTTGCTGCTCCATCGGGGTAGCGCTACGTCGATGGTGTCCACAACCTGGTTCACATCGGTTTCCGCGTTCATTTCAATCGTCATCTTCAAAAGGCCTTTGTTGCTGGTTGGCGAGCGCGTGCAGGGGTCAATCGACCGGCGGGGCTCGCAGCGCTATGACCGTCGTCAGCGCAATGCGCCTCGAATCTCACGTCGTTGAACGGTAACAGGCTCGCTTCGAGCACCTTTTCGCTGCGTGCAGGTCCGAGGGGTACTGCTCTTCATTTCGTCTCCATCAGTTCAAGCGGGTGCCGATGTTTCCCAGGGCTGGCATGTCCAGGCCGATATCGAGGATCGGCGCGCTGTGGGTCAGCCAGCCCATGGAAATGAGATCGACACCGGTGGCTGCGATTGCGGGAGCCGTTTTCGGTGTCACCCGACCTGAGGCCTCGGTGATTGTGCGGCCGCCGACCGTTGCCACGGCGCGGGCAAGGTCCTCGACTGACATATTGTCCAGCAGCACCGCGTCGACTCCAACTGTAAGCGCGATATCCAGCTGTTCCAGCGTGTCGACCTCAACCTCGATCTTCACCATGTGGCCTGCGGCGGCGCGCGCCCGCTCTATAGCTGTGCGGATGTCACCGGCGATCGCTATGTGGTTGTCCTTGATAAGCACGCCGTCGTCGAGCCCGAAGCGGTGATTGGCGCCGCCGCCGACGCGCACGGCGTATTTCTCCAACGCGCGCAAGCCGGGAGTCGTCTTTCGAGTGCATACGATCCTCGCCTTGTGGCCACGCACGGACTCCACCATCGCCGCTGTGGCAGTGGCAATGCCGCTCAGGCGACACAGGAAATTGAGCGCTGTGCGCTCGGCTGCGAGCAGGCCGCGCGCCGGTCCGCACAGCTTCGCGATGGTTTCGCCCGCCCCGACATCACTGCCGTCAGGACGCCAAATGTGCATGTCGATCGCGGGCTCCACGAGCAGGAAGGCGTACGCGACCAGATCGAGCCCGGCAACGATGCCCGCCTGTCGCGATTTGAGCACCAAGGTGGCAATGCAATCGTGGGGGATCACTGCATCGCTGGTCAGGTCGCCGCATCTGCCAAGGTCTTCGAGAAGGGCACCGCGCACGATCGGTTCGATCAGCGTCGAGGGGAGGGGTGAGAATGAAACCATATCACGTGCTCCGTATCGGCGCCCGGCAACTGAGTGCGGCGGCGGCCTGCATTGCGCTGTTCAGCGTCAGCCGTGACGTACACGCGTCTGCATCGCGCCGGGGGAAATCGGATCGACAGTGCGCGCCGCGGCTCTCTTCTCGCCGTAGGGCTGCAACGGCCAGCATCAGTGAGACCAAAGCCGGGCCGGACTTGGGGCCGTCGTGACCTGCCATCGGCAGCAGGGTCGCCACCGCTTCGCGCATCGTCTGGCCATCGCGGATGATGCCGAGTGCGGCGGAGACGACCGCCCTGATGCCTGAAGCGTCTGGCCGTGGAGGCACCAACGTGGAACATACACGCCGTCGCCGGGTATACGATGCGCCGGCAACGCTTTCAGCAACCCAGCTCGCGGTGACCGCCGCTTCGGTGAGCGAGTTGCTTGCGAGACGATTGGCGCCGTGCAGGCCAGTACAAGCAACCTCGCCGCACGCCCACAATCCCTCGACGGAGCTGCGGCCGGCGGCGTCTACGGCAACGCCGCCCATGTGATAATGTGCCGCTGGGCGCACCGGAATCGGGTCGGTCGCAGGATCTACGCCTGCCTCGCGGCACAAACCGGCAATGCCTGGGAAGCGCTTTTCAAAACTAGGGCCGAGACATCGCCGCGCGTCCAGGAACACGCGGCCCCCGGCAGCAAGCTGATGCCAAACGGCGCGCGCCACCACGTCGCGAGGCGCAAGCTCGCCGCCAGGCGTTTCAGCGAGGAAGCGCTCTCCTCGCTCGTCAATGAGCATCGCGCCTTCGCCGCGCACTGCTTCGCTCACCAGCGGCATCGGCCGACGCGGGGTGTCGAGGGCGGTCGGATGGAACTGCACGAATTCCAGGTCGGCGAGCTCTGCCCCGGCCCAGGCAGCGAGTGCCAGCCCGTGTCCCCATGAGCCAGGCGGGTTTGTCGTGTCGAAAAACAGGCCGCCGATGCCGCCGGTTGCCAGCACCGCGCGGCGCGTGGGCAAAGCGACCGCACCCGCGTACCCGACCGCGACCACGGCGATGACCGACCCGTCTTCCACGATCAGGCGGCGGACCTCCACGTTTTCGAGAATAGTGATCGAGGCTGTCCGGCGCGCTGCGGCGATGAGTGCGCGGACCAGCTCCCGACCCGTGGCGTCGCCGCCGGCATGCACGATCCGCCGTTGCGAATGTGCTGCCTCAAGCCCGAGCCGCAAAGCGCCTTCAGGGTAGCGGTCGAAGGCGACGCCGAAGCGGTCCAGGGTCTTGATCGCATTGGTTGCAGCCCGGACCACTCGCCGCACCGTCGCCTCGTCGCAGAGGCCGTCGCCGGCTGCAATTGTGTCGCAAAGATGAAGTTCGGGGTCGTCGTCGCCGCCGAGACTTGCCGCAAGACCACCCTGAGCGAGCTCGCTGCAGACTCCGGTTCCAAGCGGCGCATTGGACAGAAGCACGACCGGTTCCGGCGCAAGATGAAGCGCCGTCATCAGGCCGGCAATGCCGGCGCCGATGACGACCGGCGCTCCGGCGATGTCGAGGACATCAAGGTTCATATTGAAAGCATGCGCTCGACCGCGCGGCGGGCGGGGTCGGCTATCCCGGGATCGATCCGGATCTCGTACCGGTTCTCCTCGAGCGCGGCGCGAATGTTGGCGAGCGTGATGCGCTTCATGTGTGGGCAAAGATTGCAGGGGCGAACGAACTCGACGTCGGGATGCGCGACCGCGACGTTGTCGCTCATCGAACATTCCGTCATCAACACGACCCGTGCCGGTTTCTCCCGCTCGACATAATCCGACATGGCGGCCGTCGACCCCGAGAAATCCGCCTCTCTGACAACGTCGGGCGGACATTCGGGATGGGCGAGTACGACCACGCCCGCGTGTGCAGCGCGCAGCTCGCGGATATCGGCCGGCGTGAAGCGCTCATGCACCTCGCAATGACCCTTCCAGGCGATGATCTCGACCTTCGTCTGGGCGGCGATGTTCTTCGCAAGAAATTCATCGGGCAGCATGATCACACGCGGCACGCCGAGCGATTCCACTACCGCCTTGGCGTTGCCCGAGGTGCAGCAGATGTCGGATTGGGCCTTCACAGCGGCGGACGTATTGACATAGGTGACAACCGGGACCTCCGGATAGCGCTGTCGCATCAGCTGCACATCTTGTGCCGTGATCGAATCCGCCAGTGAGCAACCGGCGCCCATGTCCGGGATGAGCACAGTCGTGTTCGGATTTAGCAGCTTTGCGGTCTCGGCCATGAAATGCACGCCGGCAACCACGATGATGTCGGCATCCACCGCCATTGCTTTACGGGCCAGTGCGAGGCTGTCGCCGACGACGTCTGCGACGCAATGGAATATCTCAGGCGTCTGATAATTGTGCGCCAGGATGATGGCGTTGCGCTCCCGCTTCAGCGCGAGGATGGCATCAATGTCGTTTGCAAAGGCCGACCATTCGACTGGCGGGACCACGCGCCGGACGCGCTCGTACAACGACGCGGCAGTAGGTAACGCCCCAGTCATCAGCGCCTCCGATTATATTCGATCTGATAATAAGGGGATATGTCTACCTTGACTATAAGGTTGTCAAGCCCGCGTCAGCGGCAATTTCGTGCCCGCGACCGCCCTTTCATCGAGGACCCCACGGCGGAAACGATAGAGCTTTGCTGGTCGCCCCCCCGTATCAACGGAAGTCTCGCCAGTTTTCTCGACCAGCTCCTGCTGCTCAACAAGCCTGCGGAAGTTCGGCTTGTTGATGAGCCTGCCAGCTAAGGCTTCCACCGTTCGCTGCAGCTGCAGCAGTGTGAAAGTCGGCTGCATAAGCTCGAAGACGACCGGCCGGTATTTGATTTTGGAGCGCAGCCGCGCAATGCCGGTCGCCACGATGCGGCGATGATCGACGACCATGGACTCGCTGGGCACCAGGGGAAGCGGGGTCGCGTCCGTGCCGCTTCCGGCCTCCTGAACCAGGCCTGCTTCGTAAAGCAACTCATAGCGTTGAAGCGCGAGTTCCTCGTTCCAATGGCGATCATCGAAGCCGAACGCTATCGCCGACCGCTGACGGCGTTCGCGTCGCGTGGCTGCGTCGCTTGCGCCATCCGCCCACTCGATCAAGCGCGGTCGCACAAAATCCAGCATCACCGGCGGCGTGCCGGAGCGGTGATCCTCCCATGGAAAATATTCGTACCAACTTCGCCAGCCGCACTCGGTCGAGCTCTGTTCCTTGCGGGTCAGTGCGAGATAGCTGATGGAGATGGCGCGCTCGCGCTCGGCGCCGATGCGGTCCCGATCCGCGAACGTGTAGAGTTGCTCGGTATACCCAAGCGGATGGCCGGTCTGCTGCTCGACCCACCCCCTCAGGCCGGATTGCAGCGATCGGTGCTCGAGCGCAAACGGTCCGGAGGGAAGGGTGTTCATCCGGCCGATTGTTAGGACACAGGGTTCACTGTCATTGACGGCGACGACAACGGCGATCAAATCTACTTTGACTTGGCCGGCCTTGATGGCGGCTCTGTCTTTCCCGGTTCCTGTTTTCTTGTGGTCCATGTCCGCGAAGTGGTTGGCCCAGAGCTAGGGGCGCCTTAATCGATTTAGTGTAAGCGTGGAGGTCTGCGCGTCAACACCGCAGATCCGCAAGTCCGCTTTTTTAGCTCTTCGCATTTGCACAAAAATATGCCAAACGCGACACCCGCAGCGGGTAACGCAAGGGAAGGAGGCGCGGGTTGAGCGCAGCTGGCTGTCGATGGTGTGGCGACGGTCGTGGCCAAGCTCTTTCCGCAGACCGGCGCTGACTTCGCGTTTTTTGGCGAGAAGGATTTCCAGCAGCTTCAGACTGTCAGACGCATGGTGAGGGACCTTGATATTGCGCAACGTCCGGCTCTCGCCAGCGGAACGCGTCATCGCCCCAAAGCTGGCATCGGTCCTCTTCGATACGGCCGAGCGGCTTGAGCGCGGCTCTCCCGTCAGCCAACGCTTGATGAAGCGCGTGCAACAATTCTGGCCGCCGGCTATCGCGAGGTCGAATACCTGGAACTTCGCGGGGAAACAGATCTGCGAGCTTTGGCAAGCCTTGACCGACCGGCACGGCTGCTTGTCGCGGCTTGGCTGGGCGACACACGGCTCATCGACAATGTGTCAACGTCACCGCCTGGCAATTGGTCAGGTTCGCGGCGTTGTCTTCAAGCAGAAGCAGGAAAGTAATGGGAGCGATGATGGGGACGAGATCCTGCGCGTCGCTTCGATTCGCGATCGTTTAGCCCGAGCCCCGCGCCTGAGCATCGAGGAACATCCGCGGAGTTTACGCAAAACCAGATGCATCGGCTATTTGAAAAATTCATCGAGCAACTTTCAGCAAGCGTCGATGCTGCGGATCTCCACGAGGCAATGGCCTCGGCCGCCGCCGGCTTGGAATTTCCGCTCTTCGCTTACTTCACTTACCCGCCAGCCTCCAGCGACACGCCGTTAGTGATCTCGAATTATCCTTCTTCCTGGACCTCCAATTATCTGCGACTGCGCTACCACAGCGTCGATCCGGTGATCCTGCGCGGGCTGCGAGGCTTGAATACTTTCCACTGGGGGCTGGATCGAGATCATCGGTATTTGCCAGCCTCGCAGCAAGAAGTTTTGGAAAACGCAGCTCAGTTTGGCATTCGGTGCGGCTTGACCATGTCCATACATGATCATCGCGGCCGCTTTGCTGGCTGACCTTCGCTTCAGATGAGGCGCGTCCGCCTGTCTTGCGGTCGCTGGAATGCTACGAAAAAGCCTTGCAGTTGGTAGCGATCAACTTCCACATTCATGTCCGGCGCAGGCTCGCCGGCAATTGCGTGGTGGATGGCGCAAAGACGCGGGAGTTCGAAGCTCTGAAATGGGCGGCGCGGCGTGGGATATCAGCCAGATCCTCGGCCTCTCGAAACGCACCGTGACCTTCCATCTGGAAAACGCCAAGGCAAAGCTTGGCGTGCGAACCATCAATCAGGCTGTAGCAAGGATGGCCGCTTCCGGTCACGCCACAACCTGATCGTCTCGTTCGCCTCTATCTGAACCGAGCATCGTCTGCGCCAGTCTCCTTAATTCCGGCAGTGAAGGCACCCGGGGGGCATGCATCCATCAATTGGATGGGGCCGCATAAACAAAATCGATTTGCTCAATAGCGCGAGGAGACGTTAGTCCGCCGTCGACTAAGTTTTGGTGCCGATTTTTGGAACCGACTACGCAGCATCGCAATGGATCCTCATGCTTCGAAATCACGTCAGGACACCTGGCACAGGATGTTTCTTGGTTCGGCGGTCAATAGCAGAGAACGCCTTTAACCCGAATGCCTTCCCCGAAAATGTCATTGTCCCAGCGAAGGAGGCTGGCGTCGATGACATGGTCGTACACGTCCGGAGAGCTTTGCGGGCGACCGGAAGGGGAGTGGCCGCCAAGGGCTGCGGGTACCGACGCCAGCCCAAACTGTGTGCTGCCGACACTCGCCTTGGCCTGTGAACAGAGGACTAATTTAATGACATACAGGCGTGATATCGATGGCCTTCGGGCCCTTGCGGTGTTGCCGGTCGTACTGTTCCATTTCGGAATCTCGGCAATTCCCGGCGGTTTTACCGGCGTGGACATCTTCTTCGTCATATCTGGCTACCTGATCACCGGAAGCCTTCTGGACGACCTTGAACGCGGCGAGTTTTCGATCGTCAGCTTCTACTGGCGCCGTGCCCGACGCATTCTGCCGGCCCTGATCTTTGTCACGCTCCTCACCTGCATCGCGGCATTGTTCATTCTTCTGCCGTCAGATCTGCACGAATTCAGTCTCAGCGTCATAGCGGCATCGACTTTCTGGTCAAACATCTATTTTTGGAAAACGTCAAATTACTTCTCCATCGATGCCGAGCTCCGACCGCTGTTGCACACGTGGTCGCTTTCGGTCGAGGAGCAGTACTATATCTTTGCCCCAATCCTGATGTTCCTGATCTATCGCTATTTTGCGAAGCGCTGGCTGACAGCACTCCTACCGATCATTCTCGGCAGCTTCGTGCTCGCGGTCATGGCGACATGGCTGGCGCCAAGCGCTGGATTCTACCTGCTGCCGACACGAGTCTGGGAACTCATGCTGGGCGCCGTGCTCATGCTGAAACGGCCCCCGCCGTTGAACAATCAATTTCTTATGGAAATGGTAGGGCTGGCCGGATTTGGCCTTCTCGCCATCGGGTTCTTCGCGATTTCGGAGAGCGATCCGTTCCCGGGCTACAACGCGCTGTATCCGTGCCTCGGAACGGCCCTCCTTATCTATGTCGGCCAAAATAGCCCATCGACGATTGCTAGCCGCATACTCGAAGTCCGGCCACTGGTCTTGATCGGCCTCATCTCCTATTCGCTGTATCTTGTTCACTGGCCGATCAATGCGTTCGCGCACTATCTTTCGTTACAAAATCTCGACCCGTCGATAATCATTGCGATGACGGTTGCAAGCTTCGCATTGGCTGCATTCTCCTGGAAGTATATCGAGCAGCCGTTTCGGCAGAAAAGGTCCTTCACCGCCCCGTTGCCGATCTTCGCCTTTTCAGCGGGTGCGATCGCTCTTGTTTGCGTTGGCGGGGCGGCCGGGGCGATCGGCAACGGCTTTCCGCAACGGTTCCCGGAGTATGCCCAGCAGCGGATTCCTGCCGGGGACTGGCTCGAGGGGACCTGTTTCAACGAGGGCTCGAGCCGGATCGAAAGCTGGAACATCGAGGACTGCACACGCACTCGCGGCTTCGCTACGACCGTTTTGTTGTGGGGCGACTCCTTCGCCGCCCACTATGTTTCAGGGCTGGAGGCCAACAAAAAGAAAATTCAAGCCAACGTCGTGGAATATACTTACGCAGGCTGTCCACCGATTCTCTCTTACTTCTCGTATGCACGCCCGGATTGCATACGGTTCAATCAGAAGGCCCTGGAGATCATCCGGGACGCAGGCATCAAGACGGTTGTCCTCAGCGGGCGGTGGACCGACTACGAGGCGAGAAGTTTCGACGGTCTCCAGCAAACGATCGATACGCTTCGTGGCCGGGGCGTGCGCATGTTCGTCATCGGCCAGTCTCCGCAATTCATAACCGACGTTCGGAAAATCGCATTCTTCGCAAAGCGCAGAAATTCGGATGATACATACTGGCCAATGGCCATGGATCCCGACATCAACAATCGTATGCGCTCATTTACCAAAGGCGCCACTTTCATCGATCCGCTGAAATTCCTCTGTAGCGCAGGACGCTGCCCCTACGCCGACGCAGGCGAGTTTCTCTATTTCGACTACGGTCATTTTTCTTCCGTCGGCGCCATTCTGGCAATTTCGAAATACTGGCCGGTTTTAGCCACAGACAATGCCCTTGCTGTGACGAAATAAGCCCGCGGGCGGCTGGCAAAGCACGAAAGCGAGGCGCACTCGCGCGCGTAGCAAAACTCACACATGTGTTGGGGCAAGTTTGGAGACACTGTCGTCTATTAGCTTAGCATTACAGTTGCATATTTATCTACGGTCTGAATCTATGGGTCTCCATGATTCGGAGGTCATGGATGACAGGTGCATCAATCGAGACGACGCTTGAGCTTTGGGCATCATCGCTGCGTGACGTGAAGGCTCGCATGCGCGGACTGTTTACGCAGGAGCGAGTTGCAGCCTCTGCGAACCTCTTCCTGGACGGCCTGCTGGGTGACGAGCGGCGTAAGACAGGTTGGATGCGCGCTGAGGCGGCCGGTGACCCCGGCCCGTGGCGGCAACAAGCCGTTCTGGGTCGCGGGCGTTGGGACGCGGACGCACTTCGCGACATCGTGCGAGAGTATGTTGTAGAAAACCTCGCCACGGATGATGCGGTCCTGGTCATCGACGAGACGGGCTTCCTCAAGCAGGGCAAGACGTCGTGCGGTGTTGCGCGTCAATATACAGGTTCGGCAGGCAAGATAACGAACTGCCAGATCGGTGTGTTCGCCGCCTATGTGTCCGCTCGCGGTCATGCCTTTATCGACCGGGCCTTGTACTTGCCCAAAAGCTGGACCGGAGATCGGGCAAGGCTTGCAGCAACCCATGTTCCTGAGGCTATAGCCTTCGCTACCAAGCCAGGCTTGGCTGTCGATATGATACGGCGTGCGCTGGCAGCCGATGTGCCGTTTTCATGGGTGGCCGCAGATGCGGTGTATGGCGTCGGGGACGTCGAAGGAACCCTGCGCCGAGCCTGCAAAGGCTACGTTCTTGGGGTCAAATCGGACCACCATTTCGGCTCCTGGTCGGGTAAGCCTCCGGTCGCCGGCACAGCTCAGGAGATCGCCCGTGATCTTGATCCAACTGCATGGCAGCGTCTTTCCGCCGGTGAGGGCACCAAAGGCGCGCGGCTTCATGACTGGGCCTACTGCGAACTCGCCGATCTCGATGCCGACGAATATAACGAGACGAAATCGGGGCTTTGGACCCGTGGCCTCCTAATCCGGCGCAATATCAGCGACGGTGATCTCGCATTCTTCACCACATGGTGCCCGGCCGGGACGGGCATCCAGACGCTCGTTTCCGTTGAAGGCCATCGCTGGGCGATCGAAGACAGCTTCGAGACCGCCAAGAACGAGCTCGGACTCGATCACAACGAAACCCGGTCATGGCATGGCTGGCATCGCCACGTCTCCCTCGTCATGCTGGCCTTCGCCATGATGGCGGTGATCCGATACCGCGCCAATGACGTGACGCCCCAAAAAAGACCGCGGATGCCGACCATCAGGATTTGATCCGCTGGTCTATCCAGGAAGTCCGGCGCATCGCCATCAGACTCGCCCAGCGTCGCATAAAACCCGCCTACGTCATCGCATGGTCATGCTGGAGGCGCGCCCATCAGGCGGCCGCTCGACGAGCTCATCTGAAATCTAAACCGCAACTGTAATGTTAGGCTTCGTGGACAAAGCTTGACGCTAGACTCGGTCGCTGATTCAAGGCTGTCTTTTGGAGGCAGCGTTGGGCGCGCGGATTGGGGTATCGGACGAGGAATGGGCACTGATCGGGCCGCTGCTGCCAGCACAGCGGGGTCGAGGGTGCCGTCCGGCGCAGGATAATCGGCGCTATTTCGAAGGCATGATATGTATGGCCCGAACCGGGGCGCAATGGCGTCATCTGCCTGATGAATATGGCAAATGGAACAGTGTCTTCCGCCGATGCCGACGATGGGTCGCGACGGGGGTTCAAGCAAGAACCATTCCTCGATGGAGGGCTTCAGAATACGCCCGAACCTGACCGAGACGTGCCTCATCGACATGTATCTCTCGAACGTAAGCTGCCGGACAGCTGCTTGTGGTGGACAGCCATAATCGAGCACTGGATGTGCAGAGATCGTCGCGAACCGCGGGGGCAAGTGCTGCCGCACGCGGGGTCACAAAACGTTCGCGGCCGCTCGTCGTAAACAGTTCATCGCCGAAAAAATCGCGCAGCGGGGGCGACGGCCGCACTCATGGCCGGCTGACTGAGGTTGATGGGGCGGGCCGCCGCCGAGAGGCTGCGCTCCACCAGCAGCGCGTCGAGCACAACGAGGAGATTTAGGTCAATCCCTTTGAAACGCATGTCTTTAGCTATCCATAGCGTGGATGCCGTCAATCGAAACAAACGATTTTACCGATTCTGGAGAACGTCGCATAGGGAGAATTCAAAGAAGCCCTAAAGGAAAATCGTCGATGTTTGCGTTAGCTCCAAGGAGCATTCTCGGCTCGGAGGAGCATCTTCTGGTGTACGCCTTCCGGCATACGCCGAAACATCAATCAACTCGCATGTCGGTTGCGGCTTGGTTCTTCGGTGATCCGCGCAAGGTCCATCGCGTCAGCTCGACGCGACAAGCTCTCCATGCGTAGGCGCTTATCTCAAAAACAGCAATCAAGATGAGGTATTTCCATGGGCTCTGACGTACGGTGGAAGTTGTGCTGGGAAAATGAGTTGCAACTGGCCGACCATGTCGAACTCTCCGATTTCTTTCTAAAGACTTATGGACGGCATGGGGCCTTCCTCGCAAAGCCATTCGAAGGCGGCCGTAGCTGGGCCGGTGCAAGGCCGGAATTCCGCGCAATCGGTTACGACGCGCACGGCATAGCGGCTCATATTGGCATACTGCGCCGCTTCATCAAAGTTGGCGAGGTCGATCTACTGGTGGCCGAAATTGGCTTATACGGGGTCCGTCCGGATCTTGAGGGACTCGGAATCAGCTTTTCACTGAGCGTTGTGTACCCATTGCTGCAGCGGATGGGGGTTCCATTTGTGTTCGGCACGGTTCGGCAGGCAATGCGGAACCACGTTGAGAGGTTCTGCCGCGGCGGTCTGGCGAGCATTGTGTCGGGGGTTGAGGTACGGTCCACCCTCGCAAATATACATCCCTACATGCCGCCTACCCGCGTCGAGGACGTGATCGTCTTCGTTGCGCCAATTGGACGCTCGATGGACGAGTGGCCGCCCGGCACCCTGATCGACCGAAACGGTCCAGAATTGTAAGCAGGACTACACATGTGAGTGCCGGGTGATGCGCTGACGCCGACCTTTGAGGACTGGCCTAACCCACATTGCATACCGCAGATCCGTCATCTGCTGGCGCCACATCGGGTGCCGGCGACCTTCTTCGTCATCAGAGCCTACGCCGCCGATCGGCCGGAACTCAGCCCGCCCTTATGAGCATGAGCTTTGTCGGTGGCTATTTTCGCAACGCGGCCCGCAGGAGTTGAGCCGCGCCCACGTCAAACCAGCTGAAATCGAAAGGAACAGACAGAATGGCTGATCAACTCGCGACGGAAATCATTACCATAATCAAGAAACGCGTCGAATCTGAGAACTTTGCGGGAGCGTTTCGACCCATCGTCGGCGAAATAACGACGGAGACGGAAGTGACCGCGCTCGGCATCGATTCGCTGGGACTGGCGGACGTGCTCTGGGACCTCGAGCAAGCCTATGGCATTAAGATCGAAATGAACACATCGGAGGCGTGGTCGGATCTGCAGAATGTTGGCGACATCGTGAAAGCCATCCGCAGCTTGCTTGCTGAGGCAGCTTGAATGGACAGGCGGGTCGTCATCACCGGAATAGGCGGGCTGTGCGGGCTGGGCACTGATGCCCCCTCCATCTGGAAAGAGATGCGCGAAGGTCGCTCAGCAATCGGCCCGATTGTCACTTCAGAGCTTCATGGGTTGACCGGCACGATCGGTGCCGAGATCAAGACGCTCCCTGAGCACGACATCGACCGCAAGCAGCTCGTCACCATGGACCGCTTCAGCCTGCTTGCCGTGCTTGCAGCGCGGGAAGCCATGCGACAGGCCGGACTTTCCTGCGATGAACGAAATGCCTATCGCTTCGGTGCGATAGTGGGCGTCGGCGGCAGCGGCTGGGAAGCGATCGAGGCAAGCTACCGCGCTCTCCTTTTGAACGGCGCGCGCCGTGCTGGCGTCATGGACGTACCCAAGGCGATGCCGAGTGCCGCTGCCGGCCAGGTCAGCATGAGCCTCGGCCTGCGCGGGCCGGTCTTCGGCGTCACCTCCGCCTGCGCCTCTGCCAACCATGCGATTGCCTCAGCCGTAGACCAGATCAGGTGCGGCCGGGCCGACGTGATGCTTGCCGGAGGCAGCGACGCGCCATTCGTATTTTGTGTGGTGAAAGCGTGGGAAGCAATGCGCGTGATTGCGCCAGATACCTGCAGGCCCTTCTCCTCCGACAGGAGGGGCTTGGTGCTGGGCGAGGGTGCGGGGATGGCAGTGCTGGAAAGCTATGAACATGCCACTGCTCGCGGCGCAACGATTATTGCCGAGATCGCCGGCATCGGCCTTTCCGCTGATGCCTTCAACCTCGTCGCGCCGGCTGTCGAGGGGCCGGAGGCGGCGATGCGCGCCTGCCTTGCCGATGCCGGGCTGAATGCCCAGGATGTCGACTACATCAATGCGCACGGCACGGGCACCAAGGCCAATGATCGGATGGAGACGGAGGCGATCAAGCGAGTCTTCGGTGGCCACGCCAACTCGATGTCCATCTCTTCCACCAAGTCCATGCATGCGCATTGCCTCGGCGCCGCGAGCGCGCTTGAAATGATCGCCTGCGTGATGGCAATCCAAGAGGGTGTCGTGCCGCCGACCGCCAATTATCGCGAGCCAGACCCCGATTGCGATCTCGATGTCACGCCCAACGTCGCGCGCGAGCGCAAGGTCCGCGTGGCACTGAGCAACGCCTTCGCCATGGCCGGCATGAACGCAGTTCTGGCATTCAGGCAGGTGTAGGACGACATGCCGGCAAGGTCACCTTCCGTATCCCGATGTTTGCGGAATCCCCGATCGGTCCGTGGCGGCCTCCTTGCTCAGGTGGGCTGAAGGGTTGGAGTGCAAGTACTTGCAGTAGCCCAGTGAAGCAGCAGATTGAGGTGATCACGTCGGTCATCCGGCGCCTGGAATTATCGTGGCCGAGACCTCTGCGCTGCGCGAGTTCGCGGCGAGGAAGCTGCCACGAACCGAGACTTCTGGCGCGGCGATGCTGCAGCATTTGAAAAGAGCATAATAAATGTTGGAACTGACTGGCCGCAAGGCGCTCGTCACCGGCGCATCCGGGGGCATCGGCGAGGCGATCGCCAGGGTGCTGCATGCGCAAGGCGCCGTCGTCGGCCTGCACGGCACCCGCGTCGAGAAGCTGGAGACGCTGGCCGCCGAGCTTGGCGACCGGGTCAAGCTGTTTCCGGCCAACCTGTCGAACCGCGACGAGGTCAAGGCGCTCGGCCAGAAGGCGGAGGCCGATCTCGAAGGTGTCGACATCCTGGTCAACAACGCCGGCATCACCAAGGACGGCCTGTTCGTGCGCATGTCTGACGCCGACTGGGACACCGTGCTCGAAGTCAATCTGACCGCCGTGTTCAGGCTGACGCGCGAACTCACCCATCCAATGATGCGCCGCCGCCACGGCCGCATCATCAACATCACCTCGGTGGTCGGCGTCACCGGCAATCCCGGCCAGACCAACTACTGCGCCTCCAAGGCCGGCATGATCGGTTTTTCCAAGTCGCTGGCGCAGGAGATCGCCACCCGCAACATCACCGTCAACTGCGTCGCTCCGGGCTTCATCGAATCGGCGATGACCGGCAAGCTCAACGACAAGCAGAAGGAGGCGATTATGGCGGCGATCCCGACGCGCCGCATGGGCACCAGCGCTGAAGTCGCGTCCGCCGTTGCCTATCTCGCCTCCAACGAAGCCGGCTACGTCACCGGCCAGACCATCCATGTGAATGGCGGCATGGCGATGATCTGAGCACGGGCTGACCGGAGCTTACCTGTTCCAAAACGCCCTTGCGTCACGGTCCGCGACCTGCGCAACCAGCTATCTGCCACGAAGATCTGGGATTCATCCAGCATCACCGAAGGGGCAGCAATATGCGTGATTTCAGATAGCCCAGCAGAGCGGCGTGATCGCCCTTGGCCGTCGGCCGCCCTGATGGCCAAGAGCCGCAGGTAGTGGCGGCCGAGATTACGCGGGAGATGGGCCACCGTGCGGGTAGGCATCACGCGAGAGGTCTCCACTCTAACGAACTTAGGGGGCGAGTGCTTCCGCACGCGGTATTAGAATACGTTCGCGGCTGTTCATGGCAATATTTCATCGCGGAAAGAATCGTGCAGCCCCGCGACGACATGGCCGGTTGGCTTAGAGCATTTTGATGGAAGCATACCCACGAGCGTTTGCGAGGTAGTTTGCGCATTCGGTGGATGTGGTTTTATGGATGAGCTGGCCCATCTCCACCCCTCGCGCCTGAGAAACTGCCAAACCGCATTACGGGACACTAAGATACCGCGTGCGGCCAGCTTCTGCCGATGCAGCGTCAGATTCGAGGTCTGCTCGATCCGCTCGATGATGATGAACGCCCGATGCTCCAGAACGCTGTGGCGATGGCCACCCCAGGCCGAGCGCTACCCGTAGCTCGATAGCGCTGGACCACACAAAGCGACGCCAAAGCGCGCCGCAAGCTGGCGGGCTAGTCCCGAAGATTGTTCGAAAGGGCTCGTGTCATCCGATGCTTCGGCTTGCCGCGGCAGTGAGGCCGCGCCCGGCGAGCGCGCGTCGTGCACCACGAGGAGATTTACATCGAGCCGTTTGAAAACGCATGTCATCAGCTATCCAAAGCGTGGATGCATCTGATCGAAACAAACGATTTTACCGATTTTGCAGAACGTCGCATAGGGAGAATTCAAGGAAGTCCTAAAGGAACGTTGTCGATGTTTGCCTTAGCTCCGAGGAGCACTTTCGGCTCCGAGGAGCATTTTCTGGTGTACGCCTTCCGGCATACGCCCAACATCAATCAAGTCGCATGTCGATTGCGGCTTGGTTCTTCGGTGACCCGTGCAAGGTCCATCGCGTCGACACGACGCGACAACCTCTCCATTCCATCCGACACGGTTTGGCAGGCGATGCCGAACCATGTTGCGCCAATTCGATGCTCGATGGGCGAGTGGCCGCCCGGCACCCTGATCGATCGGAGCGTTCCAAACCTATGAAAAATGTGGACTACATGTGCGAAGTGCCCAGTGACTGCGCTGACGGCACTCAAGATCGCAGCGTCTATTTGACGTTTGACGACGGGCCCAATCCAGTTTGCACACCGCAGATCCTCGATTTGTTGGCGCAACATCGGGTGGCGGCGACGTTCTTCGTCATCGGTGCCCACGCAGCAGACCAGCCGGAACTCATCCGACGAATGATTGCAGAAGGGCACGAGGTAGCCAATCACACGATGACTCATCCGGACCTGTCCAGATGCGAACCCGGCGAAGTCGAACGTGAAATAGTCGAGGCAAGCAACGCCATCAGGATGGCGTGTCCCGAGGCCACGGTGCGGCGCATGCGCGCGCCGTATGGGGTCTGGACCGAGGACGTGCTCACTACGTCGGCGCGCGCTGGATTGGCATGCGTCCATTGGTCAGTTGACCCGCGAGACTGGGCTCGCCCTGGCGTCGACGCGATTGTCGATGAGGTGCTCACCGGTGTTGGGCCGGGCGCAATTGTGCTCTTGCACGACGGGTGGCCCGAGGAGTTGAAATCGGCCACCTACGCCAGTCTGCGTGACCAGACTGTCACGGCGCTATCCATCCTGATTCCAGCGCTGCATCACCGCGGTTTTGTAATCCGCCCGCTCCCTCAACATCACTGAACATACGAGATCCCATGGACCTGCTTACCACGACCAGTACTGTCGCCGTCGCGTGCTATGCACTGCTCTCGACTGTTTATAAGGGCATGCAGGCGGTTTATTCCCTGCCGCCAACCGTTGCACCGGCGTCGGAAGACCTGGTCGGCTCCGACCTCTGGCCGAGCGTGGATGTCATCATCCCCTGCTACAACGAAGGCCCGCTTACGCTCTCGGCGTGCCTAGATTCCATTGCAAACCAGGAATACGCCGGAAAGCTACGTGTCTACGTGGTTGATGACGGTTCTGGAAATCGCGACGCCGTCATTCCCATTCACGACAATTACGCCGGCGACCCGCGATTCGACTTCATTCTGCTCCCAGAGAATGTCGGCAAGCGCAAAGCGCAGATCGCCGCGATACGTCGCTCATCTGGAGATTTGGTGCTCAACGTCGACTCGGACACGACACTTGCGTCCGACGTCATCAGGAAGCTTGCACGGAAGATGCAGGATCCAGCAATCGGCGCTGCCATGGGCCAGTTGACGGCAAGCAACCGGAGCGACACTTGGCTGACCCGATTGATCGATATGGAGTACTGGCTGGCCTGCAACGAGGAGAGGGCGGCGCAAGCCCGCTTCGGTGCCGTCATGTGCTGTTGCGGCCCCTGTGCTATGTACCGCCGATCTTCGCTGCTTTCGCTGCTAGACCAGTACGAGACGCAGATGTTTCGGGGCAAGCCAAGCGACTTCGGTGAGGATCGCCATCTTACGATCCTCATGCTGGAGGCAGGCTTTCGAACCGAGTACGTTCCGGACGCTATTGCTGTAACGGTGGTTCCCGATAGGTTAGGACCTTATCTGCGCCAACAACTGCGCTGGGCACGGAGCACTTTCCGGGACACGCTGCTTGCGCTGCGCCTGTTGCCCGGCCTCGATCGCTATCTTACATTGGACGTCGTCGGACAGAATCTTGGCCCGCTACTTCTTGCCCTGTCTGTAATAGCCGGGATTGCGCAGTTTGCACTGACAGCCACGCTGCCGTGGCCGACAATCCTCGTTATTGCAGCAATGACCATCATTCGGTGCACCGTGACAGCATGTCGAGCTCGGCAAGCTCGATTTATCGGCTTTTCACTGCACACTTTTATCAACATCTTTCTGTTACTCCCCTTGAAAGCCTATGCTTTGTGCACCTTGAGCAATAGTGATTGGCTTTCACGCAAGACTGCCACCCTGCCCAACGCCGACAAAAAGCAGATCATCGTCGCAAACCCGATTGCCGGAGTTGGTACAGGCAGTTCGGGAAGTGCTGAGGCAATTCGAAGAACGGATCTTCCGCGCGATTCTTCAAAGTTGGTGAACGCGGACAGCGTTTGCAGCGCTGAGTGATCGAGTGCGTTGGCTGGATGGACACGTTGTGAGCTTGGGCAACATCCATCAATTGTCAGCACGGCGATCGATTGCATCTCGACGCTAATCCGTCCGGTGAGAGCGACACACGCTTGCTTCGGCTGTGACTATCCAAAGGGGCCGTCACTATGCGATGGCCGGTTCTGCCAAGAAATATTCGCAAGTAAGCTACCGGGCCGGCTGATGGCCTCTTAAGACTGAGATAGACACATGTCCAAAGTAGCAATCGACCTTGCCGGCGTGAAGAAGTCCTTCGGCGACAAGCTTGTTGTGAACGGGCTGTCGTTCACCGTTGCGTCGGGAGAGTGCTTCGGTTTGCTGGGGCCGAACGGTGCGGGCAAGAGCACGATTGCGCGTATGCTCCTTGGCATGACAGTGCCTGATGCGGGCAAGATCACGGTTCTTGGAGAGCCAGTGGGTGCGCGGAGTCGCTTGGCACGCAAGAGCATCGGCGTGGTTCCGCAGTTCGACAACCTTGACCAGGAATTCACCGTACGAGAGAACCTGTTGGTGTTCGGGCGCTACTTCGGCATGAGCACACGCAAGATCAAAGAGGTCATCCCGTCGCTCCTCGAGTTCGCCCGTCTTGAGAGCAAGGCGGATGCACGTGTCGGCGAACTATCTGGCGGCATGAAACGGCGTTTGACACTGGCACGTGCGCTGATCAACGACCCCCAGCTACTCGTGATGGACGAGCCGACGACCGGCCTCGACCCGCACGCGCGACACCTGATTTGGGAGCGTCTGCGTTTCCTGCTGGGGCGCGGTAAGACGATCATTTTGACTACCCATTTTATGGAAGAGGCCGAGCGTTTATGCGATCGGCTGTGCGTTCTGGAGCATGGACGCAAACTCGCCGAAGGCAGCCCTCATGCCCTGATTGAGGAACACATCGGGTGCCAGGTGATCGAGATCTTCGGCGGGAATCCCCAGGAGTTGGTTTCGCTGATCAGGCCATACGTGCAGCGCGTCGAGGTGAGCGGCGAGACGCTCTTTTGCTATACGGCCGATCCGGAGCAGGTTCGCGTACAACTGCGCGGGCGCGCGGGTCTGCGCCTTCTGGAGCGTCCACCCAGTCTGGAGGACGTTTTCTTGCGGCTGACCGGACGCGAGATGGAGAAGTGAACGATGGGTAAAGGGTTTTCGGCGGCTCTACCCGCCAACGCTTGGAACTGGATTGCGGTATGGCGCCGCAACTATCTGGCATGGACGAAGGTCGCGCTCGCGTCGATTCTCGGTAACCTCGCCGATCCTATGATCTACCTGTTCGGACTCGGCACTGGTCTCGGAATGATGGTAGGTCGCGTTGAAGACGCGTCGTACCCTGCTTTTTTGGCAGCCGGCATGGTCGCGACAAGTGCGATGACCGCGTCCACCTTCGAAACAATTTATGCGACTTTCCCTCGCATGAACGAACAGCGGACCTGGGAAGCGATCCTGCACACACAACTTACCCTCGGCGACATCGTTCTCGGTGAGTTGGTGTGGGCAACCACAAGGGCCTTTCTGGCCGGCACGGCAATTGCGATGGTGGCCGTCATAGCGGGCTACTCAGCATGGTCGTCCGTCCTCTATGTGCTACCAGTCATCGCTCTCACTGGGTTGGCCTTTGCGAGCCTGGCGATGATCGTAACCGCGCTTGCGCCCAGTTACCACTACTTCATATTCTACCAGACGCTCTTCCTCACACCCATGTTGTTCCTGTCCGGCGCTGTCTTCCCGGTCACTCAACTGCCAAGCACCTTTCAGCACATAGCGGGCATCTTACCGCTGGCGCATTCGATCGACCTGATTCGTCCGGGCATGCTTGATCGCCCGGCTGGGGACATCGCCCTGCACATTGGTGCGCTTTGCATATACGCGGTAGTGCCGTTCTTCCTCTCGATGGTGCTGCTTCGCCGGCGCCTGCTGCGTTGATGCTACTTACGAATACAAGAAGGAGAACGAGAGTCGGCATCGCGAACGGCTACAGCCGCGAACGTGCTTGGCCCAGCGACTGTGAGTTGGGGACAGCAGAACACACAAGCTGAGGCGCACACGCGACTGGACGCAGCCTTGCACGCCGGTCTGCGATACCAGAACCTCATGGCGCGATCCGGCTGCATGAGCGCGGATTGCATCCGTCCGCGTCTCAAGAGATCACATCCAGTATTCTTGTCCTGGGCGCCCTGAACCGTCGAAACTATCATCAGCTGGAACACACACCATGACCCACATTTCACCGACACCTGAGCCTTTTGCCATCCTTGCTATGCCAAGGACCGGGACACACTACCTGGAAGTATTGCTAAACGAGCATCCGAACATATTGAGTAACGGTGAGTTGCTCAACGAGTACGACACCAACTGGCCCGATAAGGATCGCTTGCTGCTCGGCGATCGCGAGCTCCTAGAGCTTGCTTACGTGCGCTGTCCCACTTGGAGCGACAAGACGGTGACGCATGTTGGCTGCAAGGTCAACGAACCTCAGTTTCACGATCATCCGGGCTTTTTTGCGGAACTGGCCCGTTGGCCAGGACTCAAGGTCATCCTCGTGGTCCGGAGAAACATACTGGAATCGCTAAGGTCGCTCGTGCAGGCACGGCAAAGCGGCCAATGGCTGAAGTTCAGTTCGGACAAGGATGGGGCTCCGCCACCACGGGTCAGATTGCCAATCGACAACTGCGAGGCGTACTTCAAAACCGCCGACGCTTTCTACGCTCGAGTTGCGCACGCCTTCGCGCCGTCCAACGTGCTGGTAATCGAATATGAGAGCCTTCTTCAAGAACCCGCCGCATGTTTGGGAGCGGTTTGGGATTTCTTGGGGGTTCCGGGGCTTCAGCTTTCCGGTCGCGCCATCCTTCAGCGCCAGGAAGCGCGACCGCTCGACGAAACGGTAGAGAACTTCGACGAGTTGCGGCTTCACTTCGCAGACGGACCTTATGCGAGGTTCTTTGACGTCGCTGCCGTGTGACTGGCCTTCGCAGCCAGTAGCGGGCTTGCTCCACGACGGGGCTGCCACTTGGCCGCGATTGGCATCAACTAAGGGCGTTCTTGTTGCAGACTTGCCAAGAAGGGCATGACCGCCAACGTACTTCCTCCCCGACCTGATCGACAGGCAGGATCAAGAACGTTCCCACCATCAATGACCAAATCAGGTCGGTTTTGACGTCCCCTGGAGCGATTGCGCATGTTCATTCCTGTTCCCGAGACCCACGGCAGATCCATAGCCAAGGCTGTCAGCTGGCGCATCACAGGCAGTATCGATACGTTCGCGCTGAGCTGGCTCATAACTGGAAACGTCGTTTCCGCGGGATCGATCGCCAGTGCTGAAGTTATTACAAAAATCGTGCTGTACTATCTCCACGAACGGGCATGGTCGTTCATTCCGTTTGGCCGGCGCATGATATTGCCGGCTGATTGAACAGCACACCATTGGGGCAATCTCTCGGATGTCTCAGATCGTCGCGATGACGAAAGCTGTGATCATATGGTTTCAGCAAGCGTCGAACGTCCGGCGCACATTCGCGCTTGCAAGGGCCCGCTTCGGGGATGACTGGCAGCTCTGCCCGGGGCGGTGCTTTACGCGCCGTCAAAGGCTGGATTGGAAAGTGCCGACATGAATGTTCCTTTGACGCACCTGCAACGGCTTGAGGCCGAGTCCATCCATATCTTCCGCGAGGTTGCAGCCGCTTTTGCCAAGCCGGTCATGCTCTATTCGGTCGGCAAGGACTCCTCCGTGCTGATGCATCTGGCGATGAAGGCGTTTTATCCCGCCAAGCCGCCATTCCCCTTCCTTCATGTCGACACGACGTGGAAATTCCGCGAGATGATCGCCTTTCGCGATCAGATGGCGCAGAAACTCGGCTTCGATCTGCTCGTTCATGTCAACGAAGATGGCGTGCGCGACAACATCAATCCGTTCGATCACGGTTCCAACACGCACACCCATGTGATGAAGACCGTGGCGCTGCGCCAGGCGCTCGACAAATACGGTTTCGATGCCGCCTTTGGCGGGGCCCGTCGCGACGAGGAGAAATCGCGCGCCAAAGAGCGCATATTCTCCTTCCGCAACGCGCAGCATGTGTGGGACCCGAAGAACCAACGGCCCGAGATGTGGAAGATATTCAACACCCGCATCGCATCGGGTGAATCGATCCGCGTCTTTCCGTTGTCGAATTGGACCGAGCTCGACATCTGGCAGTACATTCTGCAGGAAAACATCCCGATCGTGCCGCTCTATTTCGCCAAGCAACGGCCCGTCGTCGAGCGCGACGGCATGTTGATCCTGCGGGATGACGAGCGCATGAAACTGCGCCCCGGCGAGACTGTGGAGGACCGCCTTGTGCGGTTCCGCACGCTCGGCTGCTATCCGCTGACCGGCGCCATCGAATCGGATGCCGACACGCTGGAAGCCATCGTCGGCGAAATGCTGACCGCGCGCACCTCCGAGCGGCAGGGTCGCCTGATCGACCGCGATGAAGCCGGCTCGATGGAAAAGAAGAAGCGCGAGGGGTATTTCTGACCATGCGCCACATCATGGCAAAGAGTCTCGCCCCCACCGACGGCGTCCGCGACTATCTGGCGGCGCAGGAGAAGAAATCGCTGCTGCGCTTCCTCACCTGCGGTTCCGTCGATGATGGCAAGTCGACGCTGATCGGGCGCCTGCTTTCCGACACCAAGCAGATTTTCGAGGACCAGCTCGCCGCGCTCGAACGCGATTCGCGCAAGCACGGCACGACCGGCGACGACATCGATTTCGCGCTTCTGGTCGATGGCCTCGAGGCCGAGCGCGAGCAAGGCATCACCATCGACGTCGCCTATCGCTTCTTCGCCACGCCGAAGCGCAAGTTTATCGTTGCCGACACGCCCGGCCACGAACAATACACCCGCAACATGGCGACCGGCGCGTCGACCGCCGACCTGGCCATCGTGCTGATCGATGCCCGGCAAGGGGTGCTGCGCCAGACCAGGCGCCATTCGATCATCGCTTCGCTACTCGGCATCCGGCACGTCGTTCTGGCCATCAACAAGATCGACCTCGTCGGCTTCGACGAAGCGGTCTTCGAACGGATCGTCGAAGATTACAGGCAGTTCTCGCAGAAACTCGGCTTCCAGACCATCGTGCCGATCCCGATGTCTGCCCGCTACGGCGACAACGTCACCAACCGTTCGGACAAGACGGAATGGTATTCCGGCCCGACGCTGATCGAACATCTCGAAACCGTGTCGGTCGACGAGGCCGCGGTTGAATTGCCGTTCCGCTTTCCGGTGCAGTATGTGAACCGTCCCAATCTCGACTTTCGCGGTTTTGCCGGCACCATTGCGTCGGGCTCGGCTGCGCCGGGCGACGAGGTCGTCGTCGCCAAATCCGGAAAATCCTCCCATGTCCGGCGCATCGTCGCGCATGGCGGTGATTTGCAGAAGGCGGTCGCCGGCCAGGCCATCACCCTTGTCCTCGACGACGAGGTCGAGGTTTCCAGAGGTAACATGCTGGTGTCGCCGGCAGCGCGGCCGCAGGTCGCCGACCAGTTCGCTGCCAACATCGTCTGGTTCGACGAGCATGCGCTGCTGCCGGGCCGCTCCTACATCCTGCGCACAGAGACCGACCAGACCAGCGCCACCGTCACCGACCTGAAATACCGGGTCAACGTCAACGACTTTGCCCATGAGGCGGCCAAGTCGCTGGAGATGAACGAAGTCGGCATCTGCAACATCTCGACGCGGGCGCCGATCGCCTTCGACACCTTCGCCGAAAACCGCACCACCGGCGCCTTCATCCTGATCGACCGCATCACCAACGCCACGGTCGGCACCGGTATGATCCTGCATTCGCTGCGCCGCGCCGAAAACATCCACTGGCAGTCGCTCGATGTCGGCAAGCGCGTCCGCGCCGACATGAAGAACCAGCGGCCCGCCGTGTTCTGGTTCACCGGGCTTTCCGGCTCCGGCAAGTCGACCATCGCCAATCTGTTCGAAAAGAAACTCTACGCCACCGGCCGCCATACCTACATCCTGGATGGGGATAATGTCCGCCACGGCCTCAACCGCGATCTCGGCTTCACCGACGCCGATCGCGTCGAAAATATCCGCCGCGTCGCCGAAGTGGCACGCCTGATGGCCGATGCCGGTCTGATCGTCATCGTCTCCTTCATTTCACCGTTCAGCGCCGAGCGGCGCATGGCGCGGGAATTGATGGCCGACGGTGAATTCGTCGAGGTGTTTGTCGACACGCCGTTCGAAGAATGCGCGAGACGCGACCCAAAGGGCCTGTATGCCCGGGCGCTGAATGGCGAGATCAAGAATTTCACCGGCGTCGATTCACCGTATGAAGTACCGGAAAAACCCGAAATCCATCTCAAGACACTCGGCAAGTCAGCCGAAGAGATGGTAGAGGCCCTGGAACTTTGGCTGAACGAGCGCGACATTGCGCAACCACCTCCTGCCGACAATGGTGGATCCATCTGATGACAGGGCAGTCCTCGCCCTGTTCGAAGGGTCGGCACTGGCGGCGAGTGGCGCCATCGGCTGTCTTTGATGCCGGATTTAGCCATGAGACGAAGGCGGACGCCTCGCCCCACCTGCAGGGATTGTTGAGCCGGGGTCGCACACATCAGTTCGATGTCGGTTGCAAACTCAAAAACAACGAAACAGCCGGAGACCACCCACCTGATCACGCAGCATCGCCCTGAACTATGCGCTTCCCGACCAGATGGATGGAGCTCGTGGGTTGCTGCCGAGATCGTCAATTTTGCCGGTATGTGGCAATCGGCCATGGTTTGTGCCACAGGCTGACATAATTCCGATAGGTCGAATTCAGATCCAACAAGTGCATTGCATTACGATATCGGACCGGGAACCGTAGACTGTGTTCCAGGCTGATGCGGACGCATAAAAACGAGGAAGAAGGATGGGAGCTGGAGCCTTGACCAGGGATGTTGAACCCGAGAATGCCGAGCGCCAGCGATGGCTGGCCCTGGCGGAAAAGGCGTTGGCCGGCGCATCCTTCGAGGAAAAGCTGGTCTCGCACACCGACGACAACATCCGCATCGAACCACTTTACGACCGCAGCACCGCAGCGGAACCAACCGTGCGCGCAAACCCGAAATCGCCCTGGATCGTCAGCCAGCGCGTCGACGATCCGGATATCGACCGCGCCAGGGCCCAGGCCCTGGAGGACGTAGCGCAAGGCGCGACGGGATTGTCGCTTGTTTTTGAAGGCGCGCCCAACGCATTCGGCTACGGCTTGCCGAGGACGGCGCAGGCACTGGAGACAGTGCTGGACGGTGTGCCGCTCAACCGTATCCAGATCCGCATCGATGCCCATCCCTGGAGCCGGGCCGTGGCCGACTGGCTGGTGGCGCTCCTGAGCAAGCGCCGTTCGGACCCGGCAAAGCTCAACCTCTCCTTCGGCATCGATCCGGCGGCGATCTTCGCCGGGACCGGCCGGCTGCGCATGTCGATCGAGGCGTTGCAGGCGTCGATGCCGCAGTCGTTGGCGCATTTCTTCTCGATGGGCGTTCCGGGCGTGCTCCTGGAGGCGGACGGCCGCGTGCTCCACAATGCCGGCGCCACGGAGGCGCAAGAGCTTGGCATCATGCTGGCTTCGGCGGTCTCCTATCTCAGAATGTTCGAGACGGCGCGGCAGCCGCTTGTCTATGCCGCACCCCATATCGGCTTTGCGCTCAGCGTCGACCAGGACCAATTCCTGTCGGTGGCCAAGGTTCGGGCACTGCGCAGGCTCTGGGCACGGCTGCAGGAAGCCTGTTCGATCCCCAATTCCACCGCCAATATCCACGCAGAGACGTCGTTTCGCATGATGACGGCATTGGACCCCGAAACCAACATCCTGCGCACCACGATTGCCTGCTTTGCGGCAGCATCAGGCGGCGCCGATTCGATCTCAATCCTGCCGCACACGATCGCGCATGGTCTGCCGGCGGGTTTTGCCCGCCGCGTTGCCCGCAACGCGCAACTGATCATGGCCAATGAAAGCCATATCGATCATGTCGCCGATCCTGCCTACGGATCCGGCGCGGTCGAAGCGCTGACCGCGGAACTGTGCGAGATGGCCTGGGCGGAATTGCAGACAATCGAGGCCGAGGGCGGCGTCTTGTCCAGCCTCCAGGGCGGGCATATCCAGGCACGCGTTCATGCCGCGGCAGCGCGGCGCAACGCAGCCTATCAGGCAGGCGAGCCAACCATCATCGCCACCACGCTCTATCCGTTGAAAAGCGAACGTCCGGTCGAGACGCTGGCAGCGGAACGACGGCCCGCCTTCACCGAAGGCGTTGCCGTCTGCGAGCCCCTGTTTGCGGTTCGCATCGACCAATCGATCGGAGCCTCCTCTTGATCCCTGATTTCAGCCAGATCGGCTGGGTGCCGCCACGCCGCGCACCCATCGAGGTCAAAGGCCAGCGGATGACGCCGGAAGGCCTTGTCAGCATTGATGCGGTCAATCTCCACGACGCAGGCTCCGGTCAGGCGAATCTTGGCCGCGTCGTTCGCTAGCAAGCTTCTCTGATTGGGGTCGTTGAGGTCAAGCTCCTCCTGATATTTTTCCGGACCATGTCGCCCCGCGGGTCACTCGCTTCTCTTCGCGGTCGACGTTAGGCCGCCGCATGATGGGGTCAGTAGAGCGAGGCGTCTCAATCTGTTGAACGACTTTGGGAGAGTTCGCCCAGGATCGTGCCTGCTAACGAGATCACCTTGCCCATCGTCCCCACGGGAACGATCCGGATCACGCCCTTTCGGGCGGAATAAACTCCTCCTTCGTTGGTCCGTTATCCCCATTTCATGCCGATACGCGGCCGGGTGCCTTGCCGAAGCGGAATTCTGTTGCATCACTCCACATGCGATGCAGAATGACAGCGAGCTTGCGGGCAACAGCAACTCGGGCTCGAGCCATACCGCGCCGTTTGGCGACGTTCATGCCCCAGGCTCTGAGGCTCGACCATTTCTTGCTGAGCACGAGCAGCGAATGGGCTGCCTCATAGAGAGCCGTGCGGGCGAGTTCGTCACCGCATCGGCTGACCTTGCCCTGAATGTCCGTCTCACCAGATTGATAGCGTGCCGGGGTCAGACCCAGATGCGCGCCGACATCCCTCGAGCGACGAAAGCGGTCCGGCTGATCAATCGTGGCACGAAAGGCGAGCGCGGTGATGGGTCCCACACCTGGAACGCTCATCAGCCGCCGACAGACCTCTTCCTGGCGAACGAGACCGAGAACCTGCTTCGTCAGGCGGGCGAACTCTCCCAGCATTGTAGCGAGGATCGTCAGCAGTGGCTCGACCAAAGGCATGACAACCGGATCCGTGCCGGCCAACTCGCGCACACGACTGGCGAAGGCGGTTCGCGACGGCGTGCCCAGCTTGATGCCGGCCTCCCGCAGGATCGCCCGAACCACGTTCTCGATGGTGCGCGTTTCGTTCAGCACCGTGCGGCGGGCGACGAGGAGGGATCGCCAGAGACGGCACTGCCGGCTCTTGACATGCACCTGTCGATACCAGCCGGTGCGCATGATCTGCGCCAGCGCGCGGGCGTCATTCCGATCCGTCTTGTTTGGCATCATCTTCATCGCCGCATTGGCCTGCCGGGTCTCGATGCAAATGGCCGGCAGGCCATCGGCGCACATCCCGTCGTGAAGCCAGGCCGTCAGCGAACACGCTTCGAGCCCGATGCGCTCCAGCGGCAGATCGACTTTCCGCAACGCTTCGATCAACGCCTGCGGCTCGCTCGCCGCACGCGTCTCCTTCACGATCCGCCCGGCCTCGTCGACCACGCAAATCGCGGTCTCTTCCAAAGACACGTCAAGTCCGGCAAAATACTTCATGGCTGCTCCTCCTGATGTTTGTGGCGATCTACATCGACCACGTTCTCACATCTCGACAGGAGCAGCCGCCCTCAATCTGGCTCGGGCGAGACCCCAATCACCCCATCTGTAAAGGTCTACAGGCTGCATCAATGGCGGCTTTGCCCTTCGATGGCGGGAACACATCCCGCATGGAGGCGACGCATGCGCCAACGACGTCCTGTCGGGACCCTCAAAGTTTGCCTCGCATCGTCGTGTAACTATTTGAAATATCTCAATATTTTATACAGAAATGCCTCACGAATTCAGGCTTTAGACACAACAGGACGCCTCGCTTTGGACACGACAGTGCGCCTCACTTGTGCTGGGGTACAAAAAACCCGGCAGGCGCCGGGCTTTGTATTGATGGACGTCTTGGGTCAAACGGACGGCAGCGAGTCTCGACGATAAAACCTCGTGCTGATCGTTTCGCGGTCGAATGCCAGCGGGACGCCGGACTCTTCAAGAGCCGACTTCAATCCGCTGAAATGAACTCCCCGTTCCTTTGCGAGCCGAATGAGCGACACATAGGTTCTCATGAATTCATCAAGGTCGGCTCGCATCACCAGTTTCTGCGGGCAACGGTTGACGGGATTGATGCCAACCCTGAATGGGAGGTGGCCTTGCGCGAGGAGGGCGGTAAGAACTTCAGATCTTACGCCGAGGCTCTTTTCGGTTTCGCGAAGGGACAGTCCGCCATGCTCCTCTCGTCGCACCAGTAGGCGGACCTCATCCGGATCGACCAGGAGAGAAAGGAAACCGCAGTCAGTCGGCGACTTTCTCGTGCGCGTCAGTTTCCCTTCGAGCTTAAGCCTGACGATCTCCATGACAGCGCAGCATGCTTGCTTTCCGGCACTGAGGAGATTGCAGAACCCGGGGTCCGCCTCGCCAGGTTCGTCTGCGCCGGCGAGGAGGCGCGCCAGGAAATCATCCAGGGCCGCCTTTGCAAAATTGTAGTGCGTAAGAACTCCTTGGTCGAGTTCGATCACGGGTCGGATGAACCCGTGCTCCAGCAGGCCGCGGTCGTGGAGGCGAGGCACGTTGAGGTATTTCGCAGCATCCGTCATAGGCAAAGCGTCGAACACGCGCCGGATGAACGTGCGGCCTTCTTCGGCATCGAAGAGCACCTTGTCATCGGGGACAGTTCGTGTCGTCTCATCGATCAACTTGCCAAGAAGGAGCAGTTTGCGAAGGCGTTTGGGATGAGTTTCGAACTCGATGGATGCGGTTCGTACGGAATGCAACTTCCGGGTAGATACCGGCCTTCCGAAGATCTCATCCTCTGGACCGACCGGCATCGTCTCGATCGAGTGGCGCATGATGATGTCACGAAGGGGTTCATAGGCGTCGTCGTCGGACTCGTGGGCGAGCCAGTCATACAGGCGGCAGAAAGCGGTTTTGGGACCGGTCTGCAGTTTCCTGTGATTGGACTTCGACTGGAGCAAATTCAATAGTTCCCGGATCGCAGGCTCGCCGAGCCGGGCGATTTCGAAACCCCTGAGGGAAGCGCGATGGCCCGCCGTCACCCGCCCCAACCTTTCGGGCTCGCAAAGGTTCCGAGGCGCAGTATCTCAGGCGCCAGCTGAACGCATCCACTATACCTCTGGATACGGCATTAGATATTTTGCAATCTCGTCGTGATACGCCACTTGGTCGAAGGTCCGCAGCGATCGATCCCAGCGAAGGTCGCTCCCGCAGACTATGGCGGTCATGAAGTTTTCATGAGGTGGCACTGTCTTGGGACGAGGCCCGTAAGAATCTGGCTCGGTTTCCAGAGATGGGTAAAACGTTCGATCGCCTGCCGATCCCAGGTTCCCATCGATTGGTGATTGGAGACTATCTTCTCTGGCGGTGCCACCGAATAGCGGATGGCGTCGGAGGCAAATCACGTCCTCGTCATGGCGGGTCGCAGTAAGCTGGCAGGCTTGGCCCCCGGTTTTTGCGCTGCGCCGCCATCAACTCGGTCGAATGCCCTATCAGGCATATTCAGCGCATTTTTACTCCCAAAAGCTTAGGCCCCACAGGCGTGAACCTGCAGGGCCTTGACGATCTATCTTGCCGAATGGGTACGGCTGACATTCGTAAATATGGTGGCTCACAGGTGCTCTGTCAAGCGACTGAGGCCTAGCCAGTGCAAAATAGCCTTACGCACCTCCAACAAGTCCACTTTCGAGAGGCTCACGTTAGACCTCTTCCCTGCCAAAAAGGCTGGTCGAGGCGTTCGTTGCTAACGGTCTCCAGCATGTCGGCCTTGAGCCAGTTTTCCTCATGCGGATCAAAAAATGGGTACGCCCCCGGAGGAATGCAATAATGATACTTTTGCGGTGTTTTTGGAGCGACAGTTGAGAACGGTGCGATGGTGGTGAGTCCTCGGCCGGCACTCAGCGCGACACAGTGACGCTCCTTGTACATCTCAGGTTTGACACCGAGCGGGCCCTTCATGATCCCTGGTTCCGCAATCTTGTCGGGTTCTGGTCCAAAATCGCATATCAACACTTGTCCCGGTTGAGGGAAAATTCCTGCCCTTAGCGCCATACGTCGGCACTACAACCTATGCGTCAGTTCGACAAGACCAGGCGGCAGGTCCTGTGTCGCTGCCTACGAGAAATCGGGTCTGCTCAGGACCCACCAAGGATTAGCCTACGATAGAACGGTCGCTGCGGCGGAGCGGTTGGCAGAGGCCGCGGGCAGCCGCTGCCTTCGAAGGACGTCGGCCGAGGCCGGGACGGTGAGGAAACTGACGGAACGGGGGGCTTCGGGGAAGCCGTGCCGCGCATGAAAGCCTGCGGCGGTGACGTGACGTCAACCCTGAATCGAAAGACCTGGCGCCCGAGGAGCGCGCCGGGGAGGGGCGGATGCTCGCGTCAATCCTTTCGCAAAGGACTCCCGTGATGGTGCAGCCGCTTTCGCAAGGAGTCGTTTCCGCGCGGGGTGGGGGCATGGGGGCGCACCGGTCCACGCCCGCGGGCCTCCTGATGCTGTTCACCGAGGACTGGCAAAGGAACATCACCATGCCTGAGAGAACGAGTTAAGCAGTGCCGAAGAGAACGCCCGCAGGATAGGATTTGTGTTCACTAAGAGCTTGGCTGCGTTGCGCGCGAGGGCGGAGGCATCCACCACGAAAAGGCTGTCGATCCTGCTTGATAGAACCCCAAGGCAAGGGCTAACGGGATCGAGCCTATCTACCAAACACAGGCGACCCTTTTGGAGTCCTCACATTTTCGGGCTAACCGAACTTCCTTCCTCTACAAGCTCGTCTCCTGGATCTGGCGCGACATCCGGCGCGCGATCCAAGATCGCCAAGGCCGCATCGGTACTGCCGCGCGCGGCCCTTTTCTTGAGACTGAGGATTGCGCGCCGATGGCCGACACCGTCGGCAATGAACGCCGATAGGAGCTGGTTCAGCGACACGTTGTCTTCTGCTGCAGCCTGCTTGGCCTCTTCCATCACATGGTCGGCAAGCCTCAACGGATATGTGCTCATGATGGTTGGTTCCTTCTTCTGAATTCGGCGACGAAAGCTCCTGCCTTGATGATCGAAATGCCAAAATCGCCTACTGCCGGAATGTCAAAATGCCGATCACTGGTGACGATGGTCCTCGCTCCGGCGGCGAGGGCACATTCGATGTAAAGGTCGTCCTTGGGATCGGTCAGGAACGGCCTGAACCGGAACCAAGGGGAGACCAGTTTGGCGCGCTTGAATACCGCGTCGAGGACAACATCGATCTCTTCGTTTGTGATCCATGGGTTCTCTCCGAGAATCCCGGCACGCTTCAGCACGTCCTCGTATTCGAGCGAGACGGCAGGCGACACGGCGAAAGGGACGTTTCCCTGGATCATCTCGCGGACGATCACGTTCGAAGCACCGTTCGATGACCGCAATCCAGCCAGCAAGACATTGGCATCGAACACATTCATAGCTTCAATATGATATCTCATGTGATATCATGTCAAGTGGCGGAAGGCGCTTGAGGATATCCCAGCGCTATCAACGCCCGGATGAAGGCAGGAGGCGCGCAAGTCGTCAGGGACGATGTAGGCGTGAAGGTGCGCATGGGCTTCGTCGGTTTGCCGGACGCCGACAGAAGGCGGTCGCCATACTGTCGCTCCATTGCCGTCGGCTCTCGGAGGGCCTTTGCCGAGGCTAGCAGAACTGGACAGGTAACCTTTTCCGCTGAACACGAGCAACCAACCCCCTTGTTGGTCGAGTACAATTTTGCCGACACCGTGACACAGCGACGTGCGCAGGCTCTCATGGGCGCGGAATGTCGACAATGCTGCTGCGGATGCCTTGCCTTCCAAAGCGAAAGCTCCGGCCGGCCCGATCAAGTTTGCCAACTCCTCGAATCGCTGGCCGACCAGATGGGGCAGTCTCACTCTCCCGTTGGCAGCCATTCATCAACGATGATCGGCAATCCGTAGAAAAGATCATGCGCTTGCCAATGCAGAGCTAGGCGGCTTTCCTGTTCGAACAACGTGATTGCTCAGCGGCGATCAAGCCATCGGCTTTCGGAATGACCGGCGACGCTTCGTCTCAACGACTATTCCGGTCGGGCTGTGGGCCGTATTCTTTGCCTTGAACACGACCGTTTGCTTCGGTTTCCGTTTGGGTGGCGCTTCAGGCTTTGCGCTTGGCTCCGGCGTTTGCTTGGTCTCTTGCTTGTCCTTGCGGGCGCACAGCAAAGCCTTGGCGGTCGCCGCGTCCGCATCCGATACCTCGCCGGCCGGCTTGCCGTCGAGATCAACCCGCGCGGCGCCTGCATCCAGCCTGGCCAAGTATCTGGCCATTCTGGTGTAGGCGCGCAGGGCTCTCCTCAATTCATCATCAGACAGTTCGCCATCAAGCGCGCGAATGTCATGATGGATGCCGATCTTGAGCGGCCTGGGGGCTTTCGGATTGAACGCTGAAGGCCACTTTGCCGATAGATGGCGGAAAAGCTGTGCGGAGGATTTCCCTCGGCTAGCGGTCGACATGATCAAGCCTCGCCCGATTTGGTTTCGTTCCCAATTCTGACCCTTCGTAGCGCGCATATATGCAATGATTATGGGCGTCTGAGAAAAAATGGGCATTCATCCCGCAAGGGCAAAGCAGCAGGTCCTGGCTCCTCCAGATCGAGTACCGTTGCCCGGATTTCGAGATACATGAGATGTCGCTCCCCAACCTCTCGCGACTTCTGAGGAACGGAATCGATCAGCCGGACGACGACATCGCGAACGCGTGCGGCGCGGCAATCAATGTGAGAGCGCGCATTGCATCGCCTGAACTGCTCCCGGATGTTGGGCCGTTGCCTCATCTGATTTGCTCCCCGCAGTTTTGGGGCGGGAGCAAATCAGATGAGGCGGATAAGCATGGCGACGCGGGATGAGCTGGTGAAGGTGGTAGCGGAGCGCTACGCCCGAGGCGATCGGGCAGAGAAGTCGCGCATTCTCGATGAATTCGCGGCGGTAAGCGGCGTTCACCGCAAGCATGCCATGCGGTTGCTGCGGAATGGACCACAGGCGCAGCGTTCGGGCCCGCGACCGGAGCGCCGGCTTTATGACGACGCGGTGCGCGAAGCGCTGATCGTGCTCTGGGAAGCTTCGGATCGCATCTGCGGCAAGCGTCTGAAGATGCTGATTCCGATTCTGGTGGAGGCAATGGAGCGTCACGGGCATCTGCACCTAACCGCCGAGATCCGCACACGGCTATTGGCGATGAGCGCGGCCACGATCGATCGCGCCCTTCGCGAGGTTCGAGACATCGCTGGTGGGCCGAGACGCCGTCGCAGTACAGCGTCCACCGCGCTGCGGCGCAGCATTCCGATCCGAACCTTCTCCGATTGGCAGGATCCTCCGCCTGGATTCGTCGAGGCCGACCTGGTGGCGCACAGTGGACCGACGACGCGGGGAAGCTTCATACAAACGCTTTGTCTTACCGACATCGCGAGCGGGTGGACGGAATGCGCGCCCTTGCTGGTGCGTGAACAGAAGCTGTTGAGCGAGGTGCTGACGGTATTACGGCGGCTCCTGCCATTTCAGCTTCTCGGATTCGACACGGACAATGACAGCGTGTTCCTGAACGAGACGATACGCGACTACTGTCTGGATGCCGGCATCGAGTTCACCCGCTGCCGTCCTTACCGCAAAAATGACCAGGCCTTCGTCGAACAGAAGAACGGCGCCGTGGCGCGACGCATCGTCGGCTGGAGGGGCGTGAAGCCGCTGCTGCCCTTGCACAGCTCTATTCGACGGTTCGGCTGTTCGTGAACTTCTTCCAACCCTCCTTCAAGCTGGCCGGAAAGGAACGGGACGGCGCCCGCGTGCGCAAGCGCTATCACCCTGCGGCAACACCGTGCCAGCGACTGCTGGCAGATCCACGCACGCCTGAACCGGTTCGTGCCAGGCTTGCGCAAACACAGGCGAGGCTGGACCCGGTAAAGCTGCTGCAGGAGATGCGATCGGCGCAGCAGCGCCTCGTCGACATCGCCGATGAATCCTGCACGCCGGCGCTGGTGGTGGGCGTTTCCAGCGTCAGCGCGATCACCTGATCGACCAGTTCGGGATCGAGTGGCGCAATGCCTGGCGGGCGGCTCTTGTCGCGCAAAAGGCCATCCACGCCTTCGGCCATAAAACGCTCCTGCCATCGCCACACGCAGGTCTTCGATTTGCCGGTAGCCTCCATAATGGTCACGGTTCCCAAGCCGTCATCGCTCATCAGAATGATCTTCGCCCGCCACGCATGCTTCTGCGGCGAACCGTGCTTTGCCACGATGGCTTCGAGCCGGATCCTGTCGGCGGCAGTGACGTCAAATGTAATACCGGTGCGCATGCCCGATCGTCGCACATGCGAAAACCGATGGGAATCCAACATCGGACTCTTTTGTCTCGATCAATCCACTAGATAGACCGTCGAAAGGACGATGCAGAAGGCCGCTGCATTAATCAGAGTTGGGCTTAAAGCGGCCTTCTCCCGTTCGTTGAATTCCATAGATCCCCTCCCAACTTTGCGAAGAACTGGATCGAAAAAACACGAATAACTGACGGCTGATCTCAAGGGAAACTGAAGTCATAAAAATGCATGAAGTGTATAAATAACTGGCCCCCTCTTGCAAAAATATGCAAATCCAGCAATGATTCTGAGGTTCGCAGCGGGGGCTTGCGACCAACAAGCCTCCCGCTACTTGTCACCAAAAGCTAGTAGGAGCTTCCAATGACCGATTGTGTTAATACCACGAAAATATCCCGCCGCTCAATACTTGACGGATTAGCCCCCGCGACCTCGACCAGGGCGCTGCCGGCGTCACCCCTGGCAAAGCAAATGAGCCCTAATTTAGTAGAGGTCTTACATGAGATCGAGGAGTATTACCGGGACCGACCTGTGGAGGATATCCTTGCGCTTCGAGCATGGATGATAGCCACGTTCCCCCATCTGCGGCCTTGACGCGGCCCGCCTGATTACCCGGCCGCCAATGGTGGCGTTGGCCAAGCCGTCCCCTTTTATCGGGGGCGGCTTTTCTCTAGGCGCCGCTTGAATTCTTCAAGGAGATCATCGTGCCGATCCGGCTTCGCTAATTCGGGCTTTTCCTTCACGAGTTGATTCAGAATAGCCAGTTCGGCTGCCCTCATCTCTCTCATCGACTTTTGCAACTCGTCGACGCCAGCTAGACCTCCCTTGGGTGGCTTTGGTGTCCTGCTCATCGAGTTCCCTCCCCCTTTTTCCTGCCGCCAATATGCGCACCCTGCGAGGCAACGGCAACCCGGCGTCAGTATGGTGCAATGGCTGCCGAAAAGAGCGCTCGGCAGCGATCAAGGCCGGGGCGAAAAAGGGCAAGCTCCTGCAGTTTCCAAAAAAAGTTTGAAACCCGCGAAGACTCGAACTTCCACGGGTTGCCCCACAGCGACCTCAACGCTGCGCGTCTACCGTTTCGCCACGACCGCAATTCCTTTGGCTTCGGCCCAATTCGGACCGGAGCGCTGCCCTTATAGGACGGGCAAATCTTCCCTTCGTACCGACGAAGGGCTTCCTGCGCATCCGCAAAAAAGTGCTCAACTCTGTTTTGGAGAGCGCATTCGCGAACCGACGCGGATGCTGGAAGCCATGCTGCACAAGGCATTCAAGGACAGTGAACAGGTCACATGGACTCGTGATATCAAAAACCGAGTGTGACGCACCATGTGGTGGGGTCCCTCCGATTATCGTGAAGCGACGCCGAGGATATCATGCAGGAAACGGAACTGAAGCTCGAGCTCTCGCGGTCGGGTGCAGCGTCGCTGCTGAGGAAAAATCCTTTCGGATCCTCGCCCACCATTCTTCAGCAGAGATCCATCTATTTCGACACCCCTGGATGGGATCTGTCCAAGCGCGGCCTGTCGCTTCGCATTCGGCAATCGGGAAATGAACGGATACAAACCGTCAAAGCCGGCGATGGTGCCGCGGTCGGATCGTTCACGCGCGAGGAATGGGAGCGACCGGTCTACGGCGATACCCCGATACTTGACGGTCCGCAGATTCGAGACCTGCTTGCAGGGGCTGGCCCAAAGCTTGCGCCCTTGTTCGAGGTTCATGTCAAACGGCATCGTTGGAATGTGATGGATGGCGACGCCACGATCGAAGTCGCTTTGGATCTTGGCAAGGTCCTTGCGGCCGATCGTGAGGCGCCGCTCTGCGAGATAGAGTTGGAAAAGAAGGCGGGTTCACGACAGCGCTGTTTGCGCTCGCCCGGAAAGTCGACCTGATCACGCCGGCACATCTTGGGGTGCTGAGCAAAGCGGAACGGGGCTATCGTCTGCTTGGCTCGGCGCCCTGTGCTGTGAACGCGGCCGCGACCCCGCTTACATGCGAGATGAGCGCGGCAACGGCTTTCGCGCGCATCGCAGCGGCGTGTCTCAAACAGTTTCGTCTCAATGAAACGGCGCTGGGCTGGTTTCGCGATGCCGAGGCCGTACACCAGGCTCGCGTGTCGCTGCGACGGCTGCGCTCCCTATGCTCGATCTGCAAGTCGCAGTTCGACGACTGCCGTTTCGACCGCCTGCGCGAAGAATTGACATGGCTCGCCTCGGAATTTGGCGATGCGCGCAATATCGACGTGATGATCGACCGCGCTTCGAGCGAGGCTCTTTCAATCCGTCTTCAAGACGCGCGCGACGAAGCCTATGCGGCGGTCGAAGCATCGCTCTCCTCGGCGCGCGCCCGCACGTTGATGATCGATGCCGCCGAGTGGATTTCCATCAGGGACTGGCGAACCGACCAAACGGACGAAACGTTGCACGAGCAGTCGTCGCGGGATTTCGCCTCCGGTGTATTTGATAGACTTTGGAAAAAGGTGGCGAAGGGCGGCAACAATCTGATCGATGCCGATGACGAGACCCGCCATGAAGTGCGCATCGCCGCAAAGAAACTGCGCTATGCGGCGGAGTTCTTCGAGCCGCTTTACAAGAGCAAGGCGGAAGCCAAACGCCATCGACGGTTCATCATGGCGATGAAGGACCTGCAGGATCAGCTCGGCAGCCTCAACGATCTCGCCACCGCCCCCGATATGCTGGCAGCGCTGGCGCTTTCGGACGTGGCTGGTGCGACGGATCTCTTCCGCTCCGAAGACAAGTCCAAGCTTCTTGAAGACGCCGCAGAAGCGCATGACACCTTTGTTAACACGAGGCGCTTCTGGCATTGAGGCAGCACGCAGAACCACAGGGATCGACGAAGCTCTGGCACCGCTTGCTGGAAGGCGACGAGGAGGCGGATCGTGCGGACTTGAGAGAAGTTGTGACTGTTGCTTTTGGGCTAAAGCGTGTCGCGATTTAAGGGATTCAGGATTCCCTTTGATTTGAGTTCGTGATTCATTGCGGTTGAAAGGAGACCGCGATGGGCAAGCCGCTACCGCTTGAGTTGCGTCGGCGTGTTGTTGCGTATGTCGATGAGGGACATGGTCACCGCGAGGCTGCGCGCCATTTCCGCGTTTCGCCTCGCTTTGTGAACAATCTGATCAACCTGCGCCGGCAGACCGGTTCGCTTGAAGCGCGCCGGCAGGGCCATGTGGGCGGCGGCAAGCTTGAGCCGCATGCCGAGTTTGTTCGCTTGCGATTGGCCCAGACCGGCGAACTGACGCTGGATGAGCTTTGCGTCGAACTGGAGGTGCGTGGGGTAAGCGTGCATCGCTCCAATGTCGGGCGCCTGCTCAATCGCCTGGGGCTCAGTCATAAAAAAAACTCTACAGGCCAGTGAGCAGCAGCGGGCCGACGTGCGCCAGGCGCGTGAATTGTGGACCGGGCGGCGAAAGCGGTTCTTCAACAAGGCTTTGGCGCGGCTGATCTTCATCGATGAGACGTCGACCAATACCAAGCTGACCAAACGCACCGGCTGGGCGCCGAAGGGCGAGCGCTTCAGGACGCATGCGCCATTCGGCAAATGGCAGACGCAGACCTTCATCGCCGGGCTGCGATGCCACGGTCTTGTCGCGCCGTGGATCGTCAATACGTGGCGGTAGTCTGGCCCTGCGACGGCATTGTGACGAATAATGAGAAGTGATCGGGGAACCCGCGCAATCGCGGATTCGACGAGCTAGATTTCGGCAGTAAACGCCACCAGGTCTGACCGACCGCCTCATCGCGAGCTGCGGTCCTGGTCTCGACAGCATGACCATATGTTCATTCTCTGAGGGACGATTGTTCCACCACGGGAATATCGGGGAGATCGTAATAGTCGCCGGCCGATTCAGGGTACAACTGGCTCTCCATCCTTAGTTTGGTTGGACCGTCGATGGTGCCGGCCCAAATAGAAATATGAGGCCTTCCGAAACCCTGCCAAAACAGGTTGCTGCCGCAGTTCGAGCAAAAGCCTCGCTTGGCCGTTTCAGAGGACTGAAACCATTTCAGCGTGTCGCCTTTGATGACGACATCCTTGAGTTCAGCCTGAGTCGCTGCAACGTAATGACCAGATGCTTTCCGGCACTGATTGCAGTGGCAGGCGACGATCGGACGCAAGTCGCCATGTACCTCGTAGGCAACGGCTCCGCACAGACAGCTTCCTTTGGTCATGCTCGTCATCGGCCTCTCTCCGTTGCAGTGGCGCACATAGAAATGCATCTGATCGGATTTCACCATCGCAATTGCGACAGCCGGGCGTCGAAGGCGCCTTTTGCTACCTATGCCGGGAATTCGTCCAGGATGTCCACTTTAGGGTGCTCGGATTCGGCCACACGACATATGCAGGACGTCGACGGTGTGGTTCATTCGGATGGTCGGCCGCTGCAATCCAATCCCAGAAATCGTCATCTCTTGGCAGCACGCCATCCGGCTGCCTGTGCTTCGGCTTCTGAACAGAACCACCGTTCTCCGGTGTCCTCCGTAATCTTGGTTTTCTCGTAGTTCTGCTGGCTAGGCACATGATAGATGCGTTCGCCAGTAGTGCTGATGTTGCCTTTGATGTTGCAGCTTTTGGCGCCGCCGGAGGTGACGCCAACCAGAGGCGCTGGTTGGCTAGGCAGATTTTTGCGGCCCTCAGCCCGCCATTCCCAAGGCGGCTGCACGGTTCCGGCCCAGATTCCGAGCCGGTCGGCTTTCGCGGCTTCCTGCTGGTTCGCGTATTTGCCGTTGCTGTACCGCGCCAGTCCATCGCCCACCCATTTCCGACAATCCACGCTTGGACGCTTGTGCCATCTGCCCGATAGCAATCGCCGACGAAGCGGCCGTACCGATCGCGCTCTACAAAGTCGCAACGAGTGGGCGAGGACGCGGATAAGAACGCGTCGACGGCCTTGGCTGCCTGAGCACCACAACGATAGGCCTTGCCTTCGCGGTCATCGCAGGTCTGGGCAGACTCAGGTGCATCGATCCCGTTGAAGCGGACACGCTCGCCATGAATTTCGATCGTGTCGCCATCGACCACGGAAGCGCGGCCAATCAGCTCTACTCCTTTCCCGGTGTCTGCCGCGAAGAGGGGATTTGTATTGTGATACCAAGCTGAGCCGACACCGAGCAGCGTGACGGCCACGAGAGCTGATGCAACAGATTTCGCATAAGGCCCGATGCGGTTGTTGCGCCTGCTATTTCGTCGCCTCCTGGACCGATCGATGTTGCCCACTTCGTGTTCCCTATTCAAGCCTGGAGGCCTACCGCATGAGAAGAAATCGATAACCCAAATTGACGATTAATGACGCGTTGCTCGCGCAAATAAGGCGCTAGGCGGATTTGCGCTCGAGAGGAAGTGTTGCCCTTTCCTATTTCCATGCCTAGAAGGCTCCATTGTGTGTGTACAGCAGAACTCGCTGGGGGGTGAGTATCGTTGTGCGTCGGGCGAAATGCCCTCCATGCGGTCAATTCTCTGTTTGTTCCGTAGAGGATTTTTCCGGACGCTTTTGCATCCGGAAAAATCGTTCCTTCACCTAAAAGCCTCAGTCACCCCACCTTTCGGACGGCGGAAAACCTATTGAGGCATACTGTTGTGTCTTTCGAGGCGGTTTAGCTGGAAATGTTTCCAAACTATGCGCGCACCGATACGTCCTGCTGACGCGAGCAGGGATGCAGCACGTGCTGCTGCGACAGGATTGCCAGAGTTTGCAGATCGCCGTTTCCGGCGCCTCCGTGCTCCGCCCGTTGCGGCTATGCGTCGACGCCATCGTGCCTACGCGGCGTCTGAAGTACCATCTTGCTGCCCTCCGGTGGCCGAATGACATCCACGGCGGCAGCCGCCCGATGGCCAGTGCCTCGCCAGCCGGTCGCTGTCACGGCCGATGGTGATCATTGTCGATGTTCAAGCAGGCGATCAAGGACACGGTTGCCACCAGCGTATCGCCAGACACGCTGCCCCACGACTGCAGCTTGTATCTGCTTCCGAAATTGAATGACCTCCATTTTCGACGATTTCGTTTCGCCCGCACGGCCAGCGAGCCGCCGCCGATGGAGAGTGCGTTCGCTTACCGCTGCCTCCATTCGGCGAGGAACGAACCCACAGGTAACAGCTTATCGCGGACAACGATCCTAAGCCGCGCGATGATGACCGGCTTGGCCAGTTTGATGCTGCGTGGTTCCATATCCGCAGCGCTGATGGTCCGTATCAATACAATCGATTTGCCCTATCTTTCGAAATGCTGGAAAGCATCGCTCTTTCACTCCTATCTGGTACCACCTAAGGACCGGGCAATGCCTTACGAAGCTATTTTTAGCCTTGGATCTGACTGCACTCCTGCGACGCAAATCAGACGCTATTTCAAACGGCGCCCGAGCAGCTGTTTTGATTGGATTGTGACACCTATAGCCTCCATCGAGGAAATATTGGCAGATGATGGAGCGCGATTCGGGCTTCGTGTATCAGCCTGCTTCAATGGGACGTCAGCTTTTTGCGAGAATTACGGGGTAGTTTACCACCATGAATTCGATCGGACCACGTCCAACGCAGTGATATTCACGCCGGAAGCGTTACGGTCCTGCCGAGAGAAGCTGATTTACAAATACAATAAGATGCTTGACATCGCTCGGACACGAAAGACGTTGTTTGTGCGTTATGTCTCGGCGACGGATGCTCCGGGGGATCAGCAGATGGGAAAGACGTTTGGCGTAGACGATCTCCAGGAGATGGTCACTCTACTTGAGAAAAAATTGGGACACTCAAGGTTCCATGTGGCCTATTTCCGCGCCAACGGGAATGCATATGATAAGTCGAAGTTCATAGGGCCAGTCCCGGAGCGCTGCAGTATCCATCAGGAGAACCATGTTCCTGATCAACTGGGCGAGGTTGAGGTATGGAACGTGTTCTTCTCGAAAATGGGACTTTCGCCAGACCGTCCACCGCTGCTGTAATCTTCAAGAGTTGACCAGAAGCATCCTTCGCGGCCATCCAAGCGGGATAGTCGGCGCGTCGATGTGGACGGATCCTCGACCTCGCCGACACGATCGGTTTTCGATCCCAGTTGGGCGAAGATTTCGAGTACAGGATCAAGCCCCCAAGCCCCACTATCGCAAACCCGTCCTATTGACGTTGGCGGGCGCCCGCGCGCCTGATGACGCACGGCGGGCTCTCGTGAACCGAGTCCGCTTCATTCGCTCTGGTACGGCGGTCTCGGCCCTTCGGGCTTTGATCCCTGGCCATAACAACCCTTTGGTTGTCCAGCGTAGCTGCTTTCGTGTCACCCCGAGGAACACCGAGCCAAGGCAGTTTGACCGTACGATCGCGGACATCGTGGCCGCCCATAACGGGCGCTACAACATCGACATCCATCTCAAGCATGATCGGTCGGTCACCGAACCTTTCGCCGAAACGCACGTCCGGCGCCTTGAAGCGATCCGCCACGCCACCGGTGGAGTGAAGCGCGAGCCTGACGGCACCAGGGTCATCGGGCCGGACCATCCCAAACGCGTCGTCGTCTACGAGCGTCAGCGTGCCAGGGAAGAACCTGTCACGGTCGAGAAGCTCTCCTCATTGTCGCTTGAGCAACAGATTGGTTTCGACGGCGCCACCTGGATTGACCGCGAGCTGGTCTCTGACAGACCGGAGGCTTTGCATGGCTCGGGTTTCGGCCGTGATGTGCGGGCCGCGCAGGCACGCAGGCGGCAGTGGCTGCTCGTGCAGGGTCTCGCGAGTGAAGAGCAGGACCGGATAGTTTATCGCGCCAACATGATTTCGATCCTGCGTTAGCGTGAGCTGAACCGTGTTGTCGGTCAGCTTTCGCAGGAACTTGGGCTCTCGTATGCCGAAGCCCGGGCAGGAGATCGAATAGAGGGTATGCTGCGCCGATCGGTTGAGCTCGCCTGCGGCAAATATGCCGCGATCGAGAGGTCGCGCGAGCTCACGCTGGTGCCATGGCGGCCGGTGCTCCATCGGCACATCGGCAAGGAGGTTTCTGGCGTGGTTCAGCGCGAGGGTATCTTCTGGAACATCGGTCGGCAAAGGGGTGGGCCCAGCGTTTCATGACGACGCAGCAGCGATGCTTCATGCAACGCCTGATCGACCCGTCGCGCCGCGAAGCGCGGCGGGTTTTTCTCTTGAGCACTTGTTTTTGGTCGCGGGACGTTTGCTGCCATAGTGTCCAGCCTGGACCTTGCAATAGCGCCCAACTATCGATTGTGCTCGACGGAGCCTGCAGCGAAGGGGGTGTCATGCCGATTTCGTCGAAATGCTCGCGCAATCCGGCGCCTTCAATCCCTCCGATCTGGCGTTGCTGGGGCGCGTCTTCGATCATAAGACATTGAGGGCCAATCCGCGCAATCTGCGTGAGGTGCTCGCGTCCCGGATCGTTCAGGAGGCCCGTATCGCCGAGATGAGCGGTTTCCGCCGGGATGATCGAGGACGTAGCCCAAACGCGTCCTAGCCCCATCCACTGGGTGGATAACAGTTATCCCAATAATCGATTTTACCAATCGTACCGAATTCCCCTAGGAGGCTCTGAATAGAAACGGCCGGGCGGGTGTCCTTCCGGTCGACCCAGGCTGCCGGGAGAAATCGGAGACGAGCATGTGCGGGATTGTTGGCATCGTTGGGCAACAGCCAGTGTCGGAGCGGTTGGTCGACGCGTTGAAGCGTCTGGAATATCGCGGCTATGACTCAGCCGGCGTTGCGACGATCACCGAGGGCGCCTTGCACTGCCGGCGCGCCGAGGGCAAGCTCGTCAATCTCAAGGCGAGGCTGAAGGAAGAGCCGCTGGGCGGCACCATTGGCATCGCCCACACGCGCCGGGCAACTCATGGGGCACTGACTGAACGCAACGCGCATCCGCACTTTAGCGATGGTGTGGCCGTCGTCCATAACGGCATTATCGAGAATTTCGCCGAGTTGAAGGACGAATTGGCGGCTGCGGGGGCTGCCGGCAGTCGACGAGATAGTCGCGCCAATGATTTTCTCGGTGCCGATACAGCTTCTTGCCTACCACACGGCGCTCGTCATGGGCACAGATGTCGACTAGCCGCGCCATCTCGCAAAATCGGTCACCGTCGAATGATTGTGGGAGCTGACATGGCTGACCGGTCCGGCGCCCTCTTTGTCAAATTCGAGGATGAGCGAACGCGGCCGGCTCGCGAATTCGACGCCCACGTGAGAGCCGCAGCGCCGGCGCGTGCGACGGACTGAAACATGCATCGCGTCATCATCAGCGGCATCGGCGTTGAAGTCCCTGAAGCCAAGATCACCAATGAAGAACTGGTCGCCAGCTTCAATGCCTGGGTCGACATGGAGAATGCGCGCCGCCAGGAGACCGGCGAGCCGCCGCTGCCGAAATCGGACAGCGACTTCATCGTCCACGCTTCGGGCGTGCGCACCCGCCATGTGATCGAGCGCGAAGGCATTCTCGACCCGACCCGCATGGCCCCGCGCATTCCGGCGCGGCCCGACGATGCGCTATCGCTCGAGGCCGAGTTCGGCATCGCCGCGGCGCGAAAGGCTCTCGACCATGCCGGACTGAGCCCGTCCGATATCGACCTGGCGATCTGCTCGGCCTCGCATCACCAGCGGCCTTATCCGGCGATCGCCATCGAAATGCAGCAAGTGTTGGGGACAAAGGGCGCCGGCTTCGACATGGGGCTTGGCTGCTCTTCGGCTGCCGCCGCCTTGCACATCGCCGTCAATTTGGTGCGGTCGGGCGCACACAAACGCATCCTGGTGACGACGCCGGAGATCATCACCGGCCATCTCAATTTCCGCGACCGGCAGACGCATTTCATCTTCGGCGACGCGTCCGTGTCCATGGTGGTGGAGGGTCTTGCCCAAGGCGAGAAGCGGCCGGGACGATTCGAGGTGCTCGACACGCGCATCTGGACGCAGATGTCGAACAACATCCGCACCAATCTGGGCTACCACACCCGCACCGCCCAGGATGATCCTTACATGATCAATCTGGAAGGTAATCTGATCAAGCAGGTCGGCAACAAGGTGTTCAAGGAAGTCACCGTCGCCGGGCAGAAGTTCATCGTCGAATTCCTCGCCGAGCACGGGCTGACGCCGCAGGCGGTCAGGCGCTTCTGGCTGCATCAGGCCAATGCGCGCATGAACGCGATGATCCTGAAACTGGCCTTCGGCCACGAGGTCGACCACGACCGTGCGCCGATGGTGCTGGAGCGGCTGGGCAACACGGCCGGCGCCGGCGCCATCATCGCGCTGTCGGAGAACCACGCCGACATGAAGCCCGGCGATTTCGGCCTGATCTGCGCATTTGGCGCGGGGTATTCGATAGGCGGCGCGCTGCTGAGGATGCTCTAAAATCGGCGGTTTCAGGCTGGTGCGAACGGCACCCGCATGGGCACCGCTCCTCCAGTCTTGCCTTCATGCAGCTTGCGGATCGCCAGATCCTCGCCTGTCGTCTTTGCATCATGTGGATCATCTCGATCCCGTCCAGCGTGCCGATCGCGCTGGCGCGTGATTGAAACCGAGCATGGGCCGTACACGACACCTGATGCGCCGATGGTCCTGCTCGATCGATTGTTGAGGTATTGGCTCTGCGGATCTGGATCGGCGTCAGTCTGCGCCGCGAACGGTCCCGGAGGGGGGTTGGTCGTGTTGTAGGAAACAATGGCCGCCCGATTGGTCCGCAAGCCATTTGCCGGTCACGGCACGTTTGCGCCCATTGAAGCGTTTCAGCAGCAAGGGCGAGAAGCGAACGACCCAGCGATAGATCGTCGAATGATCGATGGCCTGATGCCACGCTCGGGCCATCATTTCCTTCATTGCCAAGCCTCAAGCCGTAGGCCAGTTTTCAGCGAACGCAAAGCAGGATCACGGACTGGTCGAAATGGCGACCGTTGAACATCTGAACTCTCCGGCGAAACACCGGAGCCCATGCCATGCCTCTGGTTGCCGAAAACTTAGCAACCCATCCGTCTTGACGGGAACGTTGTCGTCGTCAGGTTCTCGATAGCTTCCCTGTGTCAAATCCAAGCCCAGCTTCAAACGGGCTTATATTGCTGAAAGTGAGAACCGATGGACTTCACCTCGACCAAGCGGGTGCGTGGACAATCGAACAGGGCTGGCCCGCAAGAGAGCTCACCCGCGGCTCCGTCCGCAGGTGCGGCGGCCTTTGAGCGGCAACTGAGCGAGGTCGCCAATACAGGTGGAGGTGGTGGAGCGATGCCGGCCGGCTCGGCGCCACAGCCGGCTCAGTCAACTCAGTTTTTGAAAAGGGTCAGCAAGCGCCCTCTTCATTTCAGGGATCAAGACTTTATTTTCAGTCTTGAGGAGGCCCTCATCAAAGGCGGGGCCTCCGAGCCCACCGCCAAGAATAATGTAAGTACTCTTCTCCGCTATGGCCACTGGCTCTTCGCAAATAACAAAGATCCCGTGAAGGATCGGCTCGACAAGCAGTCGCTGACCGATGATGCGCGCGAATTCATCGGAAAGGGTAATCCTCGAGGCTGCTTACGGCAATAAGTCATCTCCGGACCTCGCAGTCGACGGGGGGGAATCGTGCCGATCGTAGGCCGCGCTGAGTTGACTCCGTATCCGGAGGACGCGGCTATCATCGAAGAGTACAGGAAGGAAGCAGGGACAAACACCGGCGGTACGAATGCAACTGATCTTAGGAGCTTCAGTGACTACCTACGTCAAAGCAACAAAAAGGGCATTGCTGGTCGGCTTTCCGGCAACGCATTGGATGGAGATGTCAAGGGCTATAAGCAGGACGCCGGCGGTCATCGGAACATCGGTGCCGCACTGGCTCATCTTCGACAATCGCACGCCGGCGCTAAGGAGCTCGAGCGCCGTGTTTCCCCCGTTCCTGATCGCGACGACGCGGCACTGATGGAACCGAGGCGGGTCGGCGACGCCGCTGCGCAGCACAGCGCGTGGCAGGAAGCTGGCAGTTGGCCAAAGGAGCTTCCTGCGGAAAGCCACGATCGGCTGATCGACGAATCTGGCCCGTCGTCCTCGGCGCCACAGCCGGCTCAGTCAACTCGGTTTTTGAAAAGGGTCAGCAAGCGCCCTCTTCATTTCAGGGATCAAGACTTTATTTTCAGTCTTGAGGAGGCCCTCGTCAAAGGCGGGGCCGCCGAGCAGACCGCCAAGAACAATGTAAGTATTCTTCTCGGCTTTGGCCACTGGCTCTTCGCAAATAACAAAGATCCCGTGAAGGATCGGCTCGACAAGCAGTCGCTGACCGATGATGCGCGCGAATTCATCGGAAAGGGTGATCCCTCGAGGCTGCTTACGGCAATAAGTCATCTCCGGACCTCGCAGTCGACGGGGGAACCGTGCCGATCGCAGGCCGCCCTGAGTTGACTCCGTATCCGGAGGACGCGGCTCTCATCAAAGAGTACAGAAAGGAAGCAGCGACAAATATCGGCAGCACCAATGCAACTGATCTTAGGAGCTTCAGTGACTACCTACGTCAAAACAACAAGAAGGGCATTGCTGGTCGGCTTTCCGGCGAGGCATTGGATGGAGATGTCAAGGCCTTCAAGGAGGACACCGGTGGTCATCGGAACATCGGTTTCGCACTGGCTCAGCTCCGAAAATCGCAGGCCGGCGCTAAAGCGATGGAGCTCGAGCGCCGTGTTCCCACCGGTCCTGATCTCGACGACGCGGCACTGATGGAGCCGAGGCGGGTCGGCGACGCCGCTGCGCAGCAAAGCGCGTGGCCGGAAGCTGGCAGTTGGCCAGAGGAGCTTCAAGGACAGCAGGATAATCAACCAGCCCCGTCATTTTTCATTGCTCCAGGGAAGTTGCCCGCTGGACTGGATAACCTCGACAGCATAGGGGCGGGCGCTTTCGGAGCAGCCGGCTCTGGGCAGGCTGGTGTTCAGGCTGCCACCCGGCCGTTGTTAGCGGTCAGCGAACAGCAGATTCGGCGCTCGCCTGGCGCGATTGACAGGGGCAACCTCCTGCCAACCGAGTGGGTCATCATCAACAATGAACATTCCACAGCGCTGTTGAGGCCAGCGAAGCGGCAGAGGACCCTGAATGCGCCGTCAACCGTCGCCATTCAGCAGCAGCTGAGCGAGACCGGCAATTCAGGCGGCCGCATGCCGATGCAGCCCTCCACCTACCCGGTGGGCGCATTGCCATTGGAAGGGCAGCCCGTTATGCGGGAGAGAGAGAGCGAATACATCCCAAGGCTGCATGCGGAAACTAGCGGGATCGGAGGCGCCACTGCGCAGCACAGTGCCCCGCATGAAGCTATCGCTTTGCCACCCATGGAAGATTACGATCAGGATCTGCTTTGGGGGGGATTGGATAAGGCCGGCCCACAGCCATTTCTCGGGTCAAGCGCGAGCCATCATCAGCCGCCGGATTCCGCAGAAGCCGTTCATCCTTCGAACTGGCGCAACGACCACCAGTCGGCCGCGGACGAGTTGGCCGGGAGCAACGTCCTGCCAAGCCGGCAGGACGGCGGGTTTGAGGCAATGGTTCATCAGAACCCGCCCACATCATTCGAGCTCAACGCTTGGGTTCCATCGCCTGACTTTCCGCCGCTGTTTGCCGGGCCAGTACCGGGTCGTTACCAGGGCGCTCGACAGCCCGGCTCGCCGCAGGAGCTTTCTCTTGTGCCAGCCTCCTCGGACGATGAAGCTTTGGCGTGGCTGAGCGAGGAGTTGGTGCGGCGGCGGATGCAAGACCCGGCATCGCCATCAACTGCCAGAGCTCAGGATCTCTATCCTGGCTTTGAAGCATTGGTTGATCCAGATCCGGCTGAGTTAGGTTACAATGCTCACTTTGCGCCGGCGCCTTCTGCGAGAGCTCCCTCAGACATCTACGGCGATCTTGATTCTCTAGTTGATTTGCCGTCCACACCGGTCGACTTGCGCGACGATGCTCATTCTGCACCGGTGCGTCCGCGCGGGCAGATGGTCGAGACGGAGTGGCAGCAGATGATGCAAGGGACAGGGTCCGCCGCCGTATTGAGGCAGGGAGGCCCCGATGACGTTCAGCTCATCCATCACACTCGACCTCGGCCCATGAGTGAAGCAGCGCCAGCGGCACCGGCAAGGGCTCCAGGTCCCGGCTGGCCAGTCACCGCCAAGCTGCCAGACACCTACCGCGGGCTTCCAGTGGTTGATGTGACTACGTCCACGACCATCCTCCGATGCCCAGATCGGGGCGTTGGATCCGACAGCCTCGTCCAATGTCACCAACGGGTCGGTGCTCGGCGCCACCGAGTGGCTGAGCGACGCCCATGTGCAGAGGGATTACGATTTCGTAGAGCAGCAGCTGCAGGGGATCAATCCGACGCTCGCCGCCCGGACACGGCTAGTCAGTCCGTCGGTATCCCATCTACTGCGCCACATGGAGCCGCAAAACGCGCGAGGCACATTGCAGTCCATCTATAATCAAAACGACGCCCCAGCCGACTTCCTCTTCCTGCCATTGAACAATGGCACTCCCAATAGCCCCGGCACCCATTGGTCGCTGCTGCTCGTTGATCGCCGCAACCCGGAAAGGCGGTTCGCCTATCACTACGACTCCCTTCAGCGAGAGGGGTACAACGACGTGCCTGCAAGACAACTCGCAAGACTGCTGAACGCCACCTTGACGCCAGCCCGCATGCCGCGACAGCCGAACGATTACGATTGCGGCGTCTTTGTGCTGGAGGGCACGTGGGCGCTGCTTCAACGATTGGTGGACGGGCAGCGGCCGGACCACGAGCCGCTGCACCTCGACAACCTCATCGCCGATCGGCAGGCGCTGCAAAACCGACTGAGGGGGCTCATGCCGCAGGAGGAGGAGCCCTGGCAGCTGTTGGATGATGAACCCGCTTCCCCACCAATGATGGCATTCGAGCCAGGGGAACTCCGGCAGCTGTTGGATGATGAACCCGCCTCCCCACCAATGATGGCATTCGACCCAGCGGAACTCCGGCTACTGTTGGATGATGAGCCTGCCTCCTCTACGCCAAGAGTTAATTCGACTCCACATGCGCGAACGGACGGTGTTCATCAACCAACCCAGGCGCCGTGGCTCCCTGAACGCAAAAGATCAGCTTGAAGTCGAATTTGAAACGTTTTGCCCAAGCAACTGCGATCGCCTCGCTCTGGACGGTAACCGCTACGTCGGCGAACGAAGGGCTGTGGATCACAGGGCAGGCAAACCCTTCCTGTAGAAGCGCAGGCCCGGTCCGAACTGAACTATGGTGGCAAGCAGCGAAAACACGTACAGCGCCTGCTGCCCGACATTGCCGGGAAGATGTGGCTGTGGTTGGACCGCTCCCAAGCTGATCGACCTCGCCGCATCGGCAAGACGCCGACACGATTTACGCCGCGACTGAAGGAGGCCTGTCGGTCAGTAGGAACGGAGGCCTGATCTGGGAAACGGTCGGTGAGGGCGCGCCCGTCAATCTCGGAGCTGACGGCCGACGGTTCCGTCTAGGCCCTCCGTGCCCTTTATCGCCGATGATATAATGGAGACCTTCGACCACGGCCGATCAGAGGAGGTCTTCAAACTGTTTGGTGAGATGGCATGTGCCGGTCAGGTGATCTACCTGACGCATAACCGACACCTGTGCGAGATCGCCAAGGCAGCTATTCCCAGCGTGACGATCCATGAGCTCGGCCGGTTGTGCTCGTTTTCCGTTGGTGCAAATGCTCGCCTTGGGGTCAATCCAAGCGTATCAGCAGAAATGGCAGCCAAGCCTACAGGACGTCTGGTGCGAAGAAGCAAACCTCGTGATCGCGAAGACAAAGGCTGAACCGCGCGGGATCAAAAGCAGCCTGGAGCGATACACAGCTACGCGTGGACCGAAGTCTCTGCAGCAGGTCTCTCGACCAAAGTCGCCTTAACTCGCTGCTCCAACTTGCTCCGGACACCGAGGTCAACCTGTAGCGGTCTCGAGCAGACGCCATCCGATCTTTCTGTCGCCTTTGTCGCGTCCGCTACACGGGCTTGTTCCGACAAGCACTGTTTGCCCTCAGGCTAAATAGCTGAAAAGCAACATCAAAATTTTTCTTGTGTTCGATCAAGCCAATTGGCACGCATCTTGAGACCCTTTGGGTGTGAGGCGGCGAGAGCTGCCGACCGGCATGTCGCGGGCAGCCGCGATGGATGGAACGAAGGAAGGAAAGCTACATGTCAGGTCTGCGTCAGATCGCATTCTACGGCAAGGGGGGCATAGGCAAGTCCACCACCTCCCAAAATACGCTCGCCGCACTTGTCGACCTTGGGCAGAAGATCCTCATCGTCGGCTGCGACCCCAAAGCCGACTCCACCCGCCTGATCCTGAACTCGAAGGCGCAGGATACGGTCCTGCACCTCGCGGCAGAGGAAGGTTCGGTCGAAGACCTCGAGCTCCAGGACGTGCTCAAGGTCGGCTATAAAGGCATCAAGTGCGTGGAATCCGGCGGGCCCGAGCCGGGTGTCGGCTGCGCCGGGCGCGGCGTCATCACCTCGATCAACTTCCTCGAGGAGAACGGAGCCTATGACGATGTCGACTATGTCTCCTACGACGTGCTCGGGGACGTGGTGTGCGGCGGCTTCGCGATGCCGATCCGCGAGGGCAAGGCCCAGGAAATCTACATTGTCATGTCCGGCGAGATGATGGCGCTCTATGCCGCCAACAACATCGCCAAGGGCATTCTGAAATATGCCCATTCGGGCGGCGTGCGGCTCGGCGGCCTGATTTGCAACGAGCGTCAAACCGACCGCGAGCTCGACCTCGCCGAAGCACTGGCTTCCAGGCTCAATTCCAAGCTCATCCATTTCGTGCCGCGCGACAACATCGTCCAGCACGCCGAGCTCAGGAAGATGTCGGTTATCCAGTATGCCCCGGACTCCAAGCAGGCGGGGGAATATCGCGCGCTGGCCGAGAAGATCCATGGCAATTCGGGGCAGGGCACCGTGCCGACTCCGATCACCATGGAGGAGCTCGAGGACATGCTGCTCGACTTCGGCATCATGAAGACCGACGAGCAGATGCTTGCCGAGCTTCAGGCCAAGGAAGCGACGAAAGCGGCCGCCCAGTAACGAGCGCTGCCGCCACGAGGCGCCGCGTTGAGCTGACGCGCCTTTCAAAGAACGGCGCCTCGTCGGTGAGGCGTCACTCGAACCTTTAAAGGGGTCCCATGAGCCTGGATTACGAGAATGACGGCACTCTCCATGCAAAGCTTATCGAGGAGGTGCTGTCGCAATATCCCGACAAGGCGGCGAAGCGCCGCAAAAAGCACCTTAGCGTCGCAAAGAGCGGGGACGAGGCTGGCGAGGTCGTCTCCGAATGTGACGTCAAATCGAACATCAAGTCCATTCCGGGCGTGATGACGATTCGTGGCTGCGCTTATGCCGGCTCTAAGGGCGTGGTGTGGGGTCCAATCAAGGATATGGTCCATATCTCGCACGGCCCGGTCGGCTGCGGGCAATATTCCTGGTCGCAGCGCCGCAACTACTATGTAGGCACGACGGGCATCGACACGTTCGGGACAATGCAGTTCACCTCCGATTTCCAGGAGAAGGACATTGTTTTCGGCGGTGACAAGAAGCTGGAACAGATCATCGACGAGATTGAGGGACTGTTTCCCCTCAACAACGGCATGAGCGTGCAATCCGAATGCCCGATCGGCCTGATTGGCGACGACACCGAAGCAGTATCCCGCAACAAGGCCAAGGAGCACGGAAAGACGATCGTGCCGGTGCGCTGCGAGGGCTTCCGCGGCGTCTCGCAATCGCTCGGCCACCACATCGCCAACGACGCGATCCGCGACTGGGTCTTCGAGAAGAAGGACGTGGAGTTCGAGGCGGGCCCGTACGACGTCAACGTGATCGGTGACTACAATATCGGCGGCGACGCCTGGGCCTCGCGCATCCTGCTCGAGGAGATAGGGCTGCGCGTGGTCGGCAACTGGTCGGGCGACGCCACGCTCGCCGAGATAGAGCGCGCGCCGAAGGCCAAGCTCAATCTCATCCATTGCTACAGGTCGATGAACTACATCTGCCGGCACATGGAGGAAAAGTATGGGGTCGCCTGGATGGAGTACAATTTCTTCGGCCCCTCCCAGATCGAAGCCTCCCTGCGCAAGATAGCCATGCATTTTGGCCCTGAAATCGAGGAGAAGACTGAGAAGGTTATCGCCAAGTACAGACCGCTTGTTGACGCCGTCATCGCCAAGTACCGGCCGCGCCTGGAAGGCAATACTGTCATGCTCTACGTCGGCGGACTGCGCCCCCGCCACGTCATCACAGCATACGAGGACCTCGGCATGGTGATCGTCGGCACAGGCTACGAGTTCGCCCACAACGACGACTATCAGCGCACAGGCCATTACGTAAGGAACGGCACGCTGATCTATGATGACGTGACCGGTTACGAGTTGGAGAAGTTCATCGAGGGGGTTCGCCCTAATCTCGTTGGCTCGGGCATCAAGGAAAAATACCCCGTGCAGAAGATGGGCATACCGTTCCGCCAGATGCACTCCTGGGATTATTCAGGACCGTATCACGGCTATGACGGCTTTGCCATTTTCGCCCGCGACGTGGATCTTGCCATCAACAACCCGGTCTGGGGCCTGTACGACGCCCCTTGGAAAAAAAGCCCGAGCCGTGGGCGGGCGATGGCTGCCGAATAACACCCGGCCTTAGCCTGGTCTCCCCAAGGAAGACGATGAACGCCCGCGGCCCCTGGCCCGCGGGACACCTGAAACGTCTCGACGTCCCTGAGCTGCCTTATGGGGCGGCCAGATGAAAAAGAGGTAATCACCAATGCCGCAGTCGGCTGAAAAAATTCTCGACCACGCTCCCCTGTTCCGCGAGCCGGAATACAGGCAGATGCTCGCGGAGAAGAAGCTGAATTTCGAATGTCCGCACCCGGATCAGATCGTTACCGATCAACGCGAATTCACCAAGACGTGGGAATACCGCGAAAAGAATCTCGCCCGCGAAGCGCTTGTGGTGAACCCCGCCAAGGCCTGCCAGCCGCTCGGCGCGGTGTTCGCGGCCGCGGGCTTCGAACGAACCATGTCCTTCGTCCACGGCAGCCAGGGCTGCGTGGCCTATTACCGCTCGCACCTGTCGCGCCATTTCAAGGAGCCTGCGTCGGCGGTTTCCTCCTCGATGACCGAGGATGCGGCGGTATTCGGCGGCCTGAAGAACATGGTCGACGGGCTCGCCAACACCTACCAGCTCTACGACCCGAAGATGATCGCCGTCTCGACCACCTGTATGGCGGAGGTCATTGGGGACGACCTGCACAGCTTCATCGAGAACGCCAAGGACGAAAACTCGGTCCCGCGCGACTTCGACGTGCCCTTCGCCCACACGCCGGCCTTCGTCGGCAGCCATGTCGATGGCTATGACGTAATGGTCAAGGGCATCTTGGAGCACTTCTGGAAAGGCCAGGAGCGCACGGAAGCCGGGGAAACCATCAACATCATTCCCGGTTTCGACGGCTTCTGCGTCGGCAACAACCGGGAACTCAAGCGCCTGCTCGACCTGATGAGCGTGTCCTACACCTTCATCCAGGACGCCTCTGACCAGTTCGACACGCCGTCGGACGGTGAATACCGCATGTATGATGGCGGTACGAAGATCGAAGACGTGAAGGAGGCACTCAACGCCGAGGCGACACTTTCGCTGCAGTATTACAACACCCGAAAAACGCTGGACTACTGCGAGCAAGTCGGGCAGGCGACGGCCTCGTTCCATTACCCGCTCGGCGTCCAGGCGACGGACGAATTCCTGATGAAGGTCTCTGCGATTTCCGGCAAGGAGATCCCCGAGACGATCCGCCTTGAGCGCGGCCGACTGGTTGACGCCATGGCGGACAGCCAGTCCTGGTTGCACGGCAAGAAATATGCGATCTACGGCGATCCGGACTTCGTCTACGCCATGGCCCGCTTCGTCATGGAGACCGGCGGCGAGCCGACCCATTGCCTCGCCACCAACGGCAGCTCGGCATGGGCAGCCGAGATGAAGGAACTGCTTGCATCCTCGCCCTTCGGCAAGGATGCCCAGGTCTGGCCGGGCAAGGACCTGTGGGCGATGCGCTCGCTGCTCTTCACCGAGCCGGTGGACCTGCTGATCGGCAATTCCTATGGCAAGTATCTGGAGCGCGACACCGGCACGCCGCTGATCCGGCTGATGTTCCCGATCTTCGACCGGCACCATCACCATCGCTTTGCGCTCATGGGCTACCAGGGCGGGTTACGCGTCCTGACGACGATCCTCGACAAGATCTTCGACAAGCTCGATCGCGAGACCAGCGAGACGGGTGTGACGGACTATTCTTATGACCTCACCCGCTAGCAGCGGCGGCCGGCCTTTCGCCGAGGCTGGCCGCCTTCCAATGCACTTTTGGAGACCGACGCAATGTCCTCGCTCAGCGCCAAAATCCAGGATGTCTTCAACGAGCCCGCCTGCGATCAAAACCGCGGCAAGGATGCCAAGGCGCGCAAAGAGGGCTGCTCGAAGCCGCTGACCCCCGGGGCGGCAGCCGGCGGCTGCGCCTTTGACGGCGCCAAGATCGTGCTGCAGCCGATCACCGACGTCGCGCACCTGGTCCATGCGCCGCTCGCCTGCGAGGGCAATTCCTGGGACAACCGCGGCGCGGCTTCGTCAGGGCCAACGCTTTGGCGCACAAGCTTCACAACCGATCTGACCGAACTCGACGTGGTGATGGGGCAGGGCGAGCGCAAGCTTTTCAAGGCGATCCGCGAGATCAGGGAAGCCTATGCGCCGTCAGCGATCTTCGTCTATTCGACCTGCGTGACGGCGTTGATCGGCGACGACATCGAGGCCGTGTGCAAGCGTGCGCGGGAAAAATTCGGGTTGCCGGTGGTGCCGGTCAATGCCCCGGGCTTGGCCGGCTCCAAGAACCTCGGCAATAAGCTCGCCGCCGAGGCGTTGCTCGATCACGTCATCGGCACGGTAGAACCCGACGACGCCGGGCCGTACGACATCAACATCCTTGGCGAATTCAACCTCTCCGGCGAATTCTGGCTGGTGAAGCCGCTGCTTGATCGACTGGGCATCCGGGTGCGCGCCTGCATTCCGGGCGACGCGCGCTACCTTGACGTTGCTTCCGCTCACCGCGCCCGGGCGGCTATGATCGTGTGCTCGACGGCACTCATCAATCTTGCCCGCAAGATGGAGGAGCGCTGGGACATCCCGTTTTTCGAAGGCTCCTTCTACGGCATTACCGACACCTCGGAAGCACTTCGCAACATTGCTGAGCTGCTCGTGAGGAAGGGTGCCGATCGCGAGATCCTCAACCGCACACGGACGCTGATCGCGGTGGAAGAGGCGATTGCGTGGAGGAAGCTCGAAGCCTATCGGCGGCGGCTTCAAGGCAAGCGCGTGCTTCTCAATACAGGCGGCGTGAAGTCCTGGTCGATCGTCCACGCGCTGATGGAGATCGGCATGGAGATCGTCGGCACCTCGGTCAAGAAATCGACAGTCGAAGACAAGCAGCGCATCAAGCAGATCCTGAAGGACGACAACCACATGTTCGAGCAGATGGCAGCGCGCGACCTTTACGCCATGCTCTCAGAACACAAGGCCGATATCATGCTGTCGGGCGGGCGCACGCAATTCATCGCGCTCAAGGCCAAGACACCCTGGCTCGATATCAACCAGGAGCGCCAGCACCCTTATGCGGGCTATGACGGCATGGTGGAACTCGTACGCCAGATCGACCTCGCCATTCATAACCCGATCTGGTCCCAAGTGCGCGAGCCGGCACCGTGGGATTGCCAGCCTGCGGTGGAGGACGAACTGCCGGGCACGAGGAGCGAGACCGCGACGTTGCACGCTGTCCAGGAAGTCGCCGGCACGACGGCCGACGATTGCGGCGAGCGTTGAGGAAAGCCGATGGCCCGCATCCTTTCCCAGACCAAATCGGCAGCCGTCAATCCGCTGAAATCGTCACAGCCGCTGGGTGCGGCCTTGGCCTTTCTTGGGGTCGAGGGTGCGATGCCACTGTTCCACGGCAGCCAGGGCTGCACCAGCTTCGCGCTCGTGCTCTTCGTGCGGCATTTCAAGGAAGCGATCCCCCTGCAGACCACCGCGATGGACGAAGTGACGACAATCCTCGGCGGGGCGGACAATCTGGAAGAGGCGATCCTCAACCTCAAGGTCCGCACAAAGCCAAAGCTGATCGGGGTCTGCACGACGGCGCTGGTGGAAACCCGTGGCGAAGATTGCGCAGGCGATATCGCCAGCATCAGGCTGAAGCACGCGGAAGAAATCGCGGGTACGGAGATCGTGCTGGCCAACACGCCGGATTTCGACGGCGCGATCGAAGAGGGCTGGGCCAAGGCTGTTACCGCGATGATCGAAGGCATTACACGGCCCGGCGAACAGGTGCGGCAGTCGAAGAAGATCGCGATCCTGCCCGGCTGGAACCTCACTGTGGCTGACATCGAGCATTTGCGTGAGATGGTTGAAAGCTTTGGGCTGAAGCCGGTGATTTTGCCGGACGTTTCAGGCTCGCTCGACGGCACCGTGCCCGACCGTTGGGTCACGACCACCTATGGCGGCACCGGCGTCGAGGATATCCGCGAGCTTGGCACGGCCGAGCACTGCATCGCCATCGGCGAGCATATGCGCCGCCCGGCGCAGGTGCTGCAGAAGTTGACCGGCGTGCCTTACGTGCTGTTCCAGTCGCTGACCGGATTGAAGGGCGCCGATCGGTTCGTCTCGCTGCTGTCCGCGATTTCGGGCGCCTCGGTGCCGGCCGGGGTGCGCCGTCGCCGGGGCCAATTGCAGGATGCGTTACTCGACGGACATTTCCATTTCGGAGGCAAGAAAATTGCGATCGCTGCTGAACCAGACCAACTCTATCAACTCGCGACGTTCTTCGTCGGCATGGGCTCCGAAATCGCGGCGGCCGTCGCCACGACCGATATGTCGAAAATTCTGGAAAAAGTACCAGCGCAGTCGGTTCAAATCGGCGATCTCGGCGATTTGGAAGCTCTTGCCGCCGGCGCTGATCTCCTCGTCACCCATTCCCATGGACGCCAGGCCGCGCAGCGCCTTGGCATTCCGCTCATGCGCGTCGGCTTTCCCGTCTTCGACCGGCTCGGCAGCCAGCACAAGCTCACAATCCTCTATCAGGGCACCCGCGACCTGGTCTTCGAAGTTGCCAACATTTTCCAGGCTTACTGGAAGGCGCCGACACCTGAAGAACTTGATCCCCTCCGCAAGCGAGAAACGCCAGATGGGCCCCGTCCGTCGCCTCTCACTCGTCACTGACGAGGTTCACGCTGTGATGCCTACACGACGAACAGGCGCATTGCGCGTGGCGATCGCCACGCAAGACATGAAGGACCTCAATGCCCATTTCGGGTCGGCCAAACGCTTTGCTGTCTACGACGTGACGCGCGAGGAGTGGAAGCTCGTGGAAGCCGTGGCCTTCGACGACGTTTCCGACGAAAGCGGGGAGCATCGGAGCGAGGGCGATGACCGCATCACGCCGAAGGTGGAGGCGCTGAAGGGCTGTCATCTGCTGTTTTGTCTGGCGATCGGCGGACCTTCGGCAGCCAAGATTGTTTCGGCAAAGATCCATCCGATCAAGGTGCCGCACCCCCAAAGCATCCAGGAGGTGCTGTTGCGCACGCAGATGATGCTCAGGACGTGTCCTCCCCCTTGGCTGCGCAAGGTGCTGGCGGAGGCAGGCGTCACCGAGAAGAAGCCATCCTTCGAGGACGACTGAAATGAGGAGAAGGCGAAATGTCTGATGCCGCGGCTAGCACTGCTGTCGCCGAGGACGAGGCGGCCCTTGCCACCCCGTTCGTCAAATGCCTCGTGCGGCTGATCCGTGCTCAGGATTCCTACGGGTCATGGGAAGGCAAACCGGATGCCGAGTTGCTGGGCGACTTCATCATCACCAAGGAACAGCGCCGTGCGATCCCGATCATCGGCGATCCCGATCCGGACGTGCTGTGGAGGCTCGACAAGTTCTACGCCGCCGTCGGGCTTGCGATCGAGGAGCGCTGCGGCCTGATGGCATCGCCGATGATGGAGATGAGCCATGAGGGCTTTGGGCGCGTGCTCTTCGCGGCCGGACGGCTGGTGGTCCTGTCGAAGACCCTGCGCGACGTCCACCGGTTCGGCTTTGAGACGTTCGGGAAGCTCGCGGCGGCCGGCACGAAACTGGTCGGCGATGGCATCGCAGCTATTGAAGCCTATCCCGACGTGGCACGGGCGTGATGGAACCGAGTTTCGGACAGGGGGGTCATGTCAGGTCTTGAGCAGCTCCGATGGCCAGCCCACTCAACCGACGCGGTCGAGACCGATTTGGTTCCTGGGGTAGCGCTGATGAAGCCACTCGTCCTGATCTGTTCGCAAGATGCCGAGTTCTATCTGTTCCTGAGCCACATATTGGAGGTCGACGGCTTCACCAGTGAGCCGGCAGGCGGCGCGAAGGAAGCACTTGCAATGGCCGACGAACGGGAATTCCAGGCCGTGGTGCTGGACTGCGGGCCAGGGAGCATAACCGGGTCCGCAATCTGCGCCCGGCTCAAGCGGGAGCCCCGGACCGGCGCGCTGCCCATTATTGCCCTGATCGCGCCCGGCGCCGAGAACCAGCACCTCGATCTCCTGAAGGCAGGCATTGACGAGAGCTTTGTGCGGCCGATCGCCCCGGCCAAGCTGCTTGATTGTCTACGGGCGAGGCTGGCGCTGACGAAGCGGGGTGCAAACGGGGTTGAAAACGGCGGCTGGCTCTCCTGTGGCGACCTTGAAATGAGGCTCGATGCCCACCGGGTTCGTGGCAATGGCCACGAGATCCATCTCGGGCCGATCGAGTTCAACCTGCTGCGGCTTTTGCTTGAGACTCCCGGCAAGGTCTTCACTCGGGACGAGCTGATCGGCGCGGCCTGGCCGGCCAACATCCACGTCGGTGTGCGCACCGTCGATGTGCATATGAGCCGGCTCAGAAAGGCGCTGAAGGCGGCCTCGCCCTCCACCGTCATCCGTACCACCAGGTCGGCCGGCTACTCGCTCGAGAGGCCGGACGGCTAAATAGCGAACCGGTGGCCCTGAGCACGACGGAGATGAGGAGTGGCACAACTCTTGCGGCTTCGAAACGTGCCTACAGGTACGACATACTTAGAAAGAAGCAGGCAAATGGGTTTTAAAAGCGTACTCTGTGTGACGGGTTCTGACCATTCCGATCAGGACGTCAGAACAGCTGCCGGCTTGTGTGCCGAGGTCGGCGCGTATCTTTCCGTATTGATTATGTCGCCTCCACCGCTCGTTATGTCGCCTCCGCCGCTCGGCGATGGCATCCTCGAGTGGCCGGTACAACGCGCCCAGGCCATTGCCATGTTGGACAAACGGTTTAGGCAGATCGAGACATTTTCGCAGGACATGGCCCATCTGGAAAAAACATCCAAGGAAATTCAGAAACTGCTGAAAGCCATGTCGCTTTGCTCTGACGTCGATACAGACTACTGCGATGAGGCCGACGTCGGCGACGCCGTGCGACAGCGGGCGCACTGCACCGACCTGACAATTGTCGGCCCCGCACTTCTCAACGACAATAATCTCGGACCCCTTGTTATCAACGGCAGCTTGTTCGATACGGGAAAGCCGGTACTTGTTGTGCCCAAGGGCGCTGAGGCGACGCTGTCGCCGCGGCGCGTGTTGGTTGGCTGGGATTCGCGAGTCGAGGCGTCCCGCGCGGTTCGGGAAGCGCTGGATCTGCTATCCCGAGCTGAGGAAGTTCGTGTCACACTGGTCGATCCGAAGGCTACTTTCAACGGAAACGGCGCTGAGCCGGGAGCCGACATCGCTGCCTATCTTACTCGGCACGGTGCTCGAGTGTCAGTTGACCGGCTGCCGAGTGCCGGCAAACCGGTGGCGACGGTCCTCGCGCAGCACGCAATCGACACGTCCGCAGACATGATCGTCATGGGCGCATATGGCAGCCGCCGGCTGCGTGAGCGGCTCTTCGGCGGTGTCACGAGATGGATAGTTGGGAAGCTGCCATTGCCGCTGTTTTTGGCTCGCTGACTGGTTCCAGGGAGCACCGAGTTGTTCGAAGCTCTACTCCCTTGGGTCACCTATCCTGATGCCAATTCGAAGAAAGGTCGCGGCAAACGCGGGAAATTTCGCGAAGCTCCTCGGAGCCAATCTGAACGCGCCGTCGCCGAGATAATCCCGGACGTACCTAGCGCGGGGTTCTGCTCGCCCGAGATGATCCGTAACGTGGAGACCGGCCGCGCAGAGGTAGAGGCGCTCCTCAATGCAGCCAAAACCACGGCTTCGCAGGTCGGCGTCAGGAGAGAAGGAGCCGTTTCAGCGCGGCAGACCGAGTTCGGAGCTGTTGCGGAATCGCATGCGCGCTATCGCGATCTCCTTCACGACTGGCTGGGAGCTGAACGACGCAACGACCCATACCGTCGCCGAGGCCCTCACTTCGAGCCGAGACGGTCGTGCTCTTGGCCGTAGTCGGCGGGGATCGATGGCATCAATCATGTTATCATCGCCTGGGACGGTAGCCAGTAGCGGCGAGGGCGGCCGCGTCTTCGGGGTATTCAGCCGGTCCGGCCCGAGCCGCTGGCGACCGGGCGGTCTTTGGGCTTGGTCAATTCCGACAACGCATATTCGCATCAGGCGGTCCTTGTAGCGCCTGTGCACAGGGACACAGAAGATAACGACACGAGAGCAGCAAAATCCCGGAGAGTTCGCCGCCGGTACATGCCGGCACTCATCCTGGCCTTTTTCGCCACGATCATCATCGTCAATTTGACGATGGCGGTATTCGCGAGCCGCGGCTGGACCGGCTTCGTCGTGAAGAACTCCTGTGTCTACGGCGCGGCAATCAACCTGGAAGGAGCGTCAATCAGGATGGGAGCGTCGCCAGGGACGTCACGGAGGGAGGGCGTAGCCCGACTGGAGGGACGTTCCTGGCGACGGCGCGAACCCACATAGGGTTCACGCCGTCTGGTGATCGCGATGTGTCGGGTGCATTTCTTCTTCCCGCTCAAAGGAAGAATGAATGTCCGGCAGTCACATCACGGATCAACAATCGAGGCTCTATATGCAAAATCGCCAGAAGCACAGTGTCCCTGTCGCGGCCGCCAAATCAGGTTTCAGCCCATCCACTGGTTATCGGATCGAATCAGACCCCCGTCCACCAAGCGAAAAGAAGGCCAAACACGAACGACGTCGGCCTGATCCATTGGAAGGGATATTCACCGAAGAGGTGGTTCCCATGCTGCAAAGCGCTCCCGGCTTGCGCCCTGTCGGCATTCTTCGTGAGCTTTGCAAGCGTCATCCCGAGCTCGATTCTGGTATTCGCCGCACACTTGAGCGCCGGATCCGCGCATGGCGCGCGATCCATGGAGGAGATCAGGATGTCATATTCCGGCAGGTTCACGAGCCGGGACGCATGGGGCTGTCGGATTTTACCCATGCACTGGGCCTCAAGGTCACGATCGCCAGCGTGACCTTCGATTACCTGCTCTATCACTTCCGACTTGCATACAGTGGATTCGAGCATGCCGAGATTGTCGAAGGCGGCGAGAGTTTTGCCGCGCTGACAAGTGGTTTGCAGAACGCCCTTTGGTCTCTCGGCGGCGCGCCGCGCGATCACCGCACGGACAGTCTTTCGGCTGCATTCCGCAATCTCAATGCCGATACCGCACAGGACATGACAGATCGGTATGAAGCGCTTTGCGCCCATTACGGCATGAAGGCCAGCCGCAACAATCGCGGCGTCGCCCACGAGAACGGCGCGGTCGAAGGATCCCATGGCGATCTGAAGCGGGAACTGGAAGATGCTCTTCTCCTGCGCGGAACGCGTGACTTTGCGGACGTCACCAGTTTTGCCGCCTTCATCGACGAGGTTGTCGGCCAGCGCAATGCCCGTCGGGCCAGGGAGATCGCCATTGAGCGCGAAAGCCTGCTGGCGCTGCCGCGCAAGCGCCAGCCCGAAGGCGAAGACGAGATCGTCTACGTCACCAGCAGTGGAGGGTTTACCCTTCGCCGGGTCTTCTACACCGTTCCTTCACGGCTGATCGGACATCGGCTGCGCGCACGGCTCTTCAAGGAGCATATCGAACTGTTCCTCGGCGGCACGTCCCTGATGAAGCTGCCGCGCGTCAGAGGCCAGCTCGGCCCCACCCAGCATGTCGTGAACTATCATCACGTCATTCATTCCCTGCGCCAGAAACCGGGGGCTTTGCCCAGACTCGGCTATCGCGATCAGCTCTTCCCCAGGGATGCCTATCGCAATCTCTACAATGCCGCCATGGAGAGGCTGCCGGAACGCGATGCCTGCCGCCTGACGGTGGAACTGCTGAGCCTCGCCCATGAGCGCAATGTCGAGGCCGCACTCGCCCACGCCATCCAGGGCGAGCTCGATGCGGGAACCTTGCCGACGCTTGACGGCATGCGCGCCCGGTTCGCGCCGAACCCGGCCTGTGTCCCGCAGGTCAGCGTCAATCTGGGTAAACTGGTCGATTACGACAGGCTTATCGGCACCCGCGTGGAGGTCACGGCATGAGACCCAACGATCCTGTCGATACCGCGCGCTTGTCCCTGATGCTCACCGATCTGCGGCTGCCGGGCATCTCCAGGGCCTGGCACACCTTCGCCGAGCGGGCTGACACCGAAGGCTGGCCGGCTTCCCGGCTGCTGGCGGCGCTTGCTGAGTTCGAGGTCGCCGAACGCGAAACGCGGCGTATGCAGCGCCACCTCACTGAAGCGCGTCTTCCTCCGGGGAAAACCCTCGATGCCTTCGACTTCACGGCTGTGCCCATGGTCTCGAAGGCCCGGGTCATGGCATTGGTCGCGGGAGATGTCTGGTTGAAGAACGGCGCCAATCTGATGCTGTTTGGCGGGCCAGGCGGCGGAAAATCGCATCTGGCGGCCGCCATCGGCGTCGGGCTGATCGAGAATGGGTGGCGTGTTCTGTTCACGCGTACCACCGACCTTGTTCAGAAACAGCAAGCCGCCCGCCGCAATCTCGATCTCGAAGGGGCCATCGCAAAGCTCGACAAGTACCATCTGCTGGTGCTCGACGACATGGCATATGTGACCAAGGATCAGGCTGAAACCAGTGTGCTCTTTGAGCTGATCAGTGCGCGATACGAGCGCCGCTCGCTTCTCATCACCGCAAATCAGCCCTTCGGTGAATGGGACAAGGTCTCAAAGCCATGACGTTGGCCGCCATCGACAGACTGGTTCATCACGCGACGATCTTCGAAATGAATGTCGAGAGCTACAGGCGCAAAACCGCAATATCCCGTTTGACGGAAAACAGCGATGGCACGCCGGCAACGCTGGCCTCGGCCCTCGCTGATTGACGCGCCGCGACAAACAAACGTCAGCATAGATTGTCGCGCAAATGAAGGCCGGCCTCCCGCTTCAAACGGAGGCCGGCTTTTTTGGTGAGTTCACAGCGGCCCGCGACAAACATCTCTCATCCTGATTGACGCGCTCCGCGACAATCCAAAAACCGGCCTGGTGTCGCGCAGCGTCAACTACGAAAAATAGCCCTTGCAACTCACCGATTCACAGCCCATCTTCACCAAATCGCGGCCACCAAACTCTTCATCTTGATCGTCGCGCTTCCCATCCAAATTGTCGCCATACCTGTGTCGCCAGCTAGGAATTCAATCGCAGGGCGGAAGAGGGCAGGGCACAGGCTCGGATGGAGCAACCCCTCGCAAATCGCAAATGGCGAGATCCGCTACCGACAGAGACCAGAGCGGTAAGAAGCTCAAGCCAGATGGCGTGAAGCGGACGATGATGACGAGCCTGGCGGCAGCCAACGCAGTCATCATGTCCATCTGCTCGTCCCTCGGCCCGAATATATGTGGAGTCGTCCGTGGCCACGCTTTTTCTGGCGGCGCGAGGCGCGTGATGCATGTCCAGAACCTGACAGAGGGAGAAAACATGTCGGGTTCAATACAACCGGCCATCTCGAGCGGTTGGAGGTTTTTCAAAGCCTAATCATGCGCTTACTGCGCGTGGAGCGCGCTGGCACGGCCTTTGCAAATTGAGATACGGCAACACGGAGTGAAGGCTGACCGCACGCAGACGCGCGAGACGAGCGGTGCTCTCCTTTCCTTGAACCCTCGTGCCCCGTCTCTAAGGGGGAAACAAGCTCGCGCATGAAGAGCGCAATCTTTGGCAATAGCTTTGGAGAACAACATGGTATTGCAGATGGAGTCCCCGGCTCCTTCGATCAAAGTGGAGGACTGGCTGCGTGGCGAGCCCCTCACGAACTTCCAGCCCGGCAAAGTGTACATCGTCGAATTTTGGGCAACTTGGTGCGGACCATGTGTGTCGGCGATGCCCCATCTGGTGCAGTTGCAGGAGAAATACAAGGACAGCGGACTTGAGGTCATCGGAGTCGCGGCTGATGAACAGGCTCCAACGGCCGATGAGGCCCGAACCAAGTTGGACGCGTGGTTGAGCGAAAAGTGCTCGAATCTGAACTATCGGATCGCGTTTGACCACACAGGCGAAATGAACAAGCTTTGGAGGGAACCCAGCTTTTCTGTCGGGATTCCGGCCTCGTTCGTGGTCGACCGAGACGGCCACATCGCCTTTGTCGGTCATCCGATGCAACTCGATGAGGTTTTGCCGAAAGTGCTTAACGGCAGCTGGCGCACCAGCGATGAAGCGAAAGCTGCTGATAAGGAGCGGATTGCCAGTCACCAACGCACAGCGCGCGAACAATCGCTGACCAAGCCGATATACGCCAAACTTCGGCCGGCGATGGAGGCCAAGGATTGGACGGCGGCACTCACGGCTGTCGAAGAAGGCCTCGCCTTGATGCCCGACAATATCGAGTTCCGGCGCACTCACGCGAATCTACTGCTTCACAAGCTGCGCGACATGCGGGCCGGCTTGCCACTCATGCGCCAGTTGGTCGAGGACGCGATCGACAAAAAGTTCGAGGCCGTGTCTTGGATGGTCATGGCCCTGAACCAACTCTTCGATCCCGAGATGGACAACTCCCATCTCCCGCGTGCTGAGCGCTTTGCGATGGGCGACAAGCTCTCGGAACAGATACTGACCCTGAATCCTCCACAAGGCGACGGCCCCCTTAAATTCCTTTGGTACGTCCCGCTCGCTCAGTATTATTACGAGAGCGGCAACAAGGATCGCGCGATCGAGTTGATCGAGGTTGCACTGAAATCGCTGGGTGATCGGGAGCCAATGCCGGACCACATCAAACAGCACTACCTTACCCCATTGCTCCAAGCCCTGGCCAACTACACGGGTGAGCACGCCTGTTACGCGGATCTTTGCGTGGTTCCGCAAAACAAGGCTCCTGAAAATCAAACCGCAGTCGCCTCATGAGCAATGATCGCAAAGGGATGACAATTGGAATTGAACCCTGGCCAATTCGCCCATTGTCTGCGGCAAGCCCGCAGTAAGTATGTCCATTGCAGCACAGGGCGCATCGCTTGCCGCAGGTTGGAGTTCAAATCTTGTAATGACCTCCGGCCGCATCGCGGGAGACGCGATGTTCGACGCGAATTTTGGCGCGGTGGAAGACGTCACAGTCGAGGACGTCTTCAAGGTCGGCCACAGGGACATCACTTGCGTGGACTCGGCCGCCTGGAGCCGGACGTCGGCTGCGCAAGTGTGCCCGAAGCAGGCGCCCGAAAACAAAAATCGTCCATCGAGGACGAGGACTGAAATTGAGGAGAAGGCGAAATGTCTGATGCCGCGGCTAGCCCTGCTGTCGCCGAGGACGAGGCGGCCCTTGCCCGTCCGTTCGTCAAATGCCTCCTGCGGCTGATCCGTGCTCAGGACTTCGACGGCTCATGGCAAGGCAGAGCGGACGCCGAGCTGCTGGCCGACTTCATCATCACGAAGGAACAGCGCCGTGCGATCCCCATCATCGGCGATCCCGATCCGGACGTGCTGTGGAGGCTCGACACGTTTTACACTGCCGTGGGGCTTGCGATCGAGGAGCGCTCCGGCCTGATGACATCGCCAATGATGGAGATGAAACCCATGAGGGCTTCGGGCACGAGCTTTTCACGGTCGGGCGGTTGGTCCTTCTGTCAAGACGTCCACCGGTTCGGCTTCGAGACGTTCCGGACACTCGCGGAGGCCGGTACGAAACTGGTCGACGATGCGACTGCAGCTATTGCCTATCCCGACGTGGCGCGTGCGTGAAGAAACCGATTTTCGAGGAAGGATTTATGTCAAACCTGGATGAGATGGGGAAGAAAGTCCGAAAGCTTCAGCTGCGGGCGGCAGTTGCCAAGATGAAATTGCGCGACCTTGCAGAGGATCTCCCGGTCCAATGGACTGAGATAGAGGAAGTTGCCGAGAAAGCGTACGCCGTTTTTGCCGAGTTGGATGGTGCCAAGAGAGAGCTTGCTGCAATGAAGAATCTACGATGAGGAGCACATTCACCACCCGCGACGGCTCCATATGGCTGCCGGAATATCTGACCGCCATAGATGGCAAGATCTGTATCGGCTGCGGGCGCTGTTTCAAGGTCTGCTCGCGCGAGGTCATGCACCTTTACGGCGTCCATGACGAGGGTGAAATCCTCGGCGCCTGCGACGGCGAGGACGACGACTTCGACGGGGAGCTCAACCGCATGATCATGTTCGTCGATAATGCCGGCCGCTGCATTGGCTGCGGAGCCTGCGCCCGCGTCTGCCCGAAGAACTGCCAGACCCATGTTGCGGCCGACCAGGTCGCAGCATGACTCGATGGGACAAACCAGGAGAACGGCGTTGCCCTTTAGAATCTTTTGTGCCGTGTTTGTGCTGGTCCTCTGCAGCAACGCTCTGGCTGTCTACTTCGCTTCTCATTCCATCCGTCTAGTGGTCGTCACGACGCTGGCTTGTTCGCTGCTCCTCCAGGTGGGCTATTTCGCAAGCGTGCTCTTTCTGATCTGGCGGTCCGGCTGCGCTAGCAGGGCTGGCCAAAGGGCTGAGCATTTCGGTAGTTGCAAGGAAGTTCGATGCCAGCCGACAGACCATGACGAGGTGAGGAATGAATCTTCGGATGTGCCTCAGCTTGGCCCGGCATTTCCCTGCCCCGGTGAGGCGTCGTGATCCATGGGAAATCTACGCCACTTTGGATAACCAGGGACATCGAACTGACCGTCCAAGCATTGGTGTGCTTGAAATGGGCAGAGGTGACTGCATCGTGGCCCGTCTAGCGTGAATCCAGCTGTTTGGATTCGGTTGGCACATAATAACCGTCGCAGCACGCCATCCATGCGGGTGGCTTTGTCTCGATGCGCATTTCGCTGATCATGGGCAGTGATTTCACGCGATCGTGGGCAGCAGAAGCCTGACCGACGGTTGCTATGAGTTCACTGGTTTTTAGTCGGCGTCAAGCGCCTGCTTGCCAGCTATTTTCCGCAAGCTTTCGCCGGTCATGTTGATGCGGTGAGCATTGTGAACGAGGCGGTCGAGGATGGCGTCGGCAAGGGTGGGATCGTCGCCGATGACTTCGTGCCACTGATCGACGGGCACTTGGCTTGTTACGATGGTGGAGGCCCGCCCGTTGCGGTCTTCAAGCATCTCCAGCAGATCGATGCGCTGGCTTTGAGTGAGCACCGAGATGCCCCAGTCGTCCAATATCAGCAGCTCGACGCGAGCGAGAGACTTGAGCATGCGGGCATGGCGACCGTCGCCGCGAGCCAGCGCCATTGCCTCGAACAGGCGCGGGACACGCTGGTAGGAGACGGAGCGCCCGTCCCGGCACGCTTTGTGGCCCAGGGCACAGGCAAGCCACGATTTTCCCACGCCGCATGGGCCTGTGATTGCCAAATTATTGTGCCGAGAGATCCAGTCGCCGGCGACAAGCCTGGCTAGAAGGGCGCGGTCGATGCCGCGTGGGATGCGCAGATCGATATCTTCGACGCAGGCATTCTGCCGCAGGGCGGCAAATTTGAGACGCGCGGTCATGCGCTTGGTGTCGCGTTCCGCCGCTTCCCTGTCCGCCATGATGCCGATGCGCTCCTCGAAGGTTAGGGCCGAAAGATCGGGCGAGCTTCTCTGTTCCTCGAAGGCTTTGGCCATGCCGGCCAGGCCAAGGGCGATGAGGCGTTCATGAGTAGGGTGTGCGAGCATTTTTCTCTCCTGATGATGAGGGTCAGTGGAAGTAGGAGCGGCCACGGATGTTGCCGTGGCGCAGGGGTTTGGGCTCGGGTTCCGGGTCCGCGAAGGCGCGGTCCAGGCCAGACTTGAGGATGGAGCGAATGGAGCCAACAGAGCGGGCCTGGATGGCGTTTCCACGCCGGCAGGCTGCTTCCAGACGGGCAGCGCCGTAGGTTTTCTGCAGGGCGAAGATGCCCAGGCAAGTGCGGAACCCTTGCTCGGGATGAGGCCGAGCCATCATGATCGCGGTGGTCAGGGCTGCCGTGGACGGACCTATTTTCTCCGCAACGAAGCTGATCCGGGTCGGCGTCCAGGAGGCGTGCCGTCGATGAGCGCTGGGCATGTGATCGGCAAGCGTAGTGTGGTTGCGCCGGCCCGGGGACTTGGCATGGCTGGCAACCCGTTCACCCTTGTAGAAGGCTTCCACAGTGCGATCGGCGATGCGGACATCGATGAGCTCGCGGATCAGGCGATAGGGAACCGAATACCAGTTGCCGTCGACTTCGACATGATAGTCGGGCGCCACCCGACAGCGTTTCCATAGGGCGAAGGCATAAGGCTCGGCCGGCAGAGGTCTCAGCGCCGGAGCGTCCACCGCGGCAAACAGTTCGGCCCGGCTCATGCCATAGGCCCGCATGATCCGCCCATTGAGATCGGCGACCAGCTCACCGATCGCCTGATTGAGTTCAACCATGCTGAAGAAGCGGCGGTTGCGAAGGCGCGCCAGCACCCATCTCTGGGCAATTTGGGCCGAAACTTCTACTTTGCCTTATCGCGGGCCTTGTACTGCCGGGCTGGCAGGATTGCGGTGCCATAGTGCCGGGCCATATCCTGGTACGTACGGTTGAGACCGGTGACGGCCGGGATCATAGCGGTGGGGGTTGGTCAGAGCCGCCTTGAGATTTTCGCAGTTTTGTGTCCGACCCCATTATGTGGCGAACGGAGTTAAAACCCGCATTTGCGAACATAATCGTTGCAATAGTGGCAACACAACGGAGCGCTCATGGCATGATGATCTTGTTGTTTCCTTAGGAGATTATCATGCTAGAGAAGTACTACATCCGCCCTGCTACTATCGATCGCATTCAAGGTTCCTGGATTGCCTCCACAGTCGAACAATACGGCGGCTGGATGGCAGAACGCCGCTATACGGATCGCAGCGTGTCTCGCCGGATTCCCATCGTGGTGAGTTTCGGCGAGTTCGCAAAAGCTCAGGGAGCCAGCGAAAGAACCTACCTGATCACGTCGAGCCATTCGTGCAAGCGTGGATTGGTGAGCATGCTAGACGACGCTCGGGCCGGCGACGCAAGCAGATCGGCAATGAATTACGCAATCCCATCCGCCAGATGCTGAAGCTGGCAGTCTCCGGCTACATTGGCCGGGGTCGTCTCCATAAGCCGGACAACCCGTTCGAACGTCAGGCGCCGGGGTTATTGAAGTACCTGACCGAAGAGAAGGGGCTTCGTCAGAGATCGATAGACCAGTACCAATTTAGTTTGCGTCAGTTCGCAACCTATCTGGAGCGCATCGGCATCGGCGACCTCGCAAACCTGTCGCCCACCGTGCTCAGCGGGTTTATTGCCGATTACGCTCCGCCAGAGTTTCCTGGTCGACGATCCGCAATGCATGCGGGGTGCTACGGGTCTTCCTGCGCTACCTCCATCGACAGGGGGTTCTGGCCAAGGACCTCGGTTCGCTTGTCGAGTTTCCGCAGTCGTATCGGCACGCTGGTGTTCCGCGATCGATCAGTTGGGAACAGGTCGAGCAAGTGCTGGCAGGCATCGACAGACGGTCCACCTCCGGCAAGCGCGACTACGCAATGATGATGCTGCTTGCAACCTATGGACTGCGGGCTGCGGAGGTCGCCACGCTCACCCTTGATGACATTGACTGGCGCAACGAACGGCTCAAGATCCGGGATCGCAAAGCAGGCAATACCACGACTTATCCGCTCTCGGCGGCGGTGGGAGCTGCGATCATCGAATACCTCAAAAACGGGCGACCTGCCACGAATTGCCGCTATGCGTTGCTATGCTCCACATGCCCCGATAGGCTCCGCGGCGGTTGTCTGTCGCGCCGCTCATTTCATCCGCAAAGCCGGCATTAGCGTGCCACGGGCCGGTTCCCATGTCCTACGTCACAGCTGTGTGCAGCGACTGCTGAACGCCAATTTTCCGCTGAAGCACATCGGCGACTACGTTGGCCACCGCAGCGCCTCCTCCACCCAGATCTACGGGAAGATCGCTGTCGAACAGCTGCGCGAGGTTGCAATCGGCAATGGGGAGGACGTGCTGTGGCCACGATGGACGTTTCCAGAGTTTTCTCCGCCACGAGATTGAGCAATTTCTCGGCCACAAGCGCTCGTTGCGACGGCGCAGTGATGTCGAAGAGAAGACGCTCGCGCTGTTCGATGCCTACTTGTCGAAGAACAACATTGGTAGCCTTGCCGAGATAACCCCGGCACTGGTGGATGAGTTCCTCCTCTCGCGTCCAAGGTCGCGCCCGAGAAGCTATAACCACCTGCGCTGTACGGTAGGGCGACTGTTCTCATATCTCGTCGATCACGAGAAGCTCGCCCAGACACCGTTGAGATCCCCACCACGGCGCGGAAGATATCAGCGCACGCCATTTATCTTCGACACAGACGCAGCCACTCGGTTGCTCGCTCTTGCCAAGGCGCTTCCAAGCCATGGTAGTACGATCGAGCGTGACAACACATATTTCGTACTATTCGCTGTCCTTTACGGGTTGGGATTGCGCGTCGGCGAGGCCTGCCGGCTATGCCTCAAAGACGTCGATCTGAAACGGCGGCTGCTCGTTATCCGGGAGACCAAGTTCTACAAGAGCCGCCTCGTCCCATTTGGGCCGAAGCTCGGAGCACTCCTGGGTCTCGTTGGAACTCTTATGTTCAAATGCAAGCGGTATGGCCACGACTGTTCATCCCGCCAATAATGGCTGGTCCGGCATAGTGTAGCTAATGCACAATATAGGAGACAGGACCTCAAGACGACGGTTTGCAAACTCTTATACGCGGGTTGGATACCGCATTTCCGTGTGTACGCCTGGGGCTGCTTCTATCTTAGCACGGGCATCGACTTAGTCGGCCACTCAGTTCCATCGAAGATTCCCCGACCGGGGCCCTGCCTCCAATATTGAGCATCAGCAGATGATCGATCTTGTCTCCTCTTTCTAATGCGCGCGATATGCGGTGCTTGGCTAAGCGTGGTGAGCTGGTTGCACTTCCTGACCGATAGCCCACAGGAAGGCCCCTATTTCTCTAGCGATCGCGGTGATCGCGATGGCCTTGTGCTTCCCCGCGAGGATCATTTTTCGATAGCGAGAGCAGAGGCGGAGCTGACCTTTCCATGCTATTTCGCGAACGGTTCTCGGTAGGCCTTCCAACTGCGCTTGCTTGGTTCGACTTACCCGCGCAGGGAAGCGGTAAGCCCATGCGCCTTCGATCAGCATGCGACGGGCCCGAGAGTTCCCGGCCTTAGTGATCCCACCACGTTTGACATGTTCACCTGTCGAGCTCTCTGACGGAACGAGGCCAAGAAAGGCCATCAGCTGGCGGGGGTTTTCGAAGCGGCGGATGTCGCCAATTTCGGCAACAAAGACGACGGCGGCAATCAACGACACGCCTCGTAACGCCTGATAGGCTTCGACAACAGGAGCCATCGTCCAGGATTTGACAGTCTCCGAGATCAGATCGGTCAGACGCTTCAAGCGCACCTCGGCATTCTCGATCGCCTGGCAGTATTCCTTGAGCACGATGAAGTGCGCCGGATGCTCGAACTTCAGAGTCGATATCCACCGCATATGCGCCAGCGACCAGGATGAGCGGCCGAATAGATGCGGCCATGTCGAAGTAGGAACGACTGAAGCTGCTGACGCGCCCGCTTTTGAGCCTCCTGGGCTGCTTCACGGGCCCGCACGAGATCGCGCATAGCCTCATGCCCGCGGTCCGGCACCCAAACCGCTGTCAGCTCACCCGCACGATGTAACCGTGCCAAGCTGACCGCATCGCGCCGGTTGGTCTTCACTCGATCTCCAGGACGCTTGGGAATTAGTGCCGGTGCCACCACCACACAATCATGGCCCATCTCGGTGAGCTGACGGTAGAGTTCGTAACCTGTAGGCCCTGCCCGTAACAGAAGTGGAGCTTTGCTCCTCGCTTGGCCAGCTTTTGCACGATGGATGACACCGAGGCCGGATCTGAGGGTATGTCCCCGAAAAATCTTACCTCACCACCCCGCTCGCCATCCGCGACGGCTACAGAAATCTTCAGTTTCGAGACGTCCAGACCGATGAAAAGTCTGCTATGCTGATCCATGGTTCATCCTCGCTAAGCTTGGGGCTCGGCTTCGGCCACTCCGAAGCAACCCCCGATCTCAGCTTACGGCGAGGGTGAGCCGCCTTCACCCCGAGAACATACGGTCTTAGTCGATCGACCTGGCTGATTACATCGCTGTCGCCGGGCGGTGAAAAGATGTCGAAGCATACGGTTCGTAGCGGTGACATCGCTGGACTACGGGCACGGTTCTCTCAGCTCAAGGACAAGGTGCAGGTCCGCACGGGGCAGGTCGTTCCAATCATCGTGATTCAAGAGGCGGGCCTCGACGGCTTTTGGATCCACCGCTTGCTGCAGGACGGACGGGTCGAAAGCCACGTCGTGGACCCCGCTTCAATTGCGACGTCGCGCCGACGTCGACGGGCGAAGACTGACAAGATCGACGGGGAAGCTCTGGTGCGCGCGTTGCTGGCGTACAAGCGAGGCGAGCCGCGGGTGTGCGCCATGGTTCGAGCACCGACCCCACAAGAGGAGGATCGCCGCCGAATCTGCCGCGAGCGCAAGACGCTGACAGCGGAGCGGGTCGAGCACGTCAATCGGATCAAGGGGCTGCTCTTCGCCCAAGGCATCTCTGACTATGAGCCTTTATTGCGCAAAAGACGGGAGCGGCTTGAGGAGCTCAGGACCGGTGATGGTCGTCCGCTGCCTGAGCATTTGAAGGCACAGATTGGACGCGAACTTGATCGACTCGAACTCGCGCTTCAGCAGATCAAGTCCGTGGAGACTGAGCGGGATGCTATGCTCAGCCCGTCGGACGAAGGCACGCCAGCGCCGGGAGCAATGCTAAAGAATTTGAAGGGGATTGGCCCGGAATTCGCCGGTGTCCTGTGGTCGGAGGGATTGTTCCGAACCTTTTCCAACCGACGGCAGGTTGCCGCTTATGCCGGATTGGCGCCGACGCCCTGGCGGAGCGGATCCGTCGCGCACGAACAAGGTGTCTCCAAAGCCGGAAACCCCCGGCTGCGAACGACCATGATCCAGCTCGCCTGGTTGTGGGTAAGGCATCAGCCCCGTTCGATGCTGACCCTGTGGTTTCAGCAGCGTGTACAGCTCAATGGTGGCCGAGTTCGGAAAGTGCTGATCGTTGCCTTGGCGCGAAAGCTGCTGATCGCCTTCTGGAAATATGTGACCGCCGGGGTTGTGCTGGATGGAGCCGAGACAACGGCCGCGTAAAAACAAACGCTTCCCCCTTTCAATCATCCGGGGCCTGATCAGCTCCGGCGGATCCAGGTGAGCGGACCGAGATTTGGCCTGGCTTAAAAAGCCGAAAAAGGGAATGGTTCCGCCCTCCTGAGCCTTCGCCCGACGCAAGCGGGATATTGGTGCGGCCGATGTTAGCGGCGACCGGATGTGAGTTTGAAGCGGCATCGGAAACGGGCCGGGTCATGCAAACGGCTCAGACCTTGGATACCGAGCAACGAGCGGAGATTTACCATCGAATCCTGATCCGAACCTCTTGACCCGCAAATCCCCATGTGAGCCAGATCCAGGCGCTCGATCGGACGCAGCCAGGACTTCCTTTTAAGAGAGGCCGCGGCGGCACGATGACCCATGATTACAAGCGCCATGGCACCACGACACTCTTCGCTGCCCTGAATGTTCTCGACGGCTCCGTCATTGGCCGCAACATGCAGCGTCACCGGCATCAGGAGTTCATCCGCTTCCTCAACGCAATCGAGGCTCAGTTGCCGAAGGATAAGGCGGTTCACGTCATCCTGGATAACTATGCGACGCACAAACAGCCGAAGGTCCGGGCAATTTTGGCGCGGCACCCACGCTGGACGTTTCACTTCGTTCCCACATCGTGTTCCTGGTTGAACGCCGTCGAGGGCTTCTTCGCAAAGCTCACACGGCGACGACTGAAAAATGGTGTCTTTCATTCCGTCGTTGATCTTCAAGCAGCCATCAACCGCTTTATCAAAGAGCACAACGAAGAGCCAAAGCCGTTCATTTGGAAAGCAGACCCTGACAACATCATCGCAGCCGTCAGACGTGGGCACCAAGTGTTGGAATCAATGCACTAGCAAACAAGATCGCGCGCATCGCCGATCGTGTCCCAGGGAGTGGTGTAGTGACGGCTTGGTCGCCGCGCTCTCCGGCATTGGGCCGGGATGATCAGCGTGCCACGGCTGGCAGGCTTCTCTGATTGGGGTCGTTGAGGTCAAGCTCCTCCTGATATTTTTCCGGACCATGTCGCCCCGCGGGTCACTCGCTTCTCTTCGCGGTCGACGTTAGGCCGCCGCATGATGGGGTCAGTAGAGCGAGGCGTCTCAATCTGTTGAACGACTTTGGGAGAGTTCGCCCAGGATCGTGCCTGCTAACGAGATCACCTTGCCCATCGTCCCCACGGGAACGATCCGGATCACGCCCTTTCGGGCGGAATAAACTCCTCCTTCGTTGGTCCGTTATCCCCATTTCATGCCGATACGCGGCCGGGTGCCTTGCCGAAGCGGAATTCTGTTGCATCACTCCACATGCGATGCAGAATGACAGCGAGCTTGCGGGCAACAGCAACTCGGGCTCGAGCCATACCGCGCCGTTTGGCGACGTTCATGCCCCAGGCTCTGAGGCTCGACCATTTCTTGCTGAGCACGAGCAGCGAATGGGCTGCCTCATAGAGAGCCGTGCGGGCGAGTTCGTCACCGCATCGGCTGACCTTGCCCTGAATGTCCGTCTCACCAGATTGATAGCGTGCCGGGGTCAGACCCAGATGCGCGCCGACATCCCTCGAGCGACGAAAGCGGTCCGGCTGATCAATCGTGGCACGAAAGGCGAGCGCGGTGATGGGTCCCACACCTGGAACGCTCATCAGCCGCCGACAGACCTCTTCCTGGCGAACGAGACCGAGAACCTGCTTCGTCAGGCGGGCGAACTCTCCCAGCATTGTAGCGAGGATCGTCAGCAGTGGCTCGACCAAAGGCATGACAACCGGATCCGTGCCGGCCAACTCGCGCACACGACTGGCGAAGGCGGTTCGCGACGGCGTGCCCAGCTTGATGCCGGCCTCCCGCAGGATCGCCCGAACCACGTTCTCGATGGTGCGCGTTTCGTTCAGCACCGTGCGGCGGGCGACGAGGAGGGATCGCCAGAGACGGCACTGCCGGCTCTTGACATGCACCTGTCGATACCAGCCGGTGCGCATGATCTGCGCCAGCGCGCGGGCGTCATTCCGATCCGTCTTGTTTGGCATCATCTTCATCGCCGCATTGGCCTGCCGGGTCTCGATGCAAATGGCCGGCAGGCCATCGGCGCACATCCCGTCGTGAAGCCAGGCCGTCAGCGAACACGCTTCGAGCCCGATGCGCTCCAGCGGCAGATCGACTTTCCGCAACGCTTCGATCAACGCCTGCGGCTCGCTCGCCGCACGCGTCTCCTTCACGATCCGCCCGGCCTCGTCGACCACGCAAATCGCGGTCTCTTCCAAAGACACGTCAAGTCCGGCAAAATACTTCATGGCTGCTCCTCCTGATGTTTGTGGCGATCTACATCGACCACGTTCTCACATCTCGACAGGAGCAGCCGCCCTCAATCTGGCTCGGGCGAGACCCCAATCACCCCATCTGATGAGAGGATCATCGCTCATTTGGCTGATGGTTTCCAGCGTCATGTAGCGCGCCCGCTGCACGGCCCATTCGTCGTTCTGTTCGAGCAGGAGCGCGCCGACGAGGCGGACGATGGCGTCATCGTTGGGGAAGATGCCGACGACCTCGGTGCGCCGCTTGATCTCGCCGTTGAGGCGCTCGATGGGGTTGGTGCTATGCAGCTTGGCACGGTGCTCCCTGGGGAAGGTCATGTAGGCCAGCACGTCGGGCTCGGCGTCGTCCATGATTGTCGCCAGCTTGGGCACCTTTGGCCGGATCTGGTCGGCGACGGCACGCCATTGGGTGCTGGCGGCTTCTGGCGTCTCCTGGGCAAACGCGGTGGCGATGAAGGCGGAGACGACGCGGCGCCCGCTCTTGCCGGCATGGGCCAGCACGTTCCTCATGAAGTGGACCCGGCAGCGCTGCCATGTCGCGCACAGCACCTTGGTGACGGCCGCCTTGATGCCTTCATGGGCATCGGAGACGACGAGCTTGACGCCCCTGAGGCCGCGGCGGGTCAGCTTGCGCAAAAACTCCGTCCAGATCGGCTCGGCCTCAGACGTGCCGACCTCCATGCCCAGCACCTCGCGCCGGCCGTCCGCGTTGACGCCGACGGCGATGATGACGGCGACCGAGACGATGCGGCCGCCGCGGCGCACCTTGAGGTAGGTGGCATCGATCCACAGGTATGGCCAGTCGCCCTCGATGGGTCTTTCAAGGAACGCTTTGACCTTGCCGTCGATCTCTTCGCACAGCCGGCTGACCTGGCTCTTGGAGATGCCGCTCATGCCCATGGCCTTGACCAGGTCGTCGACCGAGCGGGTCGAGATACCCTGGACGTAGGCCTCCTGGATGACGGCCGTCAGCGCCTTCTCCGCCATGCGCCGCGGTTCGAGGAAGCCCGGAAAGTAAGAGCCCTTCCTCAGCTTCGGGATGCGCAGCTCAACGGTGCCGGCGCGCGTCTCCCAGTCGCGCTCGCGATAGCCGTTGCGCTGGGCCGTGCGCAACGGGTTCTTCTCGCCATAGCCGGCGCCGGTGGCGGCGCCCACCTCCAGCTCCATCAGCCGCTCGGCGGCAAAGCCGATCATCTCGCGCAAGATATCGGCGTCGGGGGTCTTCTCCACTAGCGTGCGAAGCTTCATCATGTCGTCGGTCATCGGTGGTTCCTTCGAATCAGGTTGGTGTTAGCAACCAGACCCTACCGGGGAACATCGATGACCACCGCAAAGCCGCTCGCTCGCTACGGCGCTGTTGAGGGCGCGCTCGCGAGCGGCTTCGCTACCGCCGAGCTACACCACGTCTGGGGACACGACCGCATCGCCTGTGGCAGGCAGCGGTGTGCCGGAATAGATGCGGACTGACTCGCTGGATTTCGGCCCGCGTGTATCGAAGGATGCGCCGTGGCGTCGGACAATCTTGTAGATCCCGAACCTCGTTAGAGGACGAGCCTTCGGAGCGCAGAAGACTGGCTCGCCTGGCGTTGCGCGGCGCTGGGCCAGGAGTGCCTGGATATGCTTCACTGTCTCATCCCAAAGCGGGCACGTCCGCCACTTGTCACCTTTGCCGTGCAAGTGGACTTTGGCCGGCGGCTTGAGTTCGAGGTGCTCGATACGAAGATCGGCAACTTCCTGTACCCTAGCGCCCGTGTTGTAGAGGAAGAGCAACAGTGTGTGGTCGCGCAGCGCGAGATGCCCTTGCCGCGGCAGCGAACGAAACAATGCCGCCACCTCCTCCCGCTCCAGGAAGTGCGTATCGGGAAGTGATGTGCGCTTGACGGGGATTGCCGCGACCTGCTGATAAACCGCCAGCATCTCGGGTGCACGCACAGCGAGGTAGGCAAAGAAGGTGTTCAGTGCAGCGCGACGTTGATTGCGAGTTCGTATCGAGTTGCCGCGTTCTTGTTCCAGGTGCTTCAGGAATGCCAGACTCCGTTCGAACGTCAGGTCGTCAAGGGCCAGTGCAGTAATTCTGCCGCCACGCTGCTCGGAGACGAAGCACAGGAACAGGCGGATCGTGTCACGATAACTGCGGATCGAACCGAGCCCCAGCCCTTTCTGTACCGGGAGATGATCGGCAAAAAATGACTGGACCAGTGTACCGAGGGAGAGGGTCATGACCGATCCTCCCCGAGCGTTGCCGCGGCAAAGGCACGGAAGACGGTTGGCGTGTTCGAGAAGCTCCTGTGTCGGCGTCAGATACACCGCCGTGGAACTGATGTCGCCGTGCCCCATGAAATTCGAGAGTGCAAGAAGCTTTGTCTGAGGATCCAGGCCGAGCCTGTAGCAGCGCGTGAGTGTGCCAACGGCAAACGAGTGCCGCTAATTCCGAGTTCGGAATTAGAGACATAACTCCGAGTGCCGGATTATTCCGAGTGACGGCCGGGAGGCCAAAGAGTGCGGGCGATCTGTGGCTGTTGGGTCGGCATAATCAGAGGCTCTTCAGGAATGCAAGGAGATGGTCGTCGGGCTTGTAGCGGCCCAACCGGATGTCGGCCGTGTCGGTCTTCGCCAGAGCTTGCTCCTTGAGCTTCATGTCGGCCTTAAGATAGATGGCGGTGGTTTCGACCGACTCGTGGCCCAGCCACAGAGCAATGACCGAGCGGTCGACGCCGTGCTGGAGCAGGTCCATTGCCAGGGTATGCCTCAGGACATGCGGCGTTACGTGCTTGCTGGCCAGCGATGGGCAGTGGCGACGTGCGACGGCGAGGTGCTTGTTCAGCAGGTATTGAAGTGCGTCGTGACTCAATGACGTGCCGCTTATCGTCGGGAAGGCAGGATCGGCGCTCCGCCCGCGTCGCTCGGCAAGCCAGGCACGCAGCACCGTGACCGTATCCTTGCGAAGCGGGGTGTTGCGGAGTTTTCGGCCTTTTCCCTGACATTGCACATAGGCGGCCGGGCCAAGGACAATGTCCTCGCAGCGAAGGCCGACGATTTCGGCAGCACGCAGGCCGGTCTGCACGGCCAGCAACAGAAGCGCCCGGTCACGGCGCCCGATCCAACTGCCGAGTGGGCGGCGAGCAATGCGGCGACTTCGACGCTGCTGAGGAAGGCGACCGGCCGGCGCACGTAACGCTTGCTCGGAATGGCGAGCACGCGCTGAGCCAATGCGCTGTGTTCCGGCGCATGCAAGGCCACATAGCGGAAGAAGGAATGGATGGCGGCAAGACGGACATTGCGGCTCCTGGCGCTGTTGTCGCGTTCGTGTTCGAGATGATCGAGGAAGGCGCCGAGGAACGCGGTGTCGAGATCCGGCAAGGTGACGTGCGAGGCCCCCTTGCGTAGCTGCCGCTGGGCATAGGCCAGCAGCAGGCAGAAGGTATCGCGGTAGCTCGCCAGCGTATGCGGGCTTGCTTGTCGTTGTCTGATGAGGCGATCGGTGAAGAAGGCCTCAAGAAGAGCGGGGAACGTTGGGGCGGCGCTCATGGGCGGGATTCCGGCTGAGATTGTTCCGCCCGCAGCAGCGCTTGCTGCAGCAGCTCCGGCGTTGCCGTCAAATACCAATAGGTGTCGGTGACGTGGGCATGGCCGAGATAGGTCGCCAACTCGGGCAGGTGGCGTTCGACATCGATGCCGTTGCGATACCAGCGCAGCAATGTTGTCACGGCCAGTCGGTGGCGAAGGTCGTGCAGACGCGGCCCATGGGAATCCTTAGAGCCGCGCAAACCGACCTCGCGCGACAGCTTGACGAACGTCCACCGCACGGCCCATTCGGTTAAACGCGTGCCGCGCTCGGAAAGGAAGAAGCTGGAGCTCAGGGGATTGGGGCATGACCGGTCTCGGCTGGCCGCATAGATTTTGAGGGCGTGTTGCGTCGAGGGGTGAAGCGGCACGTAGCGCGACTTGCCGAACTTCGTGTCGCGAACCGTCAGCACGCCATCAACGAGATCGGTGTCGCCGCGATCGAGACGCAGCGGTTCGTTACAGCGCATGCCGGTCGCCGCGTACAAGCCGAAGAGCGTGGCATAGGTCTGCGGGCGAAGGCCGACTGTCGACGGCAAGCGCTTTGCCGCGTCGATCAGTCGGGTGATCTCTTCGTCGCGGTAAACATAGGGCGACGATGACCGACGATACCGGTGAGGAAGAAGGTCGGGCGGCGGGACGACGGTCCGCAGGTCAATGGCGCTGCAATAGCGCGCGAACCGGCGAACCATCGCCAACCGGTTGGCCCACTGGGCGGGCTGTGCCTCTGCCGGCTGCATGGCCCAGGCCAGGGCAATCTCGGTGGTGATGAAGGTGGCGCCGGAAGATTCGGCAAAGACAACGAAACGCTGCAGCAACCGTCCGGAAAGACGCAGTTTATGGCCGAGGGCGCGGCGCGCGGCCAGGTACTCTTCGAGCGCCGCTTGCAACGCGCTCATGACGAGACTCCTGGCCAAGGTAGCGCAATGGCACGCAACGCCGCGATGTCGACTTTGGCATAGATCTGTCTGGTGTTCGGCTGGCTGTGGCGGAGAAGTTGACCGATTTCAACGAGCGAAGCGCTGCGGCGCAGCAGATCGGTGGCGAGTGAGTGACGCAACAGGTGCGCACCCTGGAACGCCGGCGTCAGACCGGCGCGCTTGAGCGCACGATGGACGATGCAGCAAATAGTCGAAGGGCTGACAAAACTCCGTCTGGGCGCCTTTATGCGAATGAAGACGCGGCGTGTTGAGCAAGCAGGCCGATCCTGCCGCAGATAGTCGACCAAGGCGGCACCGACATCCGCCGGCAGTGGCAGCCGCGCCAGCCGTTGACCCTTGCCATGCACGACGATCTCGCCGCAATCCCAGTCGAGATCGTCCAGGGTCAAGGCTGAGACTTCGCCACCCCGTAAGCCGAGGCGCGCGAGCAGCATCAGAACCGCGTAGTCCCTGCGGCCGGCCGGTGTTCTCCTGTCGCAAGACGCAAGGAGCCGTTCGACCTGTTCGGCAGGCAGCGCCTTCGGCAGGTGTGCCAAGCGCCAGCCGGCGATCCCAGGCACCGCGACAGCGAGATCGGTGGCAAGCAACCCGCGTTGCTGGAGGAAGCGCAGAAAGGAACGCAGTGCGGTGACCACCAACTTGGCGCGGCCGGGCGAACCGGCCTGGGCTCGCCGCACGATGAACCGATGAACGTCGCCCACTCGCAGGCGGTCAAAATCCGGATCGTTGCCGCCAAACTGTTCGTCCAGGAACCCACGAACAATCGGCAGATAGTTCGTCAATGTCGATGCCGAGAGACCACGCTCCTTGCGCAGGAATTCCCCAAATGCGTCGATCAGCTTACCCTTGGCGCTCGTATCGACCTCTGGCAGCAGGACCGGCACGCCGCCCGTGTCGCGCAGATATCGGAGCAACTGCCGAATGGTCCAGGCATCGCCACGCCTCGGGCGCAAACCAAGTTCCGTCAGAAATCGATCTGCGTCCTCTTCCCCGAGCAAGCTCAGCGGAACATTCTGCCTCTCCACCCAAGCACTGAAACCGGCCAGGAGCTTAATCTTCTGCTGAACAGTCGTTTTGGCGTATCCCTGGCCATCGAGCAAAGCCTCGAAACCATCCAGGTGGCTAGCCAATCGGCCTATCCAGCGATCTTTGGCTAGCGCCTTATTCAGATCAATCATCGTCTGTCTCCCTATAGCGTGGGAAAGTCCACGCTCAGAAAGAGCAGCCGAATAATGCCGAGCAATCAACGGCCGACGCTGATCCAATTACTTGCAATCATGAGAAAATTACGCCGCGGCGATGGCGTCATTCGGAATAATCCGGCACTCGGAGTTATGTCTCAGATCGTGCAGACGTGGAGGCGAAATGCCAGGTGGGATCCGCAGATTTAGGCTCGGGACCATAGCGTGAAAGGTCTGGCTGATGGTCCCAGGATTGATTGGGCGACCTCCGCGCAAGCAAAACAGCGGCTGATCGTCCGCAATGCTGGTTGCCAGCGCCGTAGTCTGGCGTTGATCCAGATGCTGGCGCCAGGCGCTGGCTGCACTCCTCAGCCCGATGCCAAGCCATCAATTTGGCGTCGACGTCTTTCAGATGTGTTTGCAGCTGCGCATATTCCTTGGCATGGAGCGCGAACAGCTCCCGCGCTAAATCCGGTAGCGTCTTAACTGCGGATACGCTCGAGCAGCGGTTCGATCTTGCACATCCCCCTGGCAGCGATCAGCCCGTATTCTGCCGCATAGCTGCGGATCGCATTGGCGAGCTGCGTGCGATTGCGGATCAGCCGGTCGCGCAGGCCAACCAGCATCAATGCCGCCTGTTGTTTAGCGGTCTTGACCGGCACAAACCGCATCGTCGGCCGGCTCATCGCCTCGCACAGCGCTTCGGCATCGGCCGCATCGTTCTTACCGCGCTTTACGTACGGTTTGACATATTGAGGAGGGATCAGCTTCACCTCATGCCCAAACGATTGCAGCAGGCGTGCCCAGTGGTGCGAGCCCCCGCACGCTTCGATCGCAACCACTGTCGACGGCAGCTTCTCAAAGAACGCCACCACCTCCTTGCGCCGCAGTTTTTTGCGCAGCGCCGGCTCCTCAGCTGCGTTCACACCATGGAGCTGGAAGATGTGTTTTGACGTGTCGATGCCAATGCGAATAATTTGTTCCACGGACGGTCTCCCTTTGCTTGAGATCTGTAACGACCTCATTCTGGCACTCGATGCCGTGCGGGGGCCGTCCACCCCAACATCGTGCGGCGGCCTAACGCCGACCGCGAAGAGAAGCGAGTGACCCGCGGGGCGACATGGTCCGGAAAAATATCAGGAGGAGCTTGACCTCAACGACCCCAATCAGAGAAGTCTTGAAGTCCATGCCAGCTACGACCCGGAACGTTAGCGTGTCGTCTCCGGGCTATCCTTAATCACTGTAGAGGGTTCTCCTACTCCGCACCAGAAATCGTCGCTTTTGAGCACACATAGCACAATAACGCTGATTTCCTGCGTCCTTATGGATATATTAGCGCAAAGCGACCCCATTGACCCTGCTACGTTCACGAAGCGGGCACCGTCCGGTATCAGAAATGGGCTAGAGCGAAGTCAGGGATCGAGGCGCGATTTGAAACCGCAGACAAGGGAAACTACTGAATCATAATTGATGCGAACGCATGGATATGAAGGTCGTCTCACGATGAGTTTTGATGGGACCTGCGAGAAACAATAGGGAGGAATTAATAGATGGTCAAATGTTCACTCAGTCGCCGTACGGTCTTGCATGCAATGCTGCTGGGATCGGTAGCGCCTTGGGTCATGAACTCAAGGGCCTTTGCCGCGCGATCCTGCGGCGATAACATCGTGCGCTTCGGCACAACCTCCGCCCCAGATACGATGAATCCCTTTGCTAGCTGGAACTCGTTTTGGCCGTGGGTCTTCGCCTATGACTGGTTTGTCTGCGTAGACGCCCAGCGCCACCCGGACCGGAAGGGATTTGCCAAAGATTGGTCCGTTGCCGCTGACAACGTCACGTGGACCTTCAAAGTCTGGCCGGGCATGAAGTGGTCGGACGGCCAGCCCGCCACAGCCAGGGACGCCGCGTTTACCTACAATTATTTGCGCGGCTCTATGGGTACGCCCAACGAGTTGAACGTTGGTTACAACAACATTACCGGACTGGAAAACGTCGAGTCGATTGCGGTGCTCGATGACGAGACTCTCCAAATCGTGACTAAGACCCCCACTCGTTGGCCGATCGACAATTCGACAATGATTGTGCCCGAGCACATCTGGAAGGACATTAGCTACGCCGATGCGCGCGGCGCCTTCCGCAACGATCCGCCGCTGGTAGGAACTGGTCCGATGATCGTTTCAGAGTTTCAGCAAGACCAGTTTGTCCGCTTGACTCCGAATCCGTATTTTCGCAACGGGCAGCCGGCGATAGTTGGAGCGATCCTCCAAATCTTCAAAACGTCCGATGCCCTGGGAGCAGGCCTGAAGAGCGGTAGCCTCGATTATGCTGCCAACCTGACAACAGCCCAGTGGATCGATCTCTCGAAAAATCCCGATATCGTGGTTGGACAACAGCGCATAGAGCAGCGGGATTTTTTGGCCTTCAATACAGCCTTTGGAAAAGGGGCAGGCAGCACGAAAGCCTTACAGGATCCCAAATTCCGCGATGCGATCGGCTACGCAATCGACCAGAAGGCCATCGTCGATCGAGCCATGCACGGACAGGCCGAACCCGGCGTCGGGCCGATCCCGCCTCTGTTAGCTGAATACTACTCGGACCTGAGCGATATCAGGCGCCACTTCGATCTTGCCGAGGCGGGACGCCGGCTAGACGCCGCCGGTTATCGCGACACGGACGGCGACGGCGTTCGCGAGGACAAGGAGGGCAAAAGCGTTCAGCTCGAGCTGGTCGCCAGTGCGAACAGCGGGGGAACGTGCCGATACCGATCGCGGCCGTCCAGCTCATTGCCGGTTGGCTCAAACAGATCGGGATTCCCGTGTCCGTGACCGAGCTGGACTTCGGCTCGCTCCAAGCCCGGACATCAGCACCCGAGAAAGGCGGCGGAGGCTGGGACCTCCTCATTGCCAATCGTTGGCCATTTGCCGCTCCCTTCTACCTGCTCGACATTGGAGATGGCAAAAGCATCGGCCTTTCAAATAAATCGTATTGGACCAACAGCAAATTCGATGAGCTCCTATCGGAGATCAAAGGCACCGTCGACCTCAAGAAGAGCCAGAAACTAGTCGATCAAGCGGCGCGCCTAATTTACACAGAGGCACCATACATCATACTAAGTTACCCATACCTGGTCGACGCCCGTCGCAAGGATTGCTTCAAGGGCTGGGGCACGCAGGACATTGTGTCGATGAATGGTTACTTCCCGATGGACCGTTTGGAGCCCATGTAAGATGGCATCTGGGGCATCTAAAGGGTCGACCGGTCGGCGCGCTTGGACCGTCCTCACACGAGCCGTCGTGACTCTCTTGATGGTAGCAGTCGTGAATTTCACTTTATTCAGAATCATTCCTGGAGACCCTGCTAGTTTGCTACTGGCTGGAGCGCGAGGTTCGATGACCTCCGAACAGCTCGAGGTGCAACGCCAGAATTGGGGTCTAGACAAACCATTGTTTCCGGATCAGATACTCGCCTACATGTCAACAACACTTCAGGGAGACTTGGGCTATAGCTTCAAGTTCAGGGGCAGGCGCGTCGCCGACTTAATTTGTGAGCGACTACCGGCCACCGTTGTACTGATCGGCTTAGCTCAGCTCATTGCAATCGTATTCGGGGTCGTGCTCGGCATCTACGCTGGGTGGCGGCGGGGCGGAGCCATAGACCATGTATCCACGGCAACTTCTTTGGCGCTTTATTCAACACCTCCATTCTGGCTTGGCATGATACTCGTGATGATATTTAGCACCGGGCTCGGCTGGCTTCCCGGCTATGGTGCCTATTCGCCGTCGTTCGCGTCTGTGGGTCTCGTTGACTGGATCGCAGACCGCATAAGCCATCTCGTGCTTCCGGCCTCCACGCTGGCGCTGGGTCTTATCGGACAATACGTGCTGGTCGCCCGCGCCGCGATGAGCGACGTCGTGACCGAGGACTACATGGTCACCGCTCGGGCCAAGGGACTAACTGGTCGCCAGATGTTGATGCGTCATGCTTTCCGCAATTCGATGCTACCTGTAGTGACCTTAATCGCCCTCAATCTCGGCTACGTGGTGGCTGGTGCCATCACCGTCGAATCCGTGTTTGCTTGGCCGGGGATTGGTGGTCTGACGGTCGATGCACTCAATGCGCGGGACTATCCGACCCTTCAGGGCATATTCCTATTGCTCGGTGTTTCGATCGTCGGCGTGAACCTCCTCGCCGATATTACTTACGGTTTTCTTGATCCGAGGGTCCGGCAATGAACGAAAGTAGTGCTGCATCCCGTTGGCGCGTCCGTGCGCGAGCAATCAATGCCTTTCTGAGCCAATTTCTTCACCATGGCGGTGCTCAGCTAGGGCTATTTTTTATGGTAATATTTCTTGTGCTAGCTGCGGCACCGGACACTCTCGTGGGACCGCTGGAGACGGTAGCAACCGCAACCGGCGATTTCCTGTCACCGCCGCAAAGGCAGCATGTGCTGGGCACCGATGAAGTCGGGCGGGATGTGCTCAACCTAGTGGTTCACGGGGCCCGAATCTCGCTTACTATCGCATTCCTCGCGACTGTGATCAGCCTCATTGTCGGGACAACCGTCGGCATGACGTCGGGCTACTATGGTGGGAAGGTCGACGTTTGGCTGATGCGTTTGACGGACTTCTTTTTCGTCCTTCCGTCCTTCGTACTTGCTCTTGTCATCACGCCCGTTGTTTTGGAAGTAATTGGGCGCGGCAGAGATATTCTTGGTTTTCGCCCTTCTCTTTTCGTGATCATTCTGGTCATTGGCTTGACGAGCTGGGCTTTTGTTGCACGCATCGTTCGAAGTCAGACCCTGTCACTGCGAGAACGCCAATTCGTCGAGCGCGCCCGGGTTGTGGGTACTAACGATCTCAACATTATGCTACGGCATATCCTGCCGAATCTCGTGCCGCAGGTCGCAGCCAACAGTGCCTTGGTTGTCGCGGGCGCGATCTATACCGAGACTGCTCTCTCATTTCTGGGACTCGGTGACCCTCTACAGCCATCTTGGGGCACTTTGCTTTCGCTCGCCCAGCGCGCCGGAGCCGCCAGTTCAGGAGCTTGGTGGTACCTCGGCGCACCGGGCGTGTGCGTGCTTACGGTTTCGCTTGGCTTCGTCCTGATTGGCAACGCACTAGACGACACCTTTAATCCAAGGCGCAGGGCGATCCCTTGATAAATTCCTCCCCAGATAAGGCATCGCTGCTTGAGGTCGACCGGCTTTCTGTTGACTATGGGCTTAAGGGTCGTTCATTACGAGCAATCGACGACGTAAGCTTCTCGCTCCGAGTCGGCGAGGCCGTTGCCCTCGTCGGTGAATCGGGCAGTGGTAAAACCACCACCGCGATGGCGATCGCGGGTCTGCTATCGCCCAACGCGCGGGTCAGCGGCGGCGAGGTACGCTATCGCGGTACCCGACTGCCGATCGACAATGATGCGGCCATGCGGCCTCATCGGTGGAGCGAGACCTCCGTTGTCTTTCAGGGAGCGATGAATGCGCTCAATCCCGTTCACCGCGTCATCAAGCAGATCGCCGAGCCATGCATGCTGAAGCTCGCGATGCCGAAGGCTGACGCATTCGCCCGAGCAAGGGAGCTGCTCGAACTTGTCGGCATTCCGGCGGATCGCGGCGCCGCCTATCCCCACGAGTTGTCGGGCGGTATGCGTCAAAGGGTGATGATTGCCATGGCGCTCGCGTGTCGCCCCTCGTTCATCATCGGTGATGAGCCCACCACGGCGCTGGACGTCATTACACAGTCTCAGATACTCAAACTGCTGGGTGAGTTGCGATCGCGGCTTAACCTTGCCCTGATCTTGATCACCCACGACCTTTCTGTGGTGGCCGAGTCTTGTGATCGCGTGATGATCATGTACGCGGGCCGGATCGTCGAGGAAGGCACTGTCGCTGAGATTTTCGCAAAACCCAAGCATCCCTATACCCAACTGCTGATCGAATCGATCCCGAACCCAGCGAACGGCAAACGGATGATCCGGCCCATCCCCGGTGATCCCCCAACTTGATGAACCGGCCGTCCGGCTGCGCCTTCCATCCACGTTGCCCGTCGGCCATGGCGATCTGCGCGACTGAACTGCCCAGCCTCGACAAGGCCGGCCGGAGACGTGTGGCCTGTCACCTTCACCGGTCACTTGACGCAAGAAGTGAAAATCGCAGCTAATGCCTGAGACCACGGCCATCCTGCACCTAGAAAACCTGCAGGTTCATTTTCAAATGCATGGCGGGTTCTTAGACCGTGTCCTCGGCCGCCCGCAGGGTGCTGTGCGTGCGGTCGACGGGATCGATCTCACCGTCGGACATGGCGAAATTGTCGCCCTCGTCGGGGAATCGGGGAGTGGCAAGACGACGGTGGGTCGGGTCATCACCAAGCTCGTTCAGCCGACCGGCGGCAAGCTCCTCTTCGAAGGCGACGATATGACCTCGGTGCGGGGCTCTTACGCCCTGAGACGCTACCGGCGCCGGGTGCAAATGATCTTCCAGGACGCCTATCAAGCCCTCAATCCGCGACAGACCGTGTTCGATATCGTGGCGGAGCCGCTGCGTTCACTACGGCTGGTCAAGGACAATAGCCAGCTGAGCGAGCGTGTCCAGCAAGCACTCTCTGCCGCCGGGCTCAATCCCCCTGATGAATATGTCGCACGTTTTCCCCACGAACTCTCCGGGGGGCAGCGCCAGCGGGTGGTAATCGCCGGGGCTCTTTCCGTGAAGCCGGATCTCATTGTTGCAGACGAGCCGGTCTCCATGCTCGATGTCTCGATACGCGCCCAGATCCTCCAGGTCCTGGTTGAACTCCGCCAGCAGCAGAACATGGCCCTCCTCTTCATCACTCACGATTTGGCTGTTGCCTGGCTGATCGCCGACCGGATTGCGGTCTTGTATCTTGGGCGGTTGGTCGAGATCGGTAGCGCCGACGACATCACGTTAAACCCCCGCCACCCGTATACGCGCGCGCTGCGCAGCGCCACTCCGCAGATTGGCAGCGAGATCGATCGCGGCGAGCAGTTGGTCCTGCAAGGCGAGGTTCCAAGCGCCGCGCGCGTGCCGAACGGGTGCCGGTTTCATCCACGTTGCCCGCTGGCTTTCGACCGGTGCCGGGAAGAGGAGCCGCCGGCCATCGAAGTGGGACCGCAGCACATGTCGGCCTGCTGGCTTGCGAAGTGAAGAACCCAAATCTCGCCCGCGATGGGAAACCCTATTGACCAGCCCTCGAAGAAGAAAACGCGAATGTGAGGCCCTCGCGCAAGCCGAACTCTGTCGGTTCCTGCATTATCCGATGAACGAGGGCGCATACTCTGCACCACTCCGGTGCCCACGCTCTAAGAGCACGTGCTCCAGTAGATCTCTGCGATCCAACGAGCCGGAGGATGGGGCCGCAACGCTGCTTTTGTCGCGCCAAACTGGCCCCGCATAGCGCAACACGAATCCACAAACCTCTTCGGACCGACAGCGACCTGCGGTTTTGCTCTACGATCTCGTAGGTTCGGTCCAGAGTGTTGCCATTCTAAGCGAGCGGCGGGATGGCCGCCCAACATCGAACGCTGCGAAACGGTATTTCATAAGCGCGCCGTAAATGCGTAAATGCGCGCTCTCGTTCTCAGCATTTGCAGCGGCATTGTCCGGCTCGAGATTATTGCGGACAAACTGTCACGGCACCACGGGCAAGATGATGTGAGAGGGATAGTTGCGATCATGATAGAGCGTGTTCTCGGCGATTGCGGTCGCGCTTTCCGTGGCATTGTCACCACCCGTGTTCAGATTGCGGGCATAGTGCGGGAAGCAGCTGCTCGCTACCTGTACGCGGATACGGTGGCCGGGGCCAAACCAGTTGCCGGTTGCCTGCATGTTCACCTCTATCCGATAAATCTTGCCAGGCGTCAGCAAGCTCGGGTCTCTGTAATCCTCAAGATAGCTCGCCTGCGCCGTATAGGCTTCACGATAACGCGCTCGCGCGATGCCTTTTTGAAGGTTGTATGCACGGCCATCCGGATAGACATCGCTCAGCATAACGATGAAGTCCGTGTCTCGGGCCGACGAGGATACGTAAAGCACCGCACGCAATGGACCGGTCACCTCCATGCCTGAACTAAGCGGCTCTGTTTGAAAAACCAGGCGATCAGGCCGTAGATCGACCTCCCGCTGGTCGGCGGCACTGCCGTCGGCCCGACCACGGATGCTTTCAGGGCTAGGTGTGGGATCGGCAGGATCATAGCGATAATGATCGGCGGGGCCTGTTGCCATCGCCATCGAAAGTATGCCATCGCCATTGCTCGTGTTCGCTTTCCCACCGCTTCTGAAGTAATAGGGCACGAAACGGGTTTCCGGCAGAGGCCAGCTATCGCCTGACTTCCAGCGGTTCGCTCCCATAAGATAATACTGGATGTGCGGCATCTCGAAGTCGCCCTGGCCGTCGCGCAGCCAGTGATCGAACCAGCGGAGGTATATCGACCAATAATCCTGGCGAATGTCGCCGACGTCGCGTTCACCAATTATGAACGGTGTTTGAGTCGATTCCGACTGGCAATGACCGGTGGGGGAGATTATCATATACTGATTACGCCGTACCTGCTCCGTCGTGGACTGCTTCTGGAAGGCGTTGAACAAATCCAAGGTCTCGTTGACCGAAACATTATACCAGGAGTCGACGAATAGCGCCGGCACGTTAGGGCGCGAACTTTCGTCGAACAAGGCGAACTGGTCCCACCATGGATCACTAGGCTCATGGATGACCCAATCCCGCCAGTCGTTGGGAAAGCCAGCGGATCGTTCGTTCATGTCGGCAACCGGAAGGCTTCGTAGCATTTCCTGATAGTCGATTTTTTCGGGCGTCTGGGAGCCCTGGTTACCATGATTGCGGAACCATTCGAATGCCCAGCCGATCTCGGGCACGCCGGAGACTATGACGTCGCCCGCCCGATTGCGCATCGCGCCACCTGCCGCCTGTGGGAGGATAGCCAGTAGCGCCGGCGGTTGCCGGGAGGCCATCAGAACCTGACTGATGCCCAGTGAAGAGCAGCCATAACCGCCGACCTTACCGTTGGACCAGGACTGCGCCGCGATCCAGCTAACAGTGTCGTAGCCATCGCCTGCTTCGCTCGCAGCCCCGCGGGAGCCCTCGGAACGGAAGCGGCCGCGAACGTCCTGCACCACGACGATGAAGCCTTGGCCAGCGAACATGAAGGCTATCCCATTCTTCATGTTCGAATCGCGCCCATCGCGATAAGGCGCTTTGCTATACGGCGTACGGATCAGGATCGTTGGTAGCCGCTCTCCGGCCCCGCGCGGACGGTAGATGTCGGCGTAAAGCCCGACGCCGTCAGTCATCGGTATGCGGACATCCTGCTCAAGGTCGACCGTGAAACGCGGCTTCGGGTACTCGTTGCATCTTTCGGAGCATCCGCTCTTCATGTTCCATTTCCCTTTCTTGGTTAGCGGTGCGGTGAATCCGCGACGAGCTTCCCTACTGCAAGCCTAGTCAGAGTTGCGGGCGCTTATCAGTCCAGGGCTGCAGCTGAGTCATTGTGCCCGCAATTGAGGGCGCCTGCCCCCGCGAAGAAGTCGAGATACTCACACCCTCTGCATCTATGAAGGTGGTGCCAAGCCCGCGGTCGATAGGACCGGAAACGGCCGGATGTAGCCACGCACGTCAGACTCGAGCGCTCGAAAAGCGCGAGGCTCACATCGTTCATAGCGGCGAAACTCCTTTCGGGGCGAAGACTTTCGAATTGGCAGTCTGCAGCCATGGGCGCCGCGGCCGGCATTGGGACTTGCGGACTCGACATCTGAATGTAGCAGTGTCAAATGGGGCGCTTTGGCGCGAATTATCTTCTACCAACGCAGGAAGTCGGCGTTTTCTGGCTTTCCGCGCATATAAGCCACGATTTGCTGGTGGGTGTGGTGGCCGTCCCCCATGAAGTGATCCATGTTGAACGTTGGTGCATGCTTGGTCTTTGCGCTACGGCTGGGGTTGCCGGCGAAGCTGGGCCGGGTTGCGCAGCCGGCCACAGGATTGCATCTGGCGCCCGGGGGTGTGTAATCCAAAGATAATGCGGTCGCACCGTGTTGTACAACTCGACCACGGAACGCCCGCAGGGTTGATGTTGAGCGCGAGCTTCTTTATCCATCGCATCCCTGGGCTGAGCGGCAAGTCTTTGTCCATGAGGTGATCGAGAAGGGTGACGTGGCGGTCTTCCGCTGCACCCTTTCTGGCCAGCCATTGCATCGGTGGCTGGAGATTCCGGCGTGGTTGTTCGACCGGGTGGTCAGCTCGAACTGGCGCATCGCGACTGTCGGCCAGGCCAACGAATTGACACCGTTGAGCCCTGGCGGACGTGATAAGCGTGGACATGGCGGCTGCCCGGGCAGCGCCGCGTTCGGAGCCGGCGAAGAGCCACGGTTTCCTGTTATGCAAAGGTGTGGATAACAGGAATTGGACTAACCCGCTCCGCGATCGCGGAGCGGCAAGGAGGGTGTGTGCCGACGTCGTGGTCTTGATCGCGTCGTCTGTCGCGCTGGTCATGTGTCCACAACAAGCTCCGACTGCGTCAGCATGGAGTGGCTGCTTGCAGCCCATTCCATCCAACAAAGGAGCTTGTCATGACCCACCTTCTGAGGACATGGAGGTGCGTACGGCGCGGCAATCAACCTGGAAGGAGCGTCAATCAGGATGGGAGCGTCGCCAGGGACGTCACGGAGGGAGGGCGTAGCCCGACTGGAGGGACGTTCCTGGCGACGGCGCGAACCCACATAGGGTTCACGCCGTCTGGTGATCGCGATGTGTCGGGTGCATTTCTTCTTCCCGCTCAAAGGAAGAATGAATGTCCGGCAGTCACATCACGGATCAACAATCGAGGCTCTATATGCAAAATCGCCAGAAGCACAGTGTCCCTGTCGCGGCCGCCAAATCAGGTTTCAGCCCATCCACTGGTTATCGGATCGAATCAGACCCCCGTCCACCAAGCGAAAAGAAGGCCAAACACGAACGACGTCGGCCTGATCCATTGGAAGGGATATTCACCGAAGAGGTGGTTCCCATGCTGCAAAGCGCTCCCGGCTTGCGCCCTGTCGGCATTCTTCGTGAGCTTTGCAAGCGTCATCCCGAGCTCGATTCTGGTATTCGCCGCACACTTGAGCGCCGGATCCGCGCATGGCGCGCGATCCATGGAGGAGATCAGGATGTCATATTCCGGCAGGTTCACGAGCCGGGACGCATGGGGCTGTCGGATTTTACCCATGCACTGGGCCTCAAGGTCACGATCGCCAGCGTGACCTTCGATTACCTGCTCTATCACTTCCGACTTGCATACAGTGGATTCGAGCATGCCGAGATTGTCGAAGGCGGCGAGAGTTTTGCCGCGCTGACAAGTGGTTTGCAGAACGCCCTTTGGTCTCTCGGCGGCGCGCCGCGCGATCACCGCACGGACAGTCTTTCGGCTGCATTCCGCAATCTCAATGCCGATACCGCACAGGACATGACAGATCGGTATGAAGCGCTTTGCGCCCATTACGGCATGAAGGCCAGCCGCAACAATCGCGGCGTCGCCCACGAGAACGGCGCGGTCGAAGGATCCCATGGCGATCTGAAGCGGGAACTGGAAGATGCTCTTCTCCTGCGCGGAACGCGTGACTTTGCGGACGTCACCAGTTTTGCCGCCTTCATCGACGAGGTTGTCGGCCAGCGCAATGCCCGTCGGGCCAGGGAGATCGCCATTGAGCGCGAAAGCCTGCTGGCGCTGCCGCGCAAGCGCCAGCCCGAAGGCGAAGACGAGATCGTCTACGTCACCAGCAGTGGAGGGTTTACCCTTCGCCGGGTCTTCTACACCGTTCCTTCACGGCTGATCGGACATCGGCTGCGCGCACGGCTCTTCAAGGAGCATATCGAACTGTTCCTCGGCGGCACGTCCCTGATGAAGCTGCCGCGCGTCAGAGGCCAGCTCGGCCCCACCCAGCATGTCGTGAACTATCATCACGTCATTCATTCCCTGCGCCAGAAACCGGGGGCTTTGCCCAGACTCGGCTATCGCGATCAGCTCTTCCCCAGGGATGCCTATCGCAATCTCTACAATGCCGCCATGGAGAGGCTGCCGGAACGCGATGCCTGCCGCCTGACGGTGGAACTGCTGAGCCTCGCCCATGAGCGCAATGTCGAGGCCGCACTCGCCCACGCCATCCAGGGCGAGCTCGATGCGGGAACCTTGCCGACGCTTGACGGCATGCGCGCCCGGTTCGCGCCGAACCCGGCCTGTGTCCCGCAGGTCAGCGTCAATCTGGGTAAACTGGTCGATTACGACAGGCTTATCGGCACCCGCGTGGAGGTCACGGCATGAGACCCAACGATCCTGTCGATACCGCGCGCTTGTCCCTGATGCTCACCGATCTGCGGCTGCCGGGCATCTCCAGGGCCTGGCACACCTTCGCCGAGCGGGCTGACACCGAAGGCTGGCCGGCTTCCCGGCTGCTGGCGGCGCTTGCTGAGTTCGAGGTCGCCGAACGCGAAACGCGGCGTATGCAGCGCCACCTCACTGAAGCGCGTCTTCCTCCGGGGAAAACCCTCGATGCCTTCGACTTCACGGCTGTGCCCATGGTCTCGAAGGCCCGGGTCATGGCATTGGTCGCGGGAGATGTCTGGTTGAAGAACGGCGCCAATCTGATGCTGTTTGGCGGGCCAGGCGGCGGAAAATCGCATCTGGCGGCCGCCATCGGCGTCGGGCTGATCGAGAATGGGTGGCGTGTTCTGTTCACGCGTACCACCGACCTTGTTCAGAAACAGCAAGCCGCCCGCCGCAATCTCGATCTCGAAGGGGCCATCGCAAAGCTCGACAAGTACCATCTGCTGGTGCTCGACGACATGGCATATGTGACCAAGGATCAGGCTGAAACCAGTGTGCTCTTTGAGCTGATCAGTGCGCGATACGAGCGCCGCTCGCTTCTCATCACCGCAAATCAGCCCTTCGGTGAATGGGACAAGGTCTTTCCCGACCCAAGCAGCGCAGGATACCCCTCTTTTTGATCGGTTGGTGTCTCATGTCACGGTGGTTGACCGTCGACACGCACTCTGTGGACAGCGGTTTGAGGTGGCATCACTTCGGTCCGGGCGCGGACCTGCCTTTGTTGTCATCCGCCTTCCGGATGGACGGTCGCGCAATATCCGCCGGTCAGTGACGGATTTGTCGCCTCCTAGCGATGACGATGGTGAACATCGTAGCGCGGCGGGAAAGTTAATATCCGTTCGGACTTTGCTTCCTTTAGTGTATTATGCGCGAATCACCTTTAGTAACTCAATGGCGAGTTGCGATGGTTGCTCATGCTTTGGCGCATCGGATTGCGGTGTCTCTAAGCCAGATACGCCCAGCCTTTGGAACAATCTCCCACCGGTATCTCAGCACCAAGTCGCGCAGATGCTCGCGACTCTGATCCGCCGGATGCCGCCGAACGCGCCAGCGGCGAGGGGGCGGTTTGATGTTGGCTATTCCGAGCAGTCCTGACGAGCGGCTCACGGCTGTCCGACGTTCAAAGTTCGCTTACGTGTATGTACGCCAATCATCAATAAACCAGGTGCGCCACCACCAGGAAAGCACCGAACTTCAGTACAGTTTGGTGGACCGCGCCGTCAGATTGGGTTGGCCGCCGGATCGTGTCGTCGTCATCGACGAGGATCTTGGAAAATCAGGAAACGGCCAAGTCGAGCGCGGCGGCTTCCAACGGCTCATCGCCGAGATCGGGCTCGGCAACGCGGGTCTGGTGGTCAGCCTCGATGCATCTCGATTGGCGCGCAACAACCGGGACTGGCATCAACTCCTCGAGTTGTGTTCATTGTTCGGCGTCGTCATCGCCGATGGTGAACGTCTCTACGATCCCTGCGCTTATCACGACCGGCTGTTGTTAGGGCTCTCGGGGATCATGAGCGAAGCGGAGTTGCACCAGATCCGCATCCGCCTGCATCAAGGGGAGAGGCAGAAGGCGGCGCGGGGCGAGCTTCGCATACCGCTGCCAGGTGGCTTGGCCTACAACCGCTCCGGCCAGATCGTGTTTAACCCTGATGAAGAGGTTCAGGCTCGGCTGCGTCTGATCTTCGACAAATTTAGAGAGCTTCAGACCGCGCGACGCGTTATGCGTTACCTGCGCACGCACGACCTACGCGTACCCGTGCGGCCGCTTCGCGGGCCGGCGCCCCATGAGCTGTTGTGGCGAGACGCCACCATCGCCCACGTCCATCATATTTTGCACAACCCGGCCTATGCCGGCGCATATGTCTACGGCCGGCGCCGAATAAATGCGGTCCGCCAAGGTCCGGGTTCGCACCGCGCAACCTCGAAGGTGGCCATTGACGACTGGGATATTTGCATCAAAGACGCACACCCTGGTTATATTAACTGGGAGGAGTTCATGGCCAATCAGCGACGCCTCGCCGACAACACCAATCTATACGAGGCCGGCCACCGCGGCGCGCCGCGCAGGGGCATTGCTTTGCTGCAGGGCTTGGCGGTCTGCGGCCAATGCGGACGGCGGATGACCGTGCGCTACAGCGGCCCCGACAGTGCATGCCCCGTTTACTGCTGCCTGGCGGACCGCAACCAGACCGGCAGCTCTCTCTGTCAGGAGGTTCGGGCGCCCGCAGTAGATGAGTTGGTCGCCCAAACCCTCCTGAAGGCGTTGGAACCTGACCAAATCGCCATCGCCATCGCTGCGCTCGACGAGATTGCGGAGGAAACACGAAGCCTCGAGAAACAATGGGCGCTACGGCGGGAACGTGCGCGGTATGACGCCGAGCGGGCTCGACGACAATACGACACCGTGGAACCGGAAAATCGTCTCGTCGCCAGAACCCTGGAAAAGGCATGGGAAGACAAGCTGCGCTTGATCGATGAGATCGAGCAGGAATATCGTCGGTGGAGAGACCGAGAGCCCTTGGTGTTACAGGCACAGGATCACGCGGCGCTTCAGGAACTCGCCGAGAATTTGCCGGCTATCTGGCACTCAGAAACCACCCAGCCAGAAGACCGCAAACGTATCTTGCGCTTCATCGTGCAGGAGGTCGTTCTCGACCAGAAGAAGATACGCGGCCAGGTCGCCATCAGGATTCTTTGGCAGACCGGGGCAACCAGCGACCATCAAATCCAACGGCGAGTTCAATCTTACGATCGAGACTATGGCGAACTCGAGCTTGTGCGTGAGCGGATCACGCAACTCAATGCTGCGGGCGATATGGACAGGAAAATCGCCAAAATATTGAATGACGAGGGCGTCCGCTCGGCGCGAGGCAAGCTGTTCAGCTATGAGAACATCTGGCTCTTACGCCACCGTTGGGGAATCCCCACAGCCAAGATCAACGGCGTCGCAGCCAATCCGCCGCGCTGGCCTGATGGAACCTACTCTGTACAGGGCGCAGCCGCTGCAATCGGCGTGACGGCTCAAACCATCTTCGACTATCTCGCCCAGGGCCTTGTCCACGGTCGGCAAAGCACGAAAGGCCAGCCTTGGCAGATCAGCCTTTCCAGCGACCAGATCGATCAACTTCAACGCCGACTGCAACGGACCAGGCGATCAAGGAAAGGTGCATCATGAAGCATTCGCGGACAAAGCCATGACGTTGGCCGCCATCGACAGACTGGTTCATCACGCGACGATCTTCGAAATGAATGTCGAGAGCTACAGGCGCAAAACCGCAATATCCCGTTTGACGGAAAACAGCGATGGCACGCCGGCAACGCTGGCCTCGGCCCTCGCTGATTGACGCGCCGCGACAAACAAACGTCAGCATAGATTGTCGCGCAAATGAAGGCCGGCCTCCCGCTTCAAACGGAGGCCGGCTTTTTTGGTGAGTTCACAGCGGCCCGCGACAAACATCTCTCATCCTGATTGACGCGCTCCGCGACAATCCAAAAACCGGCCTGGTGTCGCGCAGCGTCAACTACGAAAAATAGCCCTTGCAACTCACCGATTCACAGCCCATCTTCACCAAATCGCGGCCACCAAACTCTTCATCTTGATCGTCGCGCTTCCCATCCAAATTGTCGCGCCATAGGTGCGCAACCTCGCGCTCAACACCCAGCTCTCCTACCTTCAGCAGGTCTCGCTGTTTGCACGTCACTTCGGCAAGTCGCCGGACTTGCTCGGGCGAGGGGATATTCGGACCTACCAGGTCTATGACCAACGAGAAAGAAGCTGTCGCCCGGCTCGATCCATACCGCTTCGCGGCGCTGCGCTTCCTCTACAATGTGACGATCGAGAGGGATTGGGCGCTTGAAGAGGTCCTGCCGCTTCCCAAGAAGCCGCAGAAGCACCGGCAGGGCGCGCTGGAAAACCTGGACGTTGATCTTGGTCTGCTCGGAAACGGTGAAGGTGTGTCCTCCGCACCGGCAGAGTGCAGTTTTCAAGGCGCTGGATGGTAGTGCCTGCAGCGCGTCCGATCGGAGGCCACTTGATAAGGAGAGTGATCCGCAAATCCGAATGGCCTCGCGCGAATGTTCGCCACCACGCACGTGCCGCCGCGTTCGAGCCACAGCTTGCCTAGCGAGGAGTTGTGGTGGGGCAGGCGCGATATGCCGAACCCGCCGTAGGCTGTGAGATGAACCGGGGCATCCCCGGTCCCGTTCGCCGGACCGACCTGCGTATAGGGGATCATCTCACCATCAATCGAGACTGCCTCGTGGCGCGTGACCACGAGCCCGGATGCGTCGAAATTCTCCGGGTTGCGCTTCAGGATTACTGAAGCGTCGAGAGGCGGCGCGGCATCGAGGTCAAGTAGGAAAAGCTGCGGCGGCGTAATCGATGAGCCGAAACGAGGACCTCTCCATTGGTCTCGTGATGTTCCGCATCGAGTGACCAAAGGTTAACAGTCCCGCGGCCGGGCACGGTGTCCAGGGCTCGGCGCCTCCATTTCTGCCGGCCCGGCGTGAACGTCTCGAAAGAACGAGGTTCACCAGGTAGGAAATGATGAGCTCCCCGTTATTCCAGAAAAATGACTGCAGGGAGCGCCTCTCGCCTGGTTCAAACAGGGTGACAAAGCCGCGCTCGCCGGCCATGAAAGAGGAAAGCGAGATGCCGATCAGCGCGTCGGCGGCATAGGTAGTCCCTCCAACCGTCCAGAGTTTGCGCGGCTTTACCGCCAGCCAGTCATCGAAGCCATTCCACCAGGCGTCCCGAGGAAGGTCGATCTCAACCTTGGGCCCGCTTCTATCGCCAATGCGGACTATCTGCTCGAAGTAGGCCGGCTTCTCGATAAACCAAAGGCGGTCGCTTTCGGCGGTACGGTCCAGATGGCTAGACACGCCGATGGTTTCGGAACCAGTCTCGAAGATCATCGGCGCGGTGAGGGGATCCGCGCCACGCTTCCACAGCCGCACGGTGCGCGCGTAGCCGGAGCGGGTGGCCATGCCATCACCAAGCGCACTGGAAAGCAGAGGCGTGTCAGGGTCGAGCCAATCAATGCCGCCCTTGGCCTCCGGGAGATTGAAACCGTCGGCGACTAAGCTCAGAGTCCCTAGATCGAATTCGCGATGCGCGACCGCGTCGCTGCCGCCGCGCGACAGGCGCAGAACGGCTCTTTCCCGTCTCTCCGGCTCGATCGACGCGCCGCCCTAGATCCAGTCCTCTCCATCGCTAACGGCGAAGGCGTCCAGATCGAGCAGTACCTCCCATTGGGGATCCGCCTTCATGTAGGCGGCAAGGGTGGTCCGGCGCGCCAAAGTCCGCGCGGGTTACGGGCATCTTGCCAGAAATTGTAGAGGTGCTGACCGCGGCGCGCGATCAGCGGAATCTTGTCGGGACGGTCGAAAATCGCTGTCAGGGCCGCGCGGTCGCGCTCGAACTGCGTTCCGCCGAAGTGCTCCAGGGTCCTTGCCGACTGGTTGGCGGTCCAGTCAAGGGCCCGTTCGCCTTCCACATCTTCGAGCCAAAGGCAGGGATCATCGTCGGGAGCATTCAGCGTTGGACGGAAATCGAATGCGGTCATGTCCGGACAACCCCAGGAAAGAAAGCGCAAAGGCTTCCGTCGGGTCGGGAACGCTCAGTGTTCGCGGCGGCGACCGCATGTTCGAAAAGCGTGATCATGGGATGAGTTCTCCTCAGTCGGTGCGGCGCGGCAGTGCGTTTGCGGATAGGACTGCATGTGTCGTGCCAACTGAGAACATCGTTTCAGAACAATGCGATCACGCTGATAGCGCTGTGTCGCATGTCCGACATCGTCGAAGATCCAACAATGACTGCAACCGTAAACGCCTTATCGATCGTGTGCGAGCTGGCAGGACACCCTGCAAAACTCAAGCAGTGAAGCTCACAGCGCATCAGGTCGGGCGACCGGTGGGCCCCGTTCTCTTTTTCTCGGGTCTTCGAACTTTTCGTTGGCGTGAAGGTTCGCCTGCGGGGAAATTCCTTCCAGGAGGCCTTCGATGACCCAGCCTATTGCGCCCGACGTTACGACAACTTCGCGGCGTGCAATCCACCGTCCGCCATACCGACCCTTCAAGGAACGTCTGGAACGGGCGCAGGAGTCGATAGCGGCTATGAAATCGACTCCTTTGACCCGCTACAGGAGTTGGCCTCTCATGCATGGAGATTCGAGAGTCTTTGCCCGCAATCTGCGACAGCATCGACAGACAAAGAGCAGGACGCGTTGGCGCATGAGGCCGGCGTTGACCGGACTTAGAGTCCGTTTTGAAAATCACGGATGGGCGTTTCGGCGGATGAGATTGCCGCCCATTGCGACAAGGATCATGGCGTGAGAGACGTCGATGCGCTGCTCGTAGTCGCGCACGAGGCGGCGCCATCGGGTCATCCAGCCGAAGGTCCGCTCGACGACCCAGCGGCGGGGCAAGACTTCGAAGCCCTTCTGGTCGTCGGATCGACGGATGATCTCGACCACGAAGTCGAGATAGGCGGCTTTGTCCATGAGCTTCAGCCGGTCATAGGCGCCGTCGGCGAACAGATGCTTGACCCAGGGCCAGCGCTTGCGGATACCATCCAGGATCGCCTGAGCGCCGGCACTGTCGGAGATATCGGCGGTGGTGAGGTTGACCATCAACAGCCGTCCATCCGTATCGACGGCAATGTGTCGCTTGCGGCCGACAATCTTCTTGCCGGCGTCGTAACCCCTTGTTTCAGCTTGCGGAGCCTTGATCGACTGGCTGTCGATCACGCCAGCCGTGGGACTGGCCTCGCGCCCGGCTCGCTCGCGATCCAGCATCAGCGCCACGTCGTGGATGGTCTGGAACAGAAAGCGCCTCGCCAACTCGCGGAACCAGCCGTAGACCGTCTGCCAGGGGCCGAAATGGATCGGCAGCATCCGCCAACCGCAACCCGAGCGGACCAGGTAACGCACCGCGTTGACCACCTCCCGGAAATCAACCTCGCGCGGACGCCCGCGACGCCCAGGCTTGGGCATCAGCGGTGCGAACTGCTCCCACTCCTCGTCCGTCAAACCAGACGGGTAGCGCTTGGTCTTCTTGGCAATCTGGGCCATCCGGCCACGGCTCTGCTCTGTCCACATCCACAGCCTGAATCATAACCCAGCCTCAGACGGAACCCATAGCCAGCCGATTTTCAAAACGGTCTCTTACATCAGTGCGCTGGAACGTGGCGTGTAAGGCGCCACTATCGATATGATCGACAAGCTTGCCAAGGTACTCCAAATTGAACCGGCGGTCTTGTTGGATCGGCGGTCGCAGACAGACGCGCAATGATGATGCGCGGGAAAGTTTGACAGCGCTACGCGCCGTCCCCGCATCGACCGACAGCTCGGTTGAATAGACGTCGCACTCGATGCTGAGAGCCGTCGCAATCGATCAGGGCGTGCCTGGCGTGCAGTGGGTCCCGGTTGCCCGGCGCTGTCTCAAGGAATAGCGCACAAAATCCCCCCGGGGAAACTGATTCATGCGCCATTTAGCCACGTTCAGCGTTTTCCGATACCCGACGGGCACGCTACATAGCATGATCTGATCCATAAGTTGTTTTTAAATGCTTTTTTGCTTTGGCACGGTACATGCGCGGTCTACGGCAAAAGGCGTTCGGACTGAGGAGAGTCGTCTCATGGCCCCGAAAAGCCGCTGACTTACGCCACCTCCCAAGGCGTACCCGGCCCGGCAGCGAGCTCAGTCTCCTGCCGGGCATCCGGTTTCAGGGTGGATGTGCCCTGGTGTTCAGGAGTTGAAGTTGGGCGGCGGCAATGTCCGCGCCGAATGGAATATGAGAAGGCAATCTCCAACCGTCTCGAGTGGGATTTCCGACGGCATTAAGAAGCGCCGGATAGACTCAGCGCCCAGGGGCGAGGAACTCGTCGTCGAGGAGCTTTTGTCCGACGATGCGACGGTGGCATCGGAAAACATCGCCGGCATGAGCGACCGCAGCCGGCGTCTGTTCGACGGGATGATCGCGTCGGCGCCGTCCGTGAGCGGCGCATGTCCATCACCGCATGAACAGATCCGCGGCGACAACTCCTGCGCCCAATCGGACGCGACGCTCGGCTGCTATTTGTCCGTCGCTGCTGAGATACCCCACTCGGATCGGACGCGCGCCCTCGTCACCGAATTCCCGACCGATCGGATCCCGACGGAGACAGATGGCCCCGTCACTCAGGTTGACGGTCGTCCCAGCGAGCGCGCTGACGGGAACAACTGCCGTCGCCGCGATTGCTGACGTTCGGAATTTCCCGGTCGATGCCGCCTCGCGACCTCGGTAAGATTAAACCTTCGCTTCCTGCTGGGCGGCGCCCTTGACGGGCTAGAAAAATTGTAATCTTCGTGCTACATATTCAGTCATATTGTAGTACGGAGGTGTCAAATGCCAACCCCACACAACCCGCATGGCACCCGGACCGCTTCTCGCTCGAGCCAGATCTTGCTCTGACCCGCGGGGCCTTCGCTCCTTCTGCCGGTCTCGCGACTTTCGGGTCCATCGGCGACTCGGCGCCAGATACTTGGGGGCGCCATCATACTCGAAAAGGATGGTCTCCGTGCCGCGGACGCGATTGCTCCTCGCCATTCCGATCGGGCGTATGCGACCGTCCAGATCGATATGCACCTCGAACTCAGTCATCGCGCGATGATCCGACTGGCCGCCTGAGATGGACGTGCGTAGGCAGATCGGCGCTGGCCAGCGCCTGTCCGACGCTGTCGTTTCTGATGTCGGCAACTTGACTCAGGCCCTCTAGCAGGCCGAGCGCCTGCAGGACGCCGGCATAAATGCCGATGCTGACGTTGTTGTCCCCGAGGACACCTGTTCGCTCGATCTTTTCTGCGTCGGAGTTTTTTGCGCTCACGCTGGCGCAAGCCCGGGCGATTATCAAAGGAGTCGCGGCCGTGACCGCGACATGGCGGGACGCCGCCAACGCAGTCGGCGCCCGCTCGGCCGAGATAAACCGCATGGCCAGCGCCTTCGAGCACGACGACCTCAAGCGGGCGCTGGCGCTGTGACAAGGACATTCCTTCACAGTTTCGATCCAGCAGCGCCAGTCCCGGCGGCCCCGCGTCGCATGAAATACGACACAGATAAACGAAAGGAACATACAGACAGTGATTACCCGAGGGGTGATCCGGATCGCTCCCAAGGGAACGATGGGCAAGGCAATCTCGTAGGAAGTCTAGGTCCTGGATGGACCCTCCCAGGGACGTTCAACAGATTGAGAGGCCGCGCTCTCCTACCCCATCACGCGGCCGGTTCGGTGCAGACCGCGAAGAGAAGCGAATTACCAACGGGGCGACATCGTTCGGAAAAGACGGAAAGCCTGACCTCACCGACCCCAATAGGAAAACTCCAGCCTCGCCAGCGCCTCCGCGTCTCCAGCAGGGCCTGCACCGCCTGCGCCGCGCCCTTGGCATCCAGGATCTTGAGGATATCGTCCTTGCTGGGTTTCTGGCCGCCGAGCCCGAGTTTCCCCAGCGGCTCCGCATTGTCCACAAAGGCCTTCAAAGCAAGTGATCCCACCGGTGGCGGCGGAAGCGATGATATCCTTGCACTACAGTGCCAAAGGTTCATCGGCCAGGCATTGCTGTGGACGAACCTCCCGGAGCGGGGCACGCAACGTATCTGGGACTGTGGCCTTGGGATCGCGATCCGTTCATCATCCAGGAGTTTCGCTTCGCGCCAGATGTTCCCGACATCCAACCGCGGGTCTCGACCACAATGTCCCGATCGCTGCCTCCTATTCCAGGCGCAGACCCCAAGGATCGCCTGATGCCGATCTGAGCTGACGTCGCGCAAGCATCGGTCAAGTAGCGTTCGCCCTGCCGGACGCAGGCGAGCCACGCGATGCCGTAGGCTACCGGCAAGCGTCTGCGTATCAAGATCCAGGCCGCCCCCATAAGCTTCAGTCGATCGAGCAGTGGGCTCGCTGCCATGGGCGGAACCGATGAAGCCGCTGATCTACCGGTCCACGCGGCGCGCGACTGCAAACAAGCCCGACGTAGAGACCTTGTTCGGGCCGCTTGCCGAACTGCAACTCGAAACGTTCGAAGCCTCTCGGCGAGGACCGCCTGGTCCCTCGCAAGCTTGTCGCCCGCCACATGCGCCTTCTGCGCCGACAACCAGGCGCTTTCCTCGTCGAGACAACATCCAGCCAGTACTTCAGAATTGCGTCTGCACGGGTTGCGGAGCCGCACGCCGGCACCCATCGAGCAGCGATCTTTCGATTCCCGTATTCGGAGATCGCTCGCGCGGTTGCCGTATCTGCGAACCGCGCAAGCAGATGCTTCAGATTCCGCCCATGCAAAGGTATTTCATTTCGAGGTAGTCCTCGAGGCCATGGCGGGAACCCTCCCGCCCGATACCCGACTGTTTGATCCCGCCAAAGGGTGCCGCTTCCGAGGACATGCGTCCCGTGTTGATACCGACCATGCCATATTCCAGGGCCTCGGCCACACGCCAGACTCGCTTCAGGTTTGAGGCATAGAAGTAGGCAGCGAGGCCGTAGATCGTGTCGTTGGCCTCACGCACGACCTGATCCGCATCGTCGAAGCGAATGATTGGCGCCAGCGGCCCGAAAGTCTCTTCCTGCGCAACCGCCATCACGCTGGAAATCTCGGTGAGGACCGTTGGTTCGAAAAACGTGCCATCCTTGCCGATGCGATTGCCCCCGCATCGAATTGTACCGCCTTTTTCGACCGCATCCGCAATATGGGATTCGATCTTGGCCAGAGCATGCTTGTCTATGAGCGGTCCGATATCCACCCCGGGAGCGAAGCCGTCGCCGACCGATAAGCGGCGGACTTTCTCCACGAATTTCTCGACGAACTCGTCGTGAACTTTCGATTGAACGTAAAGGCGGTTCGCCGACACGCAGGTCTGGCCGGCATTGCGGAACTTCGCCTGGATCGCACCGTCGACCGCAGCGTCGATTTCGGCGTCGTCGAAGACGATGAAAGGTGCATTGCCGCCGAGTTCGAGGCTGACCTTCTTGATCTGGTCCGAGCATTGGCGCATCAGCAGCCGGCCAACCTCGGTCGATCCTGTGAAGCTGATCTTGCGGACCTTGGGATTGGCACAAAGTTCGCGGCCAACCGCATCACCTTCGGACGCATAGATCAGGTTGACGACGCCTTCGGGAAAGCCGGCCTGATGGGCGAGGGCGAACATTGCGCCAGCCACGAGGGGGTCTGCTCAGCGGGCTTGAGGACAATGGTGCAGCCTGCGGCCAAGGCTGGCGAGATCTTGCGTGCGACCATGGACGCTGGGAAATTCCAGGGTGTTATCGTCCCGACGACGCCGATCGGTTGCTTGATCACCAGCATCCGACGGTCCGTCGATGGTGCGGAGATCGTCTCGCCATAGATGCGATTGGCCTCCTCGGCGTACCATTGCAGGTACGCCGCAGCATGCGACACCTCCGATTTGGCTTCGGCAAGCGGCTTGCCCATCTCCGCTGTGAGTATAGCGGCGAGATCGTCGGCGTGGTCGATGATCAACTGATGCCAACGCCACAGAACGTCGCTGCGCTCACGTGCGGTCAATCCTGCCCATCCAGGTTGGGCGCCATAGGCCTTGTCGATCGCAGCGCATGTTTCCTCGACACCCATGTCGGGAAGCTCTGCCAGGACTTCGCCAGTCGACGGGTTGACGACCTCGAATGTTCGGTTGCTAATGCGCGTGCCAAGTGCCGGCAGGCGATCAATGGGTCCAAACAGGGCGGGGGATTTCAGGTGACGGATCATCGGCAGGCACAGGGGCAATACCGGATTCCTCTTCAGCGCAGCAGAGATGTATGTCGGCAGGGTTCGGTGTATTCCGCAAGCGCGGGAACGTAGTAGGACCTCGGCCAAACAGCTGGTAGGCCACCGTCCCCAAACTGGAAAGGGAGGATACTTTTGAATTCTCTAATAGATGCTCGCGGTTCTCGCTAGGCGAAAAAATCAGAAGTCGGCTTCGCCATCCGCACGCAGTGCATGCAGGGGGCCTGCGCCTTCAATCTGCGGACCATGATCGGGGTCCTCTATCCACCCGAAGAGAAGCTGGCGTGAGGAGGAGCGTGCCACAATCAGGCGAGTCGGCCGCCTGAACCGGCAGACGCCCCGCAAGGGCCGCCAAAACCGCTCGGCGGGCTTCTAAAAAACCACTAGCCCACCGAACAGGGTTTCGCTCCCCCATGGGAAGACCTCACAAGGGGAAAAGGAAGGCGAATGGCGACCTGGTCTCATCCTTTGCCCCCCAGCGGCGGGCCGACCACCATAATGGCGGGCTCGGCCGAAAGCAGCTTCTTCGCCGCAGCCTTGACCTGGTCGAGCGTCACCTGATCGATGAGGGCGGTGCGGCGCTGGATGTAGTCGGTGCCGAGATTGTTGAGCTGCAATCCGACGAGCGTGGCTGCAATCGAGCTGGAGGAATCCAGATAGTTGATGGCATAGGCCCCGATCAGATGCTTCTTGCTCGCCTCGAGCTCGGCCTCCGTCGGCCCCTGCTGTGCCATCTGCTTCACAACCTGATGCACGATGCTCAGCGTCTCGGCGGCGCGGTCGGAGCGTGTCGCCGTCGTAACCAGCAGCGCATAAGAATGCTCGTAACCGGCCAGATAAGAGCCGACGCGATAGGCAAAGGCCGCGCTTTTCGCGCACCTCCTCCCACAGGCGCGACGTGGAGGGCGAGCCGCCGAGGATATCGTTCATCAGCAGTGCGGCGAAGAAATCCGGCTCACTGCGTCCGATGCCAGGAAAAGCCAATTGCAGCGAGGTCTGCGGAAGCTCGTAGTTCACCTCCACCTGCTGTCCGAGTTTCGCGGCGACATCGGCAACGGGGGAGAGCGTCTGCTTCTCGTGCAAATCGCCGAACAGCTGGTCGAGCTTTTTACTCAGCCTCTTCCCGTCGATGTCGCCAACCACGACAACATGGAGCCCGTCGCGTGCGAAAATGGCCTTGTGGAAGGCGCCGAGATCGGCCGCCGTTATGCCGGCGAGGCTCACTTTGGTCCCTTCGTCCGGCCTCGAATACGGATGCGTGCCGTAGATCGCGCGTAGCCATTTGCGCTGAGCGATCGCATCGGGGTCGGGCTCATTGGCAATGATGCCGGAGAGCACCTGGGCGCGGATGCGGTCGACCGGCTCCTGGTCGAAGCGCGGCCTGTTGACCGCGAGCCTGAGCAGATCGAAAGCGGCTTCCTGTTGTTCCGAAAGCATGCGCATCGAGCCGTGGATGCCGTCGCGTTGCGCGTCGAAGCTCATCTCGGCGCCGGCATCGTCGAGCTTCACCTGGAAGGCATCGCTGTCGAGATCGCCGGCGCCCTCGTCGAACAGGCGGGTCATCAGATGAATGAGCCCCTCCTTGCCGACCGGGGCCTGCGTGGTGCCGCCCTTGAAGACGAAGCGGACCGAGATAATCGGCACCGTATGGTCCTCGACCAGCCAGGCGTTGATTCCCTTTTCAGATTTCACCTCCTGGATGTTCATCGCCGCATGGGCCCTGACCGCAGGCAGGATGAGGAAGAGGATGGCGAGGAGGAGGATGGCCAGCGGGGTGGCGAGGCGTGCGACGCTGCCTTCTGCCGCTGAAAGCGGAAATGGCAGGGCTTGTGCATAGGCGGCACGGTGTTGGTTCATCGTCACATCAATTCTCCGTCTTGGGCAAGAGATAGCCGGTGGTCGAATGGTCGGACACGAGATAGCGGGCGGCGACGGCCTTCACCTGATCGGCGGTGACCTTGCGGATGCGGTCCGGCCATTCCTGTACATCTTTTACGGTACCGCCGGTGGCAAGCGTCGAGCCATACATGTTGGCGAGGTAGTCCTGTTCGTCTTGGGCGAAGATCACCGAGCGGACATAGCGGTCTTTGGCCTTTTCCAGCTCTTCATCTGTCACACCGTCCTTGGCGATGCGGGCGACTTCGGCGTCGGCCGCGGCTTCTAGGTCGGCAAGCCTTGCACCGCCGCGCGGCGAGCCGTAGATGCCGAAGTTGGTGGCATCCAGCATGGTGCCCTGGAAATTGGCGCTGGCCTCGGTGGCTATTCCCTGTTTCACCACCAACTGCTGGTAGAGCCGGCTGCGGCTGCCGCCGCCGAGGATCTCGGCCAGGAGGTCGAGCGCCTCGGCCTCGCCAGGTTCGGCCGTATGATAGGACGGCACCACCCATTGCGTGGAAAAGCGGGGCACCGAAACGCGCGCGTCGGTGAGCGTCACCGTGCGCTTGGTGTTCTGCTCCGGCTCGACCGGCCGGACTCGCGGCTGCTGCTCCGGTCCGCGCGAGAGCTTGCCATACGTCTTCTCGGTCAGCGCCTTCACCGTCTCCGGGTCGACATCGCCCGCCACCACCACAACGGCGTTGTTGGGGTTATAATATTTGTTGTAGAAGGCCGCGGCGTCGACGCGGTTCAGCTGCTCCATCTCTTGCATCCAGCCGATGATCGAAATGCGGTAGGGGTGGTTCTGCCAGAGTGTGGCGTCGACCTCCTCGTCCAGCACCGCCTGCGGGTTGGTCTCGATACGCCAACGGCGCTCCTCCAGGATCACGTCGCGCTCGGTCTTGATGACATCGTCGGTGAGGATGAGGTTGCGCATACGGTCGGCCTCGAAGCCCATCATCTGCTCCAACGCCGAGGGCGCCACTCTCTGGTAGAAGGCGGTATAGTCGTAAGAGGTGAAGGCATTGTGCGAGCCGCCGATCTCGGCCACCGCGCGGTTCAGCTCGCCGGCGACGTGATTGGCCGTGGCCTTGAACATCAAATGCTCGAAGAAATGCGCGATGCCGGATTTACCCGACGGCTCGTCGGCGCTGCCGACCTTGTACCACACCATATGGGTGACGATCGGCGCGCGGTGATCGGGGACGACGACCACCTCCATGCCGTTGTCGAGCAGGAAATCCGTCACCTTGCCGTCGTCGGTGGCGGCCAGAGCCGGAGCGGTCATCGCGAAAACCAAGGCGGTCTCGATGAGTGCCCTGCGCAGCCACCGTGACGGAAGTTTGGTGGATGGCTCCGGTTGTGGTGGCCGGACGATCGGCAAGGTTCGTGGCAAAGCGATTTCCTTAATTTGAAGGCGCTGCGTCCCCGTCTCCCCGTGTGGGAGAAAGTGGACCGGTAGGCAGCGCCGATCCACCCGAGCCGCCTGCATGTTGCCAGGCCTTGCTCGAGCCTCATCTTTGGATGCGTCCGGGAGACGTGCGGCGTTATTTTTTGGTGAGGTGACCATGGGACGGCTTCTCCTTGGTCCGTGACGCGTTTGCGGATGACCGCGCACGTGCCGTGCCAAATGAGAAAACCGTTTCGGCAATGTGATAAATCGGGCTCTGCTATGTTGCGTATCCGACATTGTCGGACATCGGACGGCGCCGAACGCGAAGCGCTTGCGGCTTGGGACGATATCTTGCTCGTGCGGAAGACGATTGAGCGTGCTGCCGCGGGAGGGATAAAATGCGCCTCGAACTGGCCGCGGCACTGAGAGGGTTGGAATGGAGACGATGTGGTGGTCGACGCAGAACGCTGTCCTCGACAGGCAGGCCAGGGTCGACGCTGAACGAGCAGCGGAGTCAGGAGCCTGGCCGGTTAGGAAGGAAGGTGGCCGCCAGGCTCGCAGTGGAGGTGGCGGAGAGGCGAGGGGGAGCTCGGCAGGCCGACGTCAAGGAGGCTTGCTCAAGGGCACCTGGCGAGAGCGTGGCATTGCCGGGTCTGGCCTCGGCAGCGTGCTTGATCAGTTGCCAGAGCTGCCCAAAGCTATCCGGGATCGCGAGGCAATGTGTGTACACCTCCCGACAAAGTCGCGGGGTTGCTAGACGCTGGGCCGTGCACCCAAGCCGACAGAGAGCGCCTAGCCATTTTGAAAAACCAACAAACAAGGCAGCGCCGGGAGACGCTCTCGGCGTGTTTCTTATAGGAACCGCAATTCGCCATCCTCAGGACGCTGAGACATTGCGGTTGATTGATCATATATCGGCGGATGCGAGGACGAAGCGGCCTTGAGCGACGCCCTTTGCTGATCCCGCCGGCAGCCGAAGCTGGTCGAGATTTGGTAAAAGGCGATCGACGGCCGGACGGCGATTGGTGAGGCGGCATGAGCAGCGCGCTCAATATTACGCTTCTCGTCCAAAATCTAAATCGCGAAAGAAATCACAAGCGATAGCCTCCGAACCTTTCGCCGAGGCCGAGTTCGTATGGCACCGTCACCGCCGCATTCATCTTGAATCGCAAGTTCACCTGTGGCCGTAAAAGAACCCAGTCATCGCGCAACGCCCCGTTCTTCAATTGCTGCCTCTTTGCTGGCTTGATCGCGCATCGCGCTCTTTCAGAATAGATTGCTGGATTTTGCCCAACGCCGTTCGCGGCAATTCTTTGGTGAAAATAAACTCGCGCGGGACTTTGAAACGGGCGACCTGGGACTGCACATAGGCAGCCAGTGCTTCTGCTTCGATCCGAGCCCCCGCCCGCCTGATCACGTAGGCGACAGGTACTTCGTGCCAGCGCGGATCCGGCCGGCCGACGACAGCGCATTCTGCGACATCGGGGTGCTCGTTAAGCACACGCTCGACTTCCGCCGGATAGATGTTTTCTCCGCCGGAAATGATCAGGTTCTTTTTGCGATCACGGACCCAAAAATAACCGTCGGCATCGCGGTGACCGAGATCGCTACTGCGATACCATCCCTCACGCTGCGCCTCTCGGGTCGCTTGTTGATCGCGCCAATATTCATAGAAGACGTTGAGGACCCGCACCGCTATTTCTACTGTCACGCTTGGCGGCAACTCATTGCCAGTGTCATCGATAATCATGGCTTCGCAGCATCTCCGAAATACCGCTGCGCCTCACTGCGTGCCTGCACAATGGCGTGTTCCAATGCATCGAGGTCGCGCACGATCCGCATGCCCTTGCCGCCGCCGCCGACGGATGGCTTCACCAGCAAAGGCGCTCCACTGGCCCGTGCGCGCGAAATGAACGTTGCTGGATCACCCTCCTCGATCGCCGAAGGCGCGACGGGAAATCCATTCCGCCGAACGAACTTGCAGGCCCGGATCTTGTCGCCCATCAATTCGATATTCTCAGGAGTAGGTCCAATGAACTCGATGCCGGCCTCCAACACCTTGCGAGCAAACTCCGCATACTCCGACAGAAATCCATAGCCTGGGTGAACCGCCCCGGCGGTCACCTCGTGGGCCGCAGCGAGATTTGCGCGGTATCGAGATAGGCCGCGACCGGTGTGCGACCCTTATGGGAACTGCCACGTCGACCACTGAGACGGCTGGCGTCCCCGCATCGAGATCGTGGCAGACAATTGCAGAGCGCAGCTCTAGCTCGCGCAGCGTCTTGATGATTCGTATGGCGATCTCGCCTCTATTGGCGATCAGAACTGTATCAAAGGATAATTCTGGCATTATCCTATTTTTCCAGGAACACGGTTTGGTTAGTATTGTCGTTATTCGCAGTTTAGGTGGCGGACTACTTCACGGCGGTTAAATCATCCAAGATAGATTTTCCATTCGAGAGCCTAAATCGCATGTTGTTCGCATAGCCATTTTCAGCAACGGAAGTGGACTTCGCTCATTACAGCCTGGCGCAGCCAGGTCGGGCGCAGCCCCGATTGGAAGGCAGAACATCTGATGCCTCGCCATCTGCGAAAGTGCCGAAAACACACTTTGCAGTTTGGGCAGTTTGGATCAGAATTTTTCTCTTCTCCGTTCAGTCGTCGGGACAAGCAGAAACCGTAACAATTTCCGCCGATCGGGTTCTTCGGGGTGGTTAAGTGGGCGACAAAGAGGGGCCTTTTGCGTGGGCGCCATGCCGAGTGCGCTATTCACTGATGTCCGTGTGGCATTGTACGTTTCCTTTTCCGATCGGGGCGGCGATGCTGGAAAGGTGAGGAGTTGCAACCGCCGCTGGCTGAGGGGGCGACGGAATTTTGCACACGCCATGCAGGCAGTTTTTGCGCGCTGGTGAGCCGACGAACAGATCGATGCCTTCTAACCGGGACCGGCTCTAAGCTCAAGGCTATGATGCCAACAACAGCCTGACCCTGGTCAATTTCAGATGTGCCAACCGCCGTGCCGGATAATGGAACATCTCTTGGGTGCTTTCTATAACAAACACCAGGGTCATCAGATCAAGCAGGAAGTCGTCGATCGCTTGGGCGATTGTTTGCGACTTATCGTCCAACTGATCCAGCAAAACGCGCGCCCTATCGATCGCATCCGCGCTGGCCGCATCGATTAACGCCTCGATCCTTTTGAAACAATCCAATTCCGAACTCCTTCAAGCCTCGCCAGGGTTATGCACCAAGGTGGCGACGTGAACCACCCGGCCGTTGACCCAGTGGCGCGAGCCACCATCAGCAGATCGAGCCGGGCCCCGCAATTTTTCGTTTTTGCTTTGCCTAAAGTCTCGGCTATGTATCGGACTGGCCTAACGGCCTGCCCACGTTGCAATTGTACAAAGGAATACGCATATGGCGACCGGAACAGTGAAGTGGTTTAACAGCAGCAAGGGATTTGGATTTATCCAGCCCGACAATGGCGGTCAGGATGTTTTCGTCCACATTTCCGCTGTCGAGCGCGCGGGCCTCTCAACCCTCACTGACGGCCAGAAGATCAACTATGAGATCGAACAGGACCGCCGCACTGGCAAGTCATCCGCTGGCAGCCTCAGCAAAGCTGGCTGATTTTTCCTCTGCGTCCCGCAAGAGCCGGAAGCACGCGGCACCTCCCGGACGGGCTGACCCCTCGACGAGAGTGGGCGAGAACATGGCTTGACCGGAGAATCGGTCAGCAGATTGCTGCAAACCGTCGCGAATTCCTGAAACCAGGCTGCCTGCAAAGACAAGGCGGGGTTGCTCCCCCGCCTTTTCATACTACGCGCAGATCATGCCAATGGCAGCAGCACACTCCAGAACGAATCTCGATTACCGAAATTAAGCCGTGACCTTCTTGCGGGTCCGCTTCGCCGGCGCCGGCGCCGGCGTTTCCGGCTCCTTCGGTTTGCGGCCGAGCCCCATCGTCTTGGCCAATGCCGAGCGCGCCGCGGCGTAATTCGGCGCGACCATGGGATAATCCGCCGGCAGGCCCCATTTGGCGCGATATTCGTCCGGCGTCAGCCCGTAGTGGGTCGACAGATGGCGCTTTAGCGATTTGAATTTCTTCCCGTCCTCAAGGGAGATCATGTAGTCCGGTGTCACCGACTTCTTGATCGGGACTGCAGGCTTAAGGACCGCCGGCTCTTGTGCGGAGACGCTTCCGGCCGTGCCTTTCAGAGCCGCATGCACTTGGCCGATCAGAGCAGGGAGGTCCCCTACCGGAACCGGATTGTTGGAGACATAGGCTGAGACCACATCGGCTGTGAGCTCGATGAGGGTGTCGATGTTTTTGTCGGCTTCTTCTGTCATGAAAATCTCCGGGCGGCTTGGAACATAGTCGGCGAAGCGTCGCTTCATAGTGGGGGTTGCCGCTGAACGCAACAATTGTCTCGACAGGATTATTGCGATGCTCATCCCAGCATCGAGGTCTATAGCGCCGCATCCCACCGTCATGCACGTTGATCCGCTCGGTGTTGGCTGCCCCGTAACTGGGTCGGAGTTTTCTTTGAAGCTCGATCCCGTCCGTTTGAATTTTGCAAAATGAAAAAGCCGAAGGTGTTTCGCGCCGCTGAAGGTTTCGTACGTCATCGGATACACGGCTTCGACCTTCATGGTCTCCAATGATGCTTTCCGCCTTGGCATTGTTATGGTGATCGTCGCCACGCCCCAAGGAACCAACCAGGCAGTCAGCGCGAGCAAATTGCGATGCGCCGGCCACGTGTTGGGGTCCACGGTCGGAGCGATGGACACAGGCTGGTGGCGGCTTCCGCCATTCGATGGCAGGCCCGATCGAAGTCTGGCCGTCAGGCCCGGTCCTCTCCCGCCGTTGATCTAGCGCAGGGTTTTCACGAACCGCATATCCCACAATGGTTTCCGTGCACAACGCTCGGAGATCATTTATGAAAATGCTATTCACGACGATGGCTGTCGCCTTGCCGGCAGCCATCGCCTTTGCTGCGGAACCGATCCCCGCCGACCTCAGAGAAACGGCACTGGCCACTTTCAAGGCTTTGCCATCCACCACGCCGGCAGTCGCCAACAACCCGATCACACCGGAAAAGGTCGCGCTCGGCAAGGCATTGTTCTTCGATCCCCGTGTCTCGGCGTCAGGTGTCTTCTCGTGCAACTCGTGCCACAACTTGGCCACCGGGGGCGACGACAATCTTGAAACCTCGATCGGCCATGGTTGGCAGAAGGGACCGCGCAACGCGCCGACGGTACTGAACGCTGTCTTTAACATCGCGCAGTTCTGGGATGGTCGCGCCGAAGACCTGAAGGCTCAGGCCAAGGGACCGGTCCAAGCCGGTGTCGAAATGGCCAACACTCCGGGTCAAGTCATCGCGACGCTCAAGTCGATGCCGCAATATGTCGATTGGTTCAATGCAGCTTTCCCCGGTGAGGCCGATCGCGTCACCTTCGACAACTTGGCCAAGGCTGTTGAAGCCTTTGAGGCGACACTGGTCACGCCGGCGCCCTTCGATGCTTTCCTCAATGGCGATGACGCCGCCAGACTTCCGAACAGAAACAGGGGCTGGCGCTTTTCATGGACAAAGGCTGCTCGTCCTGCCATGCCGGCATCAACGTTGGCGGGGAGGACTATTACGCATTCGGCCTTATTGAAAAGCCCAGCGCCGAGGTACGGCCGGAAAACGACAAGGGCCGCTTTGCCGTCACCAATTCAGCCGACGATTCCTTTGTTTTCCGCGTGGCGCCGCTGCGCAACGTGGCACTCACCGCGCCCTATTTTCATTCGGGCAAGGTTTGGGATCTGAAACAGGCCGTGGCTATTATGGGCACCACCCAGCTCGGCGAAGAGTTGAAGGCCGAAGAAGTCGACCTGCTCGTTGCCTTCCTTAACTCGCTGACCGGAAAGGTACCCGAGGTCGTCTTGCCTATCTTGCCCGCCGAAACGGCGACAACGCCTCGACCTGCATCGCAGATCTTAGGGAAATAAATGGCCCGGGCTGGCTACGGAAAGTCGCAATCAAGAATGATTGCGACCATTACTGGGACGACACGGATCGCGACCTCTTTGAGAAGGCAATGCCTGGCATGATCCCAAACTGCAGACAATGCTTCCGTCGCCAGCTCGTTGCGATGGCATCATGTTAGGTATCTGGTGCGAGTCAGACAAAAGGGCTTCGAAAAGTTGGAGGATTGTCGCAGATACTACAACAAGGAGCGCCCATATGGGACGATAGGGCACATGGCCCCCGATCGCCGGTCTCAGTCTGTGCCAAATTCAACGGCGTTTCACCGCCCAGTTCCGCTAATTCCCCGCACAACCACCTGTTCGCTTTGCCAGAAGCTCTCTTGACTAATTGGCAGCGATGTACAGGGATTTCCCGAGAGCTTAGCCTCACACTGTGCAAAGGCCTGCTACGACTGAGGGAGGGGAGGGACGCTTGGACGAGCACGATCCGAAGGAAGAGCTGATCGAGACGATTTTCCGCAATGGCACAATCACTGTCGTGGGCATCCTGCTTGCCTTTTCGCTCGGCTTCGTCACGCATTGGGCGGCAAACCCCGTGCCATGGCGGCTCTACGACCTATTCGCCGTTGTGCCGATCCTGGTCGGCATCGCGTTGCAGATGCGGGCGCTGTCCAAGCTGCTCGACATGAGTTCGCTGCGCCGACCCATCTACGAACGCGCCAACCGCATCTTCATGGCCGGCCTCATCCTGACCGCGTGCGGCGTTGGGCTGGCTATCCTGCTCGATGTCTTCGAGATGTCGGCGAAGGGCACGCTTCCCGGCGGTTAACGGCCTGTCACTGCGCTTTGGCGCTGCCGCTCATCGCTGTCAGTCGATTCTTGCATCCGTCGCAGGTCCGGCATCTTGGCAGTGTCGCACCATTTGACGCCGATTCTTACCGCTGGCCTTGGTTTCGCTGGCCGCCGGCACCAACGTGATCGTGGGCGCGTAGCGACACATCGCAAACCGCCGAACCCATCACGCGATTTGCGGTTGTCGATGCACGCGCCAAGCTCTGGGAACCACTTGGGTCAGCCTCAGTAGCGCCGCGGCCGGCTGCCCATGGCCGAAAGCGTCAGGGAACTCGACAAGGTCATCGGCGAGACAAACAAGCGCAAGATGACTCTCGACATTCTGCGGACCGCCAAGCGTCCGATGTCGACCGCCGAATGCGCGCAGGAGTTCGCAACGAGGCACGGGGGTCCGGGGACGATCCGCGCGCCGTCACCATCATCGGCAAGCGCCTGTCTCCGATCCTTAGCACCCTCGAGAAAGCCGGACGCGTCGGACTGAACCGCGAGGGTGACTGGGCCGAGGACCGCATCGACCGTCGCCCGATTTGACTGAGGATTTCAGAGGGCGAGCATGGTGCCGGGCGTCAGCAACACAATTCGCCCGTCCTCCTTGGCACGCTCTTGGACACCTGCCTTGAAACCGGTGCGCGCGTATAGGACGAAGTGGCGATCTTCTACGCCACGACCATAGTCGGTTCTTCCGGCGCGCTCGATCAGTGTCGCGAGGACATCCGCCCCGATCATTCCGCGGCGCCACTTGCACTCGCCGTATAGCATCGATCCGTCCAGCAAGCGTCCGGCTACGTCAATGTCATATTCGGCACCCCAGATTTGACCGATCTCCTGGGCCGGAGACGGAAGAGCCTCCTGCGCATGGCGGCGGGCGTGCCCTCGGCAGATTTCCTCGAACGCGCCGCCCATATACTCGTCCAGCCGCGGCACCACTTGGTGCCGCCAAATCTCGGGACCGAAGCCCTGCATCACACTTGACATGTTCGGCCGGACGAACCGATGCCAGAAGGCAACAAGCGGATCGTCCACGAAGTAACGCGTGTCCCGTGACTTGGGGTTGGCGTCGAGGGAATGTACGGTCCGAACCAGCCGCATGCGCTCGAGCCGCTTCATGTAGGGGCTCAGCGAAACGGAATCCTTGATGTCCCGGAGACGGCCGCCGATTTCCCCGAGTTTGGTGCAGCCGTCCGCGATCGCCGCCAGGATGCTGGCGTAGCGTTGGGTCTCCCGAAGTTCCGATTGGAGCAGGACGTTCGGCTCGTCTACCAGCGCCCCAGTATCGGCGAGCAGCAAATTGGTGACGTTCTCCTCGAGACTTGCGCTCGGATCGCAGAGCCTTAGGTAAAAGGGGATACCACCGAAGATGGCATAGGCAAGGATACGATCCACAGCAGGGTAATCCGGGAAGAACCCGGCCGCGTCCCGCAGCGGCAGCGCCTTGACTTCCAGGGGTAGGGTTTGGCGCCCGTAGAGTGGGTTCCTCTCGGCCAACAGATCCTCCATCTGGGCAATCATCGACCCGCAGAGCACCAAGTTCAGCTTGCCCTCGGCGGCGACGACCGCGTCCCAGAATTTTTGGATGATCGATGGCAGGGCCTGATCGCCCTCGACAAGGTAGGGGAATTCGTCCAGGACGACGATCAACCCAAGCGTTCCCTCGGCCTTACGCGCGAGGTATGTCAGCACGCTCAGCCAATCGCCGAGGCCGTCCAACAGGGGATCGGCGCCGAGCGAGCGGGCGATTTCCGCTTTGAAGCCCTCCAGATTCAGAGTGGGGGTTACACGCGTCGCTTGATAGAGAACGTGGGGACGGTCCTTGGCAGCTTCCTTGAGCAGCGCGGACTTCCCGATCCGGCGCCGTCCATATACCACGAGCAAAGAGGGCCTAGCGAGGGAGAATTCCTTGCGGAGGCGGGAGAGCTCTTGAGCGCGACCTACGAACATTAGTGTAATCCTGATTACGGTAATCAAGGTTACACTAACCGAGTACCAAAGCAAGGGCGGTCAGGCAGCTTGGTAAGTAAAAAGCACCAAAGCCGGGACAGGCCACTGGAAAGACACCGCTTTCAAAGCGCCAAAATCCCGGCCGATGGGTCCGCTGGGCCTGGTTGGTCGAAGAAGACTACGGGCAGAAAGGCAGATCGCCTTTGGGCCGATCCAGCCGGGACTCGACCGTTTCGCGGATCGCCCGCGGATCGGAATTGGCTCGAGATGCCTGCCAGACGATCGACTGCACCGTTGCCAGCGTGTTCTTCACCCGATGGTTCAATTCGTCGATGAGCATTTTGGATTGCGCCTGCTCCTCCTTGTGTCTGGTCAGATCGACAAAGGAGGTAAAATACTGGACGATGGCGCCGCTCTTGTCGGGGACAGGACTGGCGAAAAGACCCGCCCAGAACTCGCTGCCATCCTTGCTCCTGTAAAGGATTTCCGTGCCCGCATCCGCATTGGCTTCGAACTCGAGCTTGATGCGTTTCAGCGCCCCGGCGTCGGTGCCGTTCGCCATCAGGAAATTGAAGTGCCGACCGCGGACCTCTTCCCTGGCGTATCCGGTCATGCCGAGGGAGGCGTCATTGGCAAAAATGATGGGATTGCCGGGTTCTTTTGCGTCGGTGAAAACCATGTGTTGTCTCGGCGGCAACGACGAACGGCCCAGGTCGTCCTGAAAGCCCTCGACTTCGGCTTCGGCGTCCTTCTGCTCTTCGGACTTGGCGACTACGCTGGACATATTGACTAGATCCCGCGCCTTGGCGCGATCCAACCGGATGGCGGACCGGCGCCCACGGCTCCCGCCACCGGATGGATCATGCTACGCCGCCTGCGACACGCGCGAGGTGAACGTTGCCCTTGTCATCGACACGCTGGTGCCGTTCTTGTCGCTGATGACCTCGATGTTGGCCTCCAGCTGCTTGACCAGCGCCTCGACAATGGCGGTTCCCAGGCCCGTACTGGCGACGATGCTGGCGGGCTTGCCGGCGCCATTGTCTTGCCGTGATGCACGTAACCCCTGGCTTCTGCCGCAGTCGCACGGGTGCCGTTCTGGTCGCGGCCTTGAATGCATCGCGGCACGGCACGTTCGACGCTGAACCGGCCGTGAGGGCGAGGGGGCCACAAACGCAAGACGGTTCGCGGCGAGATACAACGGCAGTCGGCGCGTTGTGTTGATGTTGGGCTAGCAATTGCGAGCGAAGAATTCCGGCAGTCGGCAGCAAGGGTATCCGGCACCGTACCTGCTCTACCGCCAAAGTACCGAAAGCGGTGCCGCATGGAGGCGCTCTCCGAATGGGACAATCTTATCGTGGTCTTATAGCACCACTCCAGAGACAAAACGGTCTCCGCATGCGTCTGCCAGCATTCGCAAGCCCTTGAAATCTGAGCTTGTGACTGTGGTTCGGGTGCAGACAGGCCCTTCGCGCCTGCTGTCGACTTCCAATGCTTGGCCAAGGTTCCTCGAACTATCTCGCATCCAGGGCTCCTCGGAAAGGCGTGAGCCGAGGCGTATGCCCTAATTCATCTTGAGCTTTCGCCACTGGGGCTTAGGGCCGCCTGGGGTAACCCCTCAAGGGTGCAGCTATTGGCTTCCGTTTGAATCGTGACTACGCGAGCTGGCGCTGCGACCCGGTAGCGGACCCTCCAACGTCCGCAGTGGGGTCGGAAACAGCATTATCCCAGACCGGGTGATTATCCCTCTGACCCCTACTAAATTGGTCCGCTTCTTGCAGCAAGCATTTCTGGCAGAACCCGGCGTCTATCCGGGTGATGGGATGGGGGATGAAATTGCTGGAGGAGCAACATGGCAGCTGCCCAAACCTTATATGACGTCATTCGTCGCCAGGGGATCACCCGGCGCGGTTTCACCAAGTTCTGCAGCCTGACGGCCGCGAGCCTCGGTTTCGGCCCGGGTGCCGCGACAGCGATGGCTGAAGCACTTGAGACCAAGGAACGCGTTCCGGTCATCTGGATGCATGGGCTCGAATGCACCTGCTGTTCGGAGAGCTTCATCCGCTCGGCCCATCCGCTCGTCAAAGACGTCGTGCTGTCGATGATCTCGCTCGACTACGACGATACGATCATGGCGGCCGCCGGCCATCAAGCGGAGGCGATTCTCAAAGAGACGAAGGACAAGTACAAAGGCAAGTACATCCTCGCCGTCGAGGGCAATCCGCCGCTCAACGAGGACGGCATGTTCTGCATCGACGGCGGCAAACCCTTCGTTGAGAAGCTGAAGTGGATGGCCGAGGATGCCATGGCGATTATCGCCTGGGGCGCCTGCGCCTCTTGGGGCTGCGTCCAGGCGGCCAAGCCAAACCCGACCCGGGCGACAGCGATCGACAAGGTCATCCTCGACAAGCCGATCATTAAGGTACCAGGCTGTCCCCCGATCGCGGAGGTGATGACCGGGGTCGTCACCTTCATCACGACCTTCGGCGCGCTGCCGGAACTCGACCGGCAGGGCCGGCCCAAGATGTTCTATTCGCAGCGCATCCACGACAAATGCTACCGCCGACCACATTTCGATGCCGGCCAGTTTGTCGAGGAGTGGGACGATGAGGGCGCACGCAAGGGCTATTGTCTCTACAAGATGGGCTGCAAGGGCCCGACCACCTACAATGCCTGCTCTACCGTGCGCTGGAACGGTGGCGTTTCCTTCCCGATCCAGTCAGGCCACGGCTGCATCGGCTGCTCGGAAGACGGCTTCTGGGACAACGGCAGCTTCTATGACCGGCTGACGAACCTCCACCAGTTCGGCGTCGAGGCCAACGCCGACAAGGTCGGCATGACCGCCGCCGGCATCGTGGGTGGTGCAATCGCCGCCCATGCCGCGGTGACCGCCTTCAAGCGCGTGACCACCAAGCGCGAAAAAGCCGACGCATCATAATCACTCTCGGCGAGGAACAGCATTGTGACAATTCAAACACCCAACGGCTTCACACTGGACAATTCGGGCAAGCGCATCGTCGTCGATCCCGTCACCCGCATCGAGGGACATATGCGGGTGGAGGTCAATGTCGACGAGAACAACATCATCCGGAATGCGGTCTCGACCGGCACCATGTGGCGCGGCATCGAAGTCATCCTAAAGAACCGCGACCCCCGCGACGCATGGGCCTTCACGGAGCGCATCTGCGGCGTCTGCACCGGCACGCATGCGCTAACCTCTGTACGCGCGGTCGAGAATGCGCTCGGCATCACCATCCCCGACAATGCCAATTCGATCCGCAACCTGATGCAGCTGGCGCTGCAGGTTCATGACCATGTCGTGCACTTCTACCATCTTCATGCGCTCGACTGGGTGGACGTGATCTCTGCGATCTCGGCCGATCCGAAGGCGACCTCGGCGCTCGCGCAGTCCGTGTCCGACTGGCCGCTTTCCTCTCCAGGCTATTTCAAAGACATCCAGACCCGGCTCAAGAAATTCGTCGAGTCAGGCCAGCTCGGACCCTTCAAGAACGGCTATTGGGGCAATGCATCCTACAAGCTGCCGCCGGAGGCCAATCTCATGGCGGTGGCGCATTATCTGGAGGCGCTCGACTTCCAGAAGGAGATCGTCAAGATCCACACGATCTTCGGCGGCAAGAACCCGCATCCAAACTGGCTGGTTGGCGGGGTACCGTGTCCGATCAATATCGACGGTACTGGTGCGGTCGGCGCGATCAACATGGAACGGCTTAACATGGTCACCTCGATCATCGACCAGATTATCGAGTTCAATGACAAGGTATACGTTCCCGACATCATGGCCATCGGCTCCTTCTACAAGGACTGGCTCTATGGAGGCGGTCTGTCGGGCAAGAACGTGCTAGCCTATGGCGACGTACCCGAGCACGTCAACGACTACTCCGAGGCAAGCCTGAAGCTGCCGCGCGGCGCGATCATCAATGGCAATCTCGCCGAAGTGCTGCCGGTCGACCATGAGGATCCCGAGCAGATCCAGGAATTCGTTACCCATTCCTGGTACAAATATCCCGACGAGACAAAGGGCCTGCATCCCTGGGACGGGGTTACCGAGCCACATTACGAACTCGGCCCCAACGCCAAGGGGACGAAGACCAATATCGAGCAGCTCGACGAGGCCGCTAAATATTCCTGGATCAAGGCGCCGCGCTGGCGCGGCCATGCCATGGAGGTCGGGCCGCTCGCCCGCTGGGTCGTCGGCTATGCCCAGAACAAGGCGGAGTTCAAGGACCCGGTCGAAAAGGTGCTCAAGGATCTCGGCCTTCCGGTTTCAGCCCTCTTCTCGACACTCGGCCGCACGGCAGCCCGTGCGCTCGAATCGAGCTGGGCCGGCCACCAGATGCGCTATTTCCGGAACAAGCTGATTGCCAATATGAAGGCCGGCGACTTCTCTACGGCCCATGTCGACAAGTGGAAGCCGGGAACCTGGCCCAAGGAGGTCAAGGGCGTCGGCTTTACCGAGGCCCCGCGCGGCGCGCTCGCGCACTGGATCAAAATCAAGGACGGGAAGATCGACAACTACCAGTGCGTCGTGCCCACCACATGGAACGGCAGCCCCCGCGATCCGGCAGGAAATATTGGCGCCTTCGAGGCTTCGTTGATGGATACGCCGATGTCAGACCCCACCCAACCGCTCGAAATCCTCAGGACCATCCATTCCTTCGATCCGTGCCTAGCATGCTCGACGCATGTCATGAGCCCGGACGGTCAGGAAATGGCCAAGGTCCAGGTCCGGTGAGGAGGATAAGTCATGACTATCCATGAAACTCTCGCAGCCGCCGACGCCCACGGCGAAAAGGCCGTCGAGCGCCAGAGCATCTATGTTTACGAAGCCCCGGTGCGCATCTGGCACTGGGTCAACGCCGTCTCGATCCTGACGCTCGCGCTAACCGGCTATTTCATCGGCTCGCCGCTGCCTTCCGTGCCGGGCGAGGCCATCGCCAATTTCCTGATGGGGTATATCCGCTTCATCCACTTCGCGGCGGGGCAGGTCCTTGCCGTGTTCCTTATCCTCAGGGTCTACTGGGCCTTTGTCGGCAATATCCATTCCCGCCAGATCTTCTATGTGCCCTTCTGGAGCGGCCGCTTCTGGAAGGAATGGCTGCATGAGGTGCGGTGGTACACGTTCTTGGCCCGGCAGCCGAAGTATGTCGGCCACAACCCTCTTTCCCAGTTCACCATGTTCCTGATGTTCACCCTGCCGCTCTTCTTCATGGTGATCACCGGCTTTGCGCTCTATAGCGAGGGTGCCGGCCGCGACGGCTGGGAATATGCGCTCTTCGGCTGGGTGTTCTCGATCTGGCCCAACAGCCAGGACATCCACACATTCCACCATCTCGGCATGTGGGTAATCCTCGCCTTCCTCATGGTTCACATTTATGTGGCGATCCGCGAGGACATTATGAGCCGACAGAGCATCATCTCGTCGATGATTTCCGGCGAACGGCTCTTCAAGGACGTGGAGGACTAGATGGTCGCCCCAAATCCCTTGGCCTCTTCGCCTTCCCCGCGGATTCTCGTGCTTGGCATAGGCAATATCCTCTGGGCCGACGAAGGCTTCGGCGTGCGCGCGGTGGAAACCTTCCACAAGGCGTATCGGGTGCCTGACAACGTCACCGTCCTCGATGGCGGCACGCAGGGGCTCTATCTCGTGCAGTTCGTCAATGAACACGATCGTTTGATCGTGTTCGACGCCATCGACTACGGCCTCGAGCCGGGCACGATGAAGATCGTGGAAGACGACGTGGTGCCGAAATTTACTGGCGCCAAGAAGATGAGCCTGCATCAGACCGGCTTCCAGGAGGTGCTGAGCGCCGCTGACCTCATGGGGCACTATCCCGATCGGCTGGTTCTCATCGGGTGCCAGCCGCTGGATCTCGAAGACTGGGGCGGCCCGCTGACGACGCCGGTCAAGGCAGTCATACCGCGCGCAATCGAAACGGCAGTAGGAATATTGCGGGACTGGGGCGTCGTCGTCACTGCGCGACCGGATGGAGCAGCGGTTCCGCCACTACTTGAAAACGACATCGATTTCGAACGTTACGAGCGCCGAGCCGAATCGGCCGCATTGCGCTATTGAGGAGGAGATCATGAATTTCCGTAGGTTTGCGGCGACGCTCGTCGCGATGGCGCTACCGTGCATCGCCCACGCGCATGTCGGCCTTCACACCGACGGCGCGCTTGCCGGCTTCAGCCATCCGTTCAGCGGTCTCGATCATATCCTGGCGATGGTCGCGGTCGGCTTCTGGGCCTTGACGCTGGGCGGTAAAGCCCGATGGATCGTTCCCTTGGCCTTCGTGACGGTCATGGCCGTGGGGGGCGCCCTGGGCATTTACGGCCTCGCTTTTCCAATGGTGGAAACCGGGATCGCGCTGACCGTCGCGCTGCTCGGTCTGCTGGTTGCTTTCGAAGTGAAGGTTTCAACGTCGGTCGCGGCGACGGTGGTTGGAACATGCGCGCTCTTCCATGGCCATGCCCATGGCACCGAACTTCCGGCGATGACGCATGCGGGCGGATATGTGGCGGGCTTCATTGCTGCCACGGTCATCCTGCATCTCACCGGTTTCTGCCTGGCCTTGTTGAGGTTCGGTAACGCCCAGCGAGTTGCCGCGCGGACCGCCGGCCTGGCCATTGCCCTTGCCGGTGCAGTCCTGCTGGCCGGCTGAACTTCTCCCAGGGTTGAGGCCGGCGGGAGTCGTGTGGGCACCCTGCGCACCGCGGCTCCCGATTTCATAAGATCTGGACGACGGAGGAGGAGCATCATGTGCATCGGCATTCCCATGCGGGCCGTCGCCGGCAATGAGTTCGTCGCCCACTGCGAGAGACATGGCCGGATATCCTCGATCTCCCTCATGCTGGTCGGCCCACAACCGCCGGGAACCTACCTACTCACCCATCTCGGCTCCGCCATCCGGGTGCTGGACGCCGACGAGGCCCGCGCCATCGACAACGCACTCGCGGGTCTTGCTGAAGCTGTCGAGGGGAGGGCTTTCGACGCCCTCTTTGCCGATCTCACCTCGCGCGAGCCGGAACTGCCGCCGCATCTGCGTAGCGAGTGAAAAGAAAATTTCCAAAGTGGAAGGACTTTCCATCCAGATGCCCGCGATACTTTGTGAAGGCGGGAAATTTGTCTTCCAGATCAAAGGAATCTGACTTTCCCAAGTCTGGCACGCAGCTTGCTCCTCATTTCGTTGGAATGTTTCGCAGCGTGATTTGTGGAGGAGACTATGCCATCTGTCCTGGTCCGCGCCCTGAGCGAGCGGGCGCGCCTGCCCCTCATCGACGAGACGAATATCGATGCCTTCCTCGCTCCGGCGGCGAGTGAACCCGACAATGCCGTGCTGTTCTTCACCGGCGATCCGTCGCAGCGGCCGGAAGCCGATGACGTCGCCGTCGTCCTCCCGCATATCCTCCAGGCCTTCCAAGGCCGCTTGCGCGGCGCCGTGGTCCTGCGCACGGCCGAAGACAAGCTAAAGGCCCGCTTTAACGTCGTTGTGATGCCGAGCCTCGCCGTCACTCGTCGAGACCAACCGGTCGGCCTGCTGGGCAAGATCCGCGACTGGTCCGAATATGTCGAGAAGATCGGCGCCTGGCTCGCGCCCGACGCGCCGGTCATGGTGCCCTTGGGCGGACCGAAGGTCGAGATCACCCATGCCGGCAAGAAGATCGTGCGATGAAGGCCGGCTTCTGGGTCGCCCCCGGGGGCGAGGATGCGGCGATGACGGTGATGCCGATCGGCGCCGAGCCGCCGCTGCGTGCCCGCAAGCTCAATTTCCTCGCCACCAGCAGCGCCGAGGAAATGATCCGCCGATGTCGGCGGACGGCGATGCTCCTGCCGGAACTCGCTGACGCGCTCGCCGTTCAGAAGGCCGACCGGCCGGGCCGGCTATTCGACATCACCGATTTCCCCGACGACGACAAGGAACTGATCGCCCAGACTCTCGGCGAGGGCGAGGTCGCCGGCGCTGCGGCATTGGCGAACGGCATCACGGCCCAGATGCAGGAGGCGGTGATGGCTGGCGTCTGGCGCGTCCGTTTCACCGACGGTGAGGGCCGGCTCATTGCCGACTATGTCGAGGTCGCGAGCATTCCCGCCGCTGTCAAGAAGGCGTGCTCGGCGCTGCCTGGCTCGATCAGCCACGGGCCGGCTCCGACCGGCGCCATGAACGTCATGCCCGTGCTGACCGAGATCGGTGATCGCGTCGCCCGTTACAGCGACGGTGATCCGGGCCATATCATCACCTTCTCGCTCTTCCCGATGAGCCCGGAAGACATGGCCTTCCTGCAGGAAACGCTGGGTGCCGGGCCGGTGCAGCTCACCTCGCGCGGCTATGGCAGCTGCCGCATCGTGGTGACCGGCGCGCGCAATGTCTGGTCGGTTCAGTTCTACAACGCCATGGACACGATCATCCTCGATACGTTGGAGATCTGCGACATTCCCTCGGTCGCGATCGCCGCCGAGGATGATTTCCGCGACTCCGAGGCGAGGCTGCGTGAGATCGAGGAGGCCTATTTCAAATGAGCGCCTTCGAGAATTTCGGCAAGCGCGAGACCGTGTCGGACGACGACCAGATGGAATGCGGTATCTGCTGGCATGTCTATGATCCCGCTGAGGGTGACCCGGTCTGGCAGATTGCTCCGGGGACGTCGTTTGCAGACCTGCCGGAAGACTGGCGCTGCCCAAATTGCGATGCGCTGCAATCGAAGTTCATGAGGCTGGGTGATGGACGCTGACGTCGCAGAGAGGGCCGAGATCGATCCCGCGCAGGCGCTCGGCCGGCGGCTCGAGGCCTGCTACCGGCACATTTACGCGACCGCCATGGCCGATGTGCCGATCTGCAATCCCGCGCTTGGCATTGCCTCGACCGGTTTTCGGACTTACGGCGGTCGTGCGTTCGGCATCGTGACTACACCATGGTTCATGAATCTCGTGGCAGCGGATCTGCCGCAGGGCCCTTCCTCCGCCCCAGCTGCCACCGGTACGACCCTCCGTGTCGGCCTGCCGGCGGGTGAGGTCGGGTTCATTGCCGGTGAACTCGATGCGATTGACCGTGTCGATTCCTGCTCGCTGTTTTCGCCGGTCTTCGAGTTCGCGACGATGGAGGCTGCCCTCGAAACAGCGGACGAAGCGGCCCGGGCCTTCTTTGATCCTGCCACGCTCGAACCGCCGCCCGCCCCGCCCGCGGCGGTCAACCGGCGTGACCTGTTGCGCGGGCATGTCCGCAGGCGCGAGGAAGCGTCGCAATGACAGTCCTTCTCGGGGCAGGCACGATAAGGATCGACGTAACCGTGTCGCGCGCGCTTGCCTGTTCCGTCACGGTGAAGGCGAACCGCCCGCAGGGGCTGACGCGCATGTTCGTCGGCCGCAGGCCCGAAGAGGCGCCCCCTCTTGCCGGTCAAGTCTTTTCGCTCTGCGGTTTTGCGCAATCCGTAGCGGCGCGGCTCGCCGTCCTGAATGCAGCGGATATGGCGATGAAGGAGGACGAACGGATCGGCTCCGGTGCCGGATTGCTCGCCGAGCGGATTTTCGAAACCTTGCGGGCGCTCATCCTCCATTGGCCATCCCCCGTGCCGGCATCGCTCGGCGCAACCGCCGGTAGACATCTCCGCGAAGCGCTGGCCGCTTCGCAAGAGATCATCGCCGCGCCAAGGCCGGGCAAATCGACAGGGCGCATTTGGCGGCCGCCGCTGCGCGGCTGTCTGCGGCGGCCAGCGCGCTCGGCATCCCGAGCCAGGGCGACACACCTTTGCCGGAATCAGCCTGCGCCGCGATGTTGCAGGATATAGGCAACGATCGGGTCTTCAATGGCCGCCGGCCCGATCCACTGACCATCAATGACGATCCGGAAGTCATCGCCCGGCTTTGCGCCGAGCCCGGCTATGCAAGCCTCCCGCATCTCCAAGGCCGCGTCGCGGAGACGGGCGCGTATGCCCGGCTCGCCGCTGGTGACGTGGAGGCGTCCCATCTGGTCCAACGACTGCTAGCCCGCATCAACGACGTGCGCCTCTGCCTCAAACAACTGACCGCTCTCGCAGCAACCGGCAAGTGCGACGGAGCATCACTCGCCTGCGGCGGGGCCACGCCGGGTGCCGGTGGCTACGGTGCTGTGGAATGCGCGCGTGGCCGGCTCTATCATCAGGCCGAGATCGGCGGCGACGGCAGGCTTTCGTCCTATCGCATCCTCGCCCCGACCGAATGGAATTTTCATCCCGCCGGCCCCTTCGTCGAGACACTGCTGTCGTCATCCGTCGGGACCGATGAGGCCGCCGTGAGATCGGTGTCGCGGCTCGCGGTCCTGTTCGATCCTTGCGTGGCCTTTGAGGTTAGTGTTCGCGAGGCCGCACATGCATGAAATGTCGCTGATGGAGAGTGTGATCGAGATCGTCTGCGACACGGCGCGGCAGAACGGCGCGACACGCGTCAAGTCGGTCCGGGTCGATGTCGGCGTGCTGAGCCACGTCGAGCCGGACGCGCTGATGTTCTGTTATGAGGCCGTGCGACACGGCACGATTGCGGACGAGGCGACGCTCGAGATCAACCGCATTGCCGGCGAGGGCTGGTGTCTCGACTGCGGCAAGACCGTCGCCTTGGAGGAGCGGTTCGGCGCCTGCCCGGACTGCGGACGGCATCGGGTCCAGATGACGGCAGGCGACGAATTGAAGATCAGGGATATGGAGGTGATCTGATGTGCACGGTATGCGGTTGCGGGACTTCTTCCATCGAGGGTCACAAGCACGAGGAGGGCGGGCACCGTCACAGCCATGACCATCATCACGACCACGACCACCACCACCATGGCGATGGCGGGCATGAGCATCACCATGCCGCGGACTGCAGCGTCCATTATGGCAAGGGGATCGCCGGCTTCAATGTGCCAGGCATGAGCCAGGAGCGGATCATCCAGGTGGAGAGAGACATCCTCTCCAAGAACGACGCTTATGCGGAAGAGAACCGGCGATATTTTGAGCGCCAGGGCATCTTTGCGCTCAACTTCGTCTCCAGCCCCGGCTCGGGCAAGACCAGCCTGCTGGTCCGCACGATCAATGACCTAAAGGACCGCCTCACGATCTCGGTTATCGAAGGTGACCAGCAGACCTCGAACGACGCGGCCCGGATCCGCGAGACCGGCGCCCGCGCCATCCAGATCAACACGGGCAAGGGCTGCCACCTCGACGCCCACATGGTGGGCCACGCGGCTGAGGATCTCGCGCTCGAACCAGGCTCTGCGCTCTTCATCGAGAATGTCGGCAACCTCGTCTGTCCCGCCGCCTTCGATCTTGGGGAGGCCCACAAGGTTGTGGTGCTGTCAGTCACCGAAGGCGATGACAAGCCGCTCAAATATCCCAACATGTTCGCCGCCGTCGACCTGATGATCCTCAACAAGGCCGACCTGCTGCCGCATCTCGATTTCAATGTCGGCCTCTGCATCGCCAACGCCCTGCGCGTCAATCCGCGCCTCCAGACGCTGACGGTCTCCGCCCGCACGGGAGAGGGCATGGAAGCCTTCTATGCCTGGCTCAAGGCATCCGCCCCCACCGGGCCGCGTGACCGAAGGTGGCATGAACCATGGGGAGGGCGCTCGCACGACCGATCGAAAACCCGATCCGGCGGCTCAGGCTCCGGGTACGCGGCGCCGTGCAGGGCGTCGGGTTCCGGCCCTTCGCCTACAGGCTCGCGCGGACTATGCGGCTTTCTGGCTTCGTGCTGAACGACAGTGCCGGCGTGCTGATAGAGATCGAGGGTCCGGATGCGGGCCGCTTTCCCGATGCGATCCGGACCCAGGCGCCGCCGCTCGCCCGCATCGACTCGATCCACGTGCTCGAACTCTCGCCAGCCGGTGGCGAGCGGTTCGAGATCATCGAGAGCCTTGGCGGCAAGAGCGCGACCCGGATTGGCGCGGATGCCGCGACCTGCGCCGAATGCCGGTGTGAGCTGACCGATCCCGCGAGCCGCTTCTTCGGTTATCCCTTCGTCAACTGCACCCATTGCGGCCCGCGCTTCACCATCACTCGCGCGCTGCCCTATGACCGGACGCAGACCTCGATGGCATCGTTTCCGATGTGCCGGGCCTGTGCCTCGGACTATATCGATCCGGAGAACCGGCGCTTCCATGCCGAGCCGGTCGCCTGCCCCGATTGCGGCCCGAGTCTGAGCCATTCGATCGCGGAGATTGCGGCGCGGCTCGAAGGCGGCGCCATCGTCGCGCTCAAGGGCATAGGCGGTTTCCACCTGCTCTGCGACGCCCGCAACGATGCAGTGATCGATCTCCTCCGGCTGCGCAAGGCTCGTGACCAGAAGCCGTTTGCCGTCATGGTCGCCGGCATCGAGGCGGCGCGGCAGTTCGCACGACTGAGCGAAGCCGAAGAAGCCTTGCTGGCCTCGCCCGCGAGCCCGATCGTGGTGGTCGAGGCACGTGCCGGTGCGCTCTCCAACCTCATCGCGCCCGGCCTCGCGCGGATTGGGCTGATGCTCGCCTATGCTCCACTGCATCATGTGCTGCTCGCCGAACTCGCCTGCCATTCGCCGCACCGACCTTCAGCGCTGGTCGCGACCAGCGCCAATCCCGGTGGTGAACCCCTTGTGGCCGACAACGCCGACGCCGAGCGCCGCCTTGCCGCGATTGCGGATCTGATCGTCACCCATGATCGCGACATCACCGTCCGCGCCGACGACTCCGTCATGCAGGTCATCGATGGCGCCCCCGCGTTCATCCGTCGCGCCCGCGGCTTCGTGCCCGAGCCCGTCGATCTCGGCGAGGATGGACCTGCGGTGATCGCCACCGGCGCCGACCTCAAGAACACTATCTGCGTCACACGTGGGCACGAGGCCTTTCTCTCGCAGCATATAGGCGGCCTCAACAATGCCGAGGCGATCCGTTTCCAGCGCGAGGCGATCACCCATCTCTGTTCGATCCTGGACGTGAAGCCGGAATTCGCGGCCTCGGACCTGCATCCGGATTTCCGTTCGGTGCGGATGGCAGAGAGCCTGGGCCTGCCGGTCGTCGCAGTCCAGCATCATGTCGCCCATGTCGCGGCCGTGGTGGCGGAGTATCGGCTTTCAGGCCCGGTTCTCGGGCTTGCGCTCGATGGCCACGGTTTCGGCGCCGATGGCACGAGTTGGGGGGGCGAAATGTTCATCGCCGACGGGGATCATTGGCGCCGAGCGGGATCGCTTACATCGCTGCCGCTGCCCGGTGGCGACCGCGCGGCGCGTGAGCCTTGGCGCATGGGGGGTGGCAGCCCTGCAGGAGGCCGGATGCATTGATTTCGCGTCGCAGCTCTGGCCAGGTCATCGGGGTGTTGTGCAGCTCACGGCGATGTTCGAACGCGGTATGCAGCCGTCCCGGACAACCAGCCTCGGCAGGCTCTTCGATGCCGCAGCGGCGATAGCAGCCGTTCGTCTCGTCCAGAGCTACGAAGGGCAGGCGGCGATGGAGCTCGAGGCCCTGGTCCGGGCGCCGCGCTGTCTCTGCGACGGCTATGCAATCCGGGACGGGGTGCTCGATTTCCGGCCCCTCATCCTGCATCTTGCGCGGGAAGGACTGAGCGGCGCTGACGCGGCCGATGTCTTTCACGGTACGCTGATCGCGGGACTTGCGGAATGGGCCGCGGGGGAAGCGGCACCCCTCGGCATCCCGCAGGTCGCGCTCGGCGGCGGATGCTTGATGAATCGGGTCCTTGCGGCCGGACTTGCGCAAGCGCTTCGGGACCGCGGTCTCAAGCCTTATTTGCCACGTCTCGCGCCGGCCAATGATGGCGGCATCGCGCTCGGCCAGGCCGCCCATGCGCGGCAGGTCATCATGAACGAGAATGCATCAGCGCAGGGTAGCCGGACATGTGCCTAGCGATACCGGTCCAGGTCAAGGAAGTACTGCCCGACAACATGGCGAAGGTCACGCTCGACGGCGTCTCGAAGATCGTTTCGACCGCGCTGATCGACGATCTCCGGCCCGGCGACTATCTCCTCCTTCATGTCGGCTATGCGCTCGCGAAGATCGATCCGCAGGAGGCGGAAAGGACACTCGCCCTCATCCGAGAAGCTGCTGCCATGGGAGATGCGGCATGAAATATATCGACGAATATCGCGACGGCAGGCTCGCCAAGGATATCGCCCGGCAGATCGCCGCTCTCGCCGATCCGGCGCGTTCCTATCACTTCATGGAGTTCTGCGGCGGCCATACGCATGCTATTTCCCGCTATGGTCTCGAGGACCTGCTGCCGGCCAATGTGCGGATGATCCACGGACCGGGCTGTCCCGTCTGCGTGCTGCCGATCGGCCGTATCGATGCGGCGATCGCGCTCGCCATGCGGCCGGAGATCACGCTCTGCACCTATGGCGACCTGATGCGCGTGCCGGGCTCGAACGGATCGAGCCTCTTGAAGGCCAAGGCGGCCGGCGCCGATATCCGCATGGTCTATTCCACGCTCGATGCGCTCAGGATCGCCGAGGCCGAGCTCGAACGCGAAGTGGTGTTCTTTGCCATCGGCTTCGAGACCACGACGCCACCGACCGCGCTCGCGCTCAAGGCGGCGATAGCCAAGGGGCTCGGCAATTTCTCGATCTTCTGCAATCACGTGCTGACGCCGCCGGCGATCCAGAACATCCTGGAAAGCCCTGACGTTCGCAAGCTCGGCACGATCAAGATCGACGGTTTCGTCGGCCCTGCCCATGTCTCGACCGTCATCGGCACCGAACCTTACGAATTCTTCGCCGGGGAATTCCAGAAGCCGGTGGTGGTGGCGGGCTTCGAGCCGCTCGACGTCATCCAGGCGATCCTGATGCTGGTGCGCCAAGTCAACGACGGCAGGCACGAGGTCGAGAACCAGTATATTCGCGGCGTGACAGCGCTCGGCAACGAAAAGGCCCAGGCGGAGGTGGCGAATTTCTTCGAGCTGCGCGAGAGCTTCGAATGGCGCGGTCTCGGCGAAGTGCCCTATGGCGCGCTGCGGCTCCGGCCGAAGTATGTGGCCTACGACGCCGAGAAGCGCTTTTCGATGGTGACGCCCGCCGCGAAGGACAACCCGGCCTGCGAATGCGGCGCGATCCTGCGCGGCGTGAAGAGGCCGGCCGACTGCAAGCTGTTCGGCACGGTCTGCACGCTCGATACACCGATGGGCTCCTGCATGGTGTCGTCGGAGGGCGCCTGCGCCGCGCACTGGACCTATGGCCGCTTCCGCGAGAAGGCGCGGCAGGTGGATGGGGGGAGGGCGGTCGCATGAACCTGATGATCAAGGCCTACAGGCGCAAGCTCGATGTCGCGAACGGCCGTGTCGACCTTTCGCACGGGGCCGGCGGGCGCGCCATGGGCCAGTTGATCGAGGGCGTTTTCTACGAGGCTTTCGACAATGACTGGCTGAGGGCTGGCAACGACCAGTCGGCCTTTTCGGTGCCTGGCGGGCGGATGGTGATGACCACGGACGGCTACGTCGTTTCGCCGCTTTTCTTCCCCGGCGGCAATATCGGCACCCTCGCCGTGCATGGCACGATCAACGACATCGCCATGGCGGGCGCGGTACCGCTCTATCTGTCGGCAAGCTTCATCATCGAGGAGGGTTTTCCATTCGCCGATCTCGAGCGCATCGCCCAGAGCATGGGCGCCGCCTCGCGCGAGGCCGGCGTGCCGATCATCACCGGCGACACCAAGGTCGTCGAGCGCGGCAAGGCCGACGGCGTCTTCATCTCGACCGCCGGCGTCGGCATGGTTCCGGACGGGCTCGATCTCCGGTCGGACGCCGCCCGGCCCGGCGATGCGGTGATCATTTCCGGCTCGATTGGAGACCATGGCGTCGCCGTGATGTCGAAACGCGAGAACCTCGAATTCGACACCGACATCGTCTCCGACAGCGCGGCCCTGCACGGACTGGTAGCAGACATGGTCGCGGCTGGCGGGGCACATATCCGGCTAATGCGCGATCCGACGCGCGGCGGCATCGCCGCGACGCTGAACGAGATCGCCAGCCAATCGCGGGTCGGCTTCCGCATCGACGAAGACAAGATCCCGCTCAAACCGGAAGTGGCTGCAGCCTGCGAGTTCCTCGGCCTCGATCCGCTCAATGTCGCCAATGAAGGGAAACTGGTAGCAGTCGTGGCGCCGGAGGGCGCTGACGCCGTGCTCGCGGCGATGCGCGCCCATCCGCTTGGCGGTGAGGCGGCGCTGGTCGGCCACGTCGTGGCCGACGACAACTGCTTTGTCCAGATGACGACCTCGTTTGGCGGCGGCCGGATTGTCGACTGGCTGTCGGGCGAACAACTGCCCCGGATCTGCTAAGAGAGGGTGATGCGCATCCTGCTTCTCTGCCACAATTTCAACTCGCTCTCCAGCGCCTGCATGTCGACCTGAGACGGGCTGGTCACGAAGTGACGGTCGAGCTCGACATCCATGACGACTTCACTCGCGAGGCGGTCGCTCTCTTTTCGCCGGACCTCGTGATCGCGCCCTTCCTCAAGCGGCCGATCCCGGCCGTTGTCTGGCGCGGAACGCTCTGCCTGATCGTCCATCCGGGCATCCGTGGCGATCGCGGCCCGAGCGCCCTCGACTGGGCGATCCTCGACGGCGAAGCGACCTGGGGCGTCACACTGATCGAGGCCCAGAAGGAGATGGATGCGGGGGCCGTCTGGCTTGGGCGGAATTTCCGATGCGCCCCGCTCGGAAGTCGAGCCTCTACCGACATGACGTGACCCAGGCTGCCGTAGCCTGCGTCTTCGAAGCGATCGGCCGCATCGAGCGCAGGGAAGGGGCGGCACTGCCGGCGAACTGGGGCACGGGGTGCGAGCGACCCGCCTGCCGGAGGTCCGACCGTATCCTCGACCCGACACTCGGCCGAGGAAGCGCTACGCATCATCCGGGCGTCGGACGGAGATCCCGGCGCTACGATGACGATCGCCGGACAGACTTTCCTGGTGTTTGACGCCGAGCGTGCGGAAGGAGTTCCGGGGCCTGCCGGCGTGCTCATCGGCCGTTCCCGGCACGCTCTCGCCATGGCCTTGCGTGAGGGGGCGCTGTGGGTCGGCCATCTCCGGCGACCGGATTCCCACTCGCTGAAACTGCCGGCGCTCCGGCTGCTCGGTGCCGAAGCAAACGATCAGCCCATCATCGAAGGTCCCGAACCCTGCCGTTACCGGGAGGAGAACGGCGTCGGACGAATTCCGCTTCCACAACGGCGCGATGTCGTCGGAAGATTGCGATACCTTGCGCAAGGCGATCACGAGGCCAAGGCACCCACGCTTCCGGTTCTTGTGCTGCGGGGCGACGCGGATCGCTGGTCGAACGGCATCCATCTCGGCATCATCGAGGGCGCCGACAGCGCCGCCGACGAAACCTGGTGTAGCATAAACGCGATGAACGACTTGGTGCGCGAGATCATCGAAACCGATGACCGACTGGTTATTGCCGCGGTGCTCGGCAATGCCGGGGCTGGCGGCGTCTTCCTGTCGCTTGCCGCCGACGAAGTCTGGATGCGCGGGGGCGTCATCCTCAATCCGCACTACAAGGACATGGGCAATCTCTACGGCTCGGAATACTGGACCTATCTGCTGCCGGCTCGGGTCGGCGAGGACCGAGCCCGCCGCGTGACCCAGGCAAGGCTGCCGATGGGGGTCGACGAGGCGCTTGAACTGGGGCTTGCCACCCGGCGCTTGCCGGGAAATGTAGAATCGGCCGATTGGGAACTGCTCCGCGCTGCCGCCGAACTCGCGGCCTCTCCCGATCTTGCCCGGCGGATTGCTGCCAAACGGGCGCGCCGCGCTGGCGACGAGGCCGAGAAACCGCTTGCCGCCTATAGGGAAGAGGAACTGCGGCGGATGCGGCGCAATTTCTACGGCTTCGACCCGAGCTATCACGTGGCGCGCTACAATTTCATCCGCAAGACGCCCAAGTCCCGTACGCCCGTCACGCTCGCTGTCCACCGCGCGAACGCCGACCATTCGGACCGGTAGGAGCACTATGCGATGACGAACGCGCTCTCAACCGTTCTCGTGGTCGGCGACGAGGTGTATTCATCGAAGGCTATCCAGCGGGTTCTATCCGATGAATTCCAGGTCATCGCCGCGCGCAACGACCTCGGGCTTTCTCCGCGAGGTCTGTGATGAGTTGCGTGCCATGCTTGGCGCGACAAGCGCGTCCGAACCCTTGACCAGTCCTTTTCACCGTAAGACGCTCCGAACTCCGAAGGCCGTAGACCGCATCGTGCGAGAACATCTCGGTCAGTTCGAGGTCGTCCAACCGCCGAACAAAACGCCGTTAGGGCTCTCGCCGTTCAGATAAAAGGACAAAACGTCAGTTATCTGAACGATCGCCAGGTGATCACTTCCACCAACTTTAGAAACCGATCCGCTCCCATCCATGCCCTTGGTATGGGTCCGCCGCATGTTCAGGGCCATACGATTACGACAACGCTGACCTTCCGCTCGCCGACCCCGGCGACGTTTCCTCATATCGCGTATCTTCCAGGGAACTGAACGTGGTCTCCGACAACTTGCACGCCGTCATTCCACAGCCTCGCAAAGCCGCGCCCGATCTGGAGGTGGAAATATTGGGCAACCAGCACTTCCTGCTCTCTCCCGCTGCCGGACGTTCACGCTTAGCCACCTCCGCTCGCCGGTGGCAGTTGCTACTTAATTGTAGAAAAGGCGCGCTCTACAACACGCCCGTCGACATCTCGGCGACGATGCCGGGTCAAAGAGCGGGAACTAAGCCACTTCGGAATGGCCGGCCTCTCTCCAACTAAGTCCAAGCGGCGGCGTGAAGACCAAGAGCTGTCGTTTCTTTTTTCGTGGTCTGCGCGAAAAATCTTTAGCCCAGACCTGATTATTGTGATCCGCCTGTCGTATTTTCAGTGGGTGTTGCACGGTACAATGACAGCGCTTCGCCGTGTGCGTCAGGAGGCCACGGCAAGGGCTGAAACACGGTAAGACGGCGCAGACCGTCACACTCTTCAAAAGAGGCTATTCTTCAAAGGGGATCGTCATCACCGATCGGGCGGTCGGGAGGCTCGGCCGGACTGTAGGAGGGCGTTGGCAATGATGCGGTCAGGAGATGCATGGCGTGTTCCACGCCAGGTACCTGCACAGATCACCTCCCCAAAATGGCGGTCCGGTCCCGGTATCGAGCCGCCGTCGCGAGATTTTCGCGGCCGTGGAGGCTTCGCTGTCTGCTGTCCACAGGCCGAAGCGCGCAGCAGATGAGAGCTGGCGGCGGGTGCGACATGCGCCCGAGACTTGCAAGCCTCGGCAAGGGCTTCAATTATCCAGTGAAACATGTCGAACTGGCAGTTTTCAGCAAGTGCTGAATCCGATCGCATGGTGGAATAAGAGACCTCCGCCCCGGTGTTCCTTGCCCCGAGATCAGACGACCATGGACGCCAGGGGTATTAGGTGAGAGAAACCACGGGTACAGACGGCGGCGCGCACCGTAGAGACTTTGAAAGACGTGCCCGTCAGAGTAGCGCAGACATCTCGGCGAAACAAGTAAGTGACGATCTCTCGACATAACGGCAGGCGGCAGCTCCTATGTATTAGGCTTCGCCGCCGCTGCCATCGGACACGCGGCTCGAGATGGTAGCCATGGCTTGCTCTCGGCCACAAGGCCTGCCGCGAAGATTTCTCCGTCGCCGAGCATCGGGTTCCTGTTCGCCGCCCTCGCGGGTGCAATGCCGACGGGCCATACGGCAAGATCCTCAAATCTTTTCCCAAGACCGACTTCCTGATTCTCGATGACCGGGGACCGAAAAAGCTCAATGACAACCAACGTCGCGATCTCCTGGAGATCATTGAGGACCGCTGCGAACGACGCTCAACCATCGTCACAAGTCAGAGGCCCGCACGCCCTCCGTTGCCATTTTGTTCCCGTTGTGGAAAGAGCGCTACAAGACCCGCCCCTCCACAAGGCGGGTCGATTACGTTTCATCTTAAGGGTGGCGATCCCTCGAACGGTCCATTAACCCGGCAGCGGCGACACTTGAAACACGTTGTGATTCGCCTAACTGACAAATTAGATCAAAGTGTTCTTGTTCTGTTCCCTGTGACTCGAAAGGCACGCACAAGGAGAATGTGACGTGATGATGGCGGCAGCGTATCCGAATCACTGATGGACTGATCAACTTGGAAAAAATCAAAAAGGGAGAAAGACATGCGGGTTAAGGTCAAAACATTGGGAAGTGGAGGTCACCCTAGCGAGGTGATGGTTTCCGTAAAGACAATGGAGGGGGAGGAACGACTGGTTGTCAGCCGTCGCGCAGTTGAAAGCGATACACTTGATATCGGGTATCCGATCAACCATTCCGATCACAAATACCTAGTGGAACTACCCCGCGAAACGTTGAAAGGGTCATGGAGAGTTTGGGTTCCGGTTGAATCCGTGATCTAAGCAAAAAGCCGCTTGGGGGAGGCACGACAATGATACTTACAGACAGGGAAATTCAAATTGCTCTAGAGAGTAAGGCCATCATAGTCGAGCCGACCCCTGGCGAGGAACAGTACAGTTCAACCAGCCTCGACCTACGCCTAGATAAGATACTGACTATCTTTAAGCGCCCCAAAGGGGGCGTAGACATCTGTATCGATCCATCTAACAGAGAATACGATCACGAAGCTGTATTTGGTGATATCTCTACCGAGATTGAGATTGATGATAAAAAGGGCTACGACTTTCAACCTAACGATATGGTTTTAGGCTGGACGGAAGAATATATAGCTCTCACGTTCCATTCGAGACTCGCAGCCAGAGTCGAAGGCAAGAGTTCCCTTGCTCGACTTGGAATCGGGGTTCATCTCACCGCTCCCACAATCCACGCTGGATTTACTGGACGCATCCGGCTTGAGATGGTCAATCATAACGTTATGCCAATTCGACTGCGGACCGGTATGCGGGTTTGCCAACTTATCTTCGAGCAAACTCTTGGGACGCCCGTGCAGGGGTACAAAGGCCGATTTGCGGGCCAGATGGCCGGCGCAAAGAAGGGCTAACCCACGCATGAGCGTGCCGATCGTTCGAACCGTTGCCGAGTTTCGCACTGTTGTTGCAGGATGGCACCGCTCGGGCGCAAGTGTCGCGGTGGTACCGACCATGGGGGCCTTGCATGAAGGACATCTGAGCCTCGTGCGTGCAGCGCTTCAGAAGCGCTGATCGGGTCATCGTGACGCTGTTCGTCAACCCCAGCAGTTCAACAATGCTGCCGACCTTGCCGCCTATCCCCGGACGGAAAACCAAGACGCGGCAAAGCTCGTGCCGCGGGCGCACACCTCCTCTATGTGCCGGATGCAGAGGAGATGCACCCTGCGGGCTTCGCCACGACCGTTTCGGTGGCGGCTATCAGCGAGGGCCTGTGCGGCGCGTTTCGGCCGGGCCATTTCGATGGCGTGGCGACCGTCGTTGCCAAGCTCTTCGTGCAAACCGGCGCTGATTTCGTCCTTTTCGGCGAAAAGGATTTCCAGCAGCTTCAGCTCGTCAGGCGCATGGTCCAGGATCTGGATATTCCGATCACCGTGGTGCCTTGTCCGACAGTCCTCGAAGCCGATGGTCTTGCGCTATCGTCGCGCAATGCCCCGCTCTCGCCAGCGGAGCGCGCCATCGCCCCAAAACTCGCATCGGTCCTGATCGAGACGGCTGAGCCGCTTGCGCGCGGCTCTCCCGTCCTGCCAATGCTTGCCGAAGCGCACGCGGCAATTCTGGCGGCAGGCTATCGCGACATCAATACCTGGAGCTTCGCGGGGGAACAGATCTACAGCCAATGACAAGCCTTGACCGACCGGCGCGCCTACTTGCAGCGTGGCTCGGCGAAACACGGCTCATCGACAACGTCAGAACATCACCGGTTTTTTGAGAAATTAGATGATTACCCGGCGTTCAGTAGCGCGCCGCAACATGGCGTCCGCCGCCGCGGGCTTCGACTTTCCGCTCTTCGCCTATTTTGTTTACCCGTCGGTCCCCGGCGATGCGCCGCGCTTGATCTCAAACTACCCTTCGCGCTGGCCACGTTATCTGCAGCAGCGGAACCACAGCCTTGATCCGGTGATCCTGCGCGGGCTGCAAGGCTGGGATACTTTTGATTGGGGCGTGGATCGCGCTCGGCAGTGTCTGCCGACGTCATAGCAACGAATTCTGGAGGGTGCCACTCAGTTTGGCATCCGCGGCGGATTGACGATGTCAATGCATGATCATCGCGGCCGGTTTGCAGGCGCTGACCTTTGCTTCCGACGAGTCGCGTCCGCCTCTTTGCGGTCACTGCCACGTTATGAAAAGGCATCGCAGCTGGTGGCGATCAACTTTCATATCCATGTGCGGCGCAGGCTCGCCAACGATCACGTGGTGGATGGCGCAACGCTCAACCCGCGAGAGTTCGAATGCCTGAAATGGACGGCGCGCGGCAAGTCGCCTTGGGGCGTCAGCCAGATCCTCGGCGTCTCAAAGCGCACCTGACCTTACATCTGAAAACGCCAAAGCAAAGCTCGGCGTGGGAACGGTCAACCAGGCCGTCGCACGGCTGGCTGCCTCCGGTCAGGCGAGTTCTGATCCCTTCCACCGCGATAGCTGTAAACGTCTACAGACTGCATCACCAGCGGCTTTGTCCTTCGATGGCGGAAACACATCCCGCACGGAGGCGACCAGATGGTGAATTGGGCTCACGAAGGGCAGCAAAGCGTGAACTTACGCCGAAGCGTCCCGCATCTGGCTGATCGCCAGCAGAAGCTCGCAGATTCTTGGCGGCGGCACTTAGTGCAAGGCCAAGGCTAAGCGCTGCCGCCTCCGATGCGCCACACCGGGATACCGACCTTGCGCGCCTTGTCGGCAAGATTGGTGCTTTGTTCCGTCCCGCTTGAAGGCATTTGCGGCATCTTGCGAAAATCGGCCCAGCGGGCGGCAATGCGCTCGGCGATTTTGGCGACCTTGGTTCTCGAACCAGTCCCGCCGTCGGAGGCGAATGACGGTCTCCCGGATAGTGAACTTTATTGCGATCGCCGATCCGCTGTACCGCCATGCCTCCAGCTTGCGGTTGGTTCCGTTGATATCCATCATGTAGATGGGTTTCCATCAAAACAATCGATTTTACGCAGAATGACCGGAATGAAAAGGGTCGCTCGGGTGGCTCTCTCTATGCGCAAGCATCGAGCCTGAAGGGCCCCGAGACGTCGTGTCGGCTGGTTAATCGCGACCGCCGATGCGGCGCAGTTGCCATGACGAAATAAAATGAGGGATATGTTTGTGCCGACTGTACGCAACAGCATTTTTGCCATTATTTTTTGCTCTGCTAGCATCCTACCGCCGTTAACGGCGTCGGCAGAGACTATCTTCGGAACCCTATCTAAGGCCTATCAGAACAATTCTTCGCTGAATTCGAGCCGCGCCGGCACACGCGTCACGGACGAGGGCGTGGCCATCGCCAAGTCGGGCTGGCGTCCGACCATCACCGGCTCCGCGGACATCGAGTATTCCAGCAGCCACCTTAACGGCTCGAACCGGAGCGTGCGCCTAACCCAAGGCAACTTCGGCGTCGAAATCGATCAGACCCTGTTCGACGGTTTTCAGACCAGGAACAATGTCGCGGCTGCCGAAGCGCAGGTCGGCGCTTCGGTCGAGAGCTTACGCAACGCCGAACAAGACACCCTTTTCAACGCGGCTCAGGCCTATATGAACGTAATTCGCGACCGGCAAGTTGCCGTGCTGACGGAGCAGAACCTGCAGTTCCTGACCGAACAGGCGCGTGCTGCGCGTTCGAGCTTCGAGGTTGGGGAAGGCACGCGCACCGACGTCGCGCAGGCCGATGCCCAGCGCGCCAACGCAGTGGCGAAGTTGAGTGCCGTCCGCGCGCGGGCGCTGGCAAGTGCGGCAACCTATCGTCAGATCGTCGGGGACGAGCCGGGGAAGCTCAGGCCGGCGGCGCCGGTGGCAAAATTGCTGCCGTCGAGCCTCGATGCGGCAATCGCGATCACATCAGCCGAGCATCCGGCCATCCTCGCCACCCGGCTTCTGGTTGACGCGGCGGCGTTTTCAGTGAAATCGGCCGAAGGCGCGCTGCTGCCCCAGCTTTCCGCAAGCGCCGGCGTCTCGAGCGCTTATCGCAACACGGTGCCCGGTGTGATCACCTCGGGAACGGAAGGCACAACCAATTCGGCCAGCATCGGGGCGACGCTGACCGTCCCCATTTATTCTGGTGGCCGCACTTCAGCATTGGTGCGCCAGTCCAAGGAATCGCTCAGCCAGGCTAGGATCAAGGTCGACGTCAGCCGCGACCAGGTGCGCCAAGCCGTGACCGCGGCATGGACCGCTTATACCGCCGCCCAGCAGAGCGTCGCGGCCAACCGGCAGGCGATCGCGGCCGCGCAGCTTGCCTTGAACGGCGTCATCGAGGAGCGCAATGTCGGCCAGCGCACTACGCTCGACGTGTTGAACGCCCAGAACGACCTCATCACCGGCAAGATCGATCTTGCCAGCGCCGAGCACGACGTGGTGGTAGCGAGCTATGCCATCCTACAGGCGACCGGGCGTCTGTCGGTCGAGCGCCTTGGCCTGAACGTGACAAAGTACAAGCCTGAAGACCATTACAACGCGGTCAAGGACAAGTGGATCGGCCTGCGCACGCCGGACGGTCGCTAGCCGATCAACGCACGCCCTGCGAAAGATCCCTCTTGGCCGGAGTCGAGAACGGCAAAGGCAGCTATCCAAGCCCACTTCGAGCATCATACGTTGTTCAACTTTCCCAGCAGTGACAAACTGCGGTAAAAGTTGTCAATGCCGGGGCGGGGAGATCAGATACGTCCAGATTCGCAGCCCTATAGTCTAGTAAGCACCACTTGCGCCAAACGCGGAAGTTCATTGGCCTCCTACAAAATCTGCTCCTGAGGCGAAGAAGGCACGAGATTCCTCAATCTCTTAAAGGCCTGCGATCAGCTCTCACACGGCGGTGAAAGTCGTTCACTTGAACATCATCCTCAAGGAAGACACCGCGCACAGGCCGCGTCCAAGCGTTGAGATCGCTTCCTCCTTTTTCGCGGACGCGTCACAATCGGACGCCACGTCGGCAAGGTTCTTTTGGGATCCGCGCGACTGCGCCCGTATTCTACGAGCGGCCGCGGAGCCGGTTGGGCTCGACCACGATTTTGAACCGCTTGATCTTTCTCCGCTCTCATGCGGCAAGGACATCCTGCTGACACCTGCCGGCGTGCAGCACGTGCTGCTGAGGGAGGACTGTCGGAGTCTGCAGATCGCCGTTTCCGGTGCCTCCGTTCTCCGCCCATTGCGGCTATATGTCGACGCAATCGTGCCGCCGCGGCACCTGAAGTTCCATGTTGCTGCCCGTAGTTTTTGAATAACATCAATGGTTGCGGCCGCCTGGTAGCTGCTTGCCTTCCGCCGGAACCCCGCAGAGGGCGTCTGCGTATCGTGCTCCAGGCTTTGGATGGTTCGCTTGCCGGAGCATCCCAGGAGATCGCCATTGCCCTGTTCGGGAGACGGCGTGTCGAAGAAGATTGGTCTCATCCGGGCAGCCATCTTCGCGATCAGGTGCGTCGCGCCGTCCAAAGTGGCCGCTACCTGATGGGCGGCGGCTACAGACAGTTCCTGGTGTAATTGTGGTGACAGCCTAGTATTTTGGCTTATTCCAAAACACGCAGGGATCTGTCCGCATCCGCCCATGACGGGCTTATTGTGCATTGCACAAAACCTGACGCGCGGTTAGTCTTTCCGCTGCGGGAATTGGGTTTGGGTAATACGGACGAAGCACTGAGAACCAAGGCTTCGTTGATAGTGCATTCATACCCCGAGGACCCTGATGACCGATACGCACCCCGACAAAGCCGGCGCTGCAAGCCTTGAGGCGATCGCGCGAAACGGCAGCATGCTCCATCGCATCGCTGTGCGTATCCCGACCTATCTCTCAGATTTTCGAGAGAATCCGGCGTGGCTGCCGATGTTCATGCTCGCCCGCACCATGCCGGCACGGAGAATGCACTGGCGTGGTGCAAAGCCTGTTCGAGTGTCGCAGAAAGCCCAGGACACGATGTTTGCTGGCGTCAATCGCCAGGATGTTGTCGACGCTCTGCGGTCGGATGGGCTTTTTTCCGGTCTCGTCTTGCCAACAATGGTCTCTGAAGATGTAGCCGCATTCGCCAGGTGCACACCTTGCTTCGGCAATTTCGACCGCCGCCTCGAATTCATGCCGACGGAGCATGCGGAGGCTGAGGTCCGGTTTGGCCGTCCGTTGCTCAGCGGCCACTATTTCGAGCGCATTCTGGGCTGCAAGGCGGCACTCGCCATCCAGAACGATCCGCTGCTCATGGATATCGCCGCGCACTATCTCGGCGGCCAGGCGAAGTTGATCACCACGCGTGTCTGGTGGAGTTTCCCGACCGGCCAAGCCTCCGACGCCGACAAGAACCTGGCTTCGCTTGGCAAATACCACTTCGACCTCGACGACTGGCGGATGCTGAAGTTCTTCTTCTACCTGATGCCCGTCGACGAGGGCACCGGCCCCCATGTCTATGTCCGAGGCAGTCATAACCGCCGCGCCCTCAAGCACCAGCTTACGCTTCTCGTCGGCCATCCCGCGCAAGAGGTTCTGGATGTCTACGGGGAGCAGAGCCCGGTCACGCTGACCGGGGAGGCCGGTCTCGGTTTCGTCGAGGATCCGTTCGGCTTCCATATGGGCACCGTGCCGGCCCGCAGGCCACGGCTGATGATGGAAGTCGGCTTCGGCGTTTCTCCTCCATCGCGCCGCCGCTTCCATGGCGAGCCTGTGATCCGCTGATTTCGAAAAGTCACGAAAAGAATAAGGCTATGGCGCCATTCCAGTCTGTTCGGCGCCAAAGCGGTTGTCTGCACATCCGTTGGATGTGGCTGGCGCGATGGGTCTCGCCATGGCGCCAGCCAGCGCATGTTCGAATCGAGGTGCGATGGCTCCGATTTCCGCGGACCGGCTGAGCTGCCAAAGTTGAATGAATCGATCTCAAACCGGGCGTCGATGCGCGACGATGAGCTTAAACCGAGCTCGGAAGGATGCATGCAACCGGCTCCTCCCGCGCCAAAATATCCGCATCAGGTCTTGCCAACGGCCGATCTCGCGCGCGGCGGCGCGGGGCTAACGCAGGCGTACGGGCGCCTGTAACGATAACCGGATCGGGCGCGGTGCGGGCGTCGGCCGCGTGCTTGCTGGCGCGACCGCTTCGCCGACTTCCGGCAGCGCGCGTCGTCTTCAAGTCCCGCGTCGTCAAGCTGGATGGAAAGCGTCTTCAGAGCGCGCGTCGCGCCTTAACGATCTGCCGACGCGAGTGGATTGGAAACCTCAGGGAAAGGACTGCGTCGGCGGTTGTGTGGGGAGGTGCGTAGCCGGGATGGCCGCGCATGGCCGGCCGGCCGAGGTTGTTGCTTAGTGCCGCGGGTGTGAGCTTGCGTTCGGTCATGAGAGTGTCAGGCGCAACGAGGAGTTTAGATCAGGGCCCGCGCCTTGGTCTATCCATAGGGTGGATGGTAGCTATCCTTACAATCAATTGTACCGATATTACCAAATACTACTACAAGATCCTGAATGCCGGGTGGGTGTCGTCTCACGTGGGCTGAAAGCTGCCGGGAAGAATGCGGAGACGAGCATGTGCGGGATTGTTGGCATTGCTGGGCAACAGCCGGTGTCGGATCGGTTGGTCGACGCGTTGAAGCGTCTGGAATATCGCGGCTATGACTCGGCCGGCGTTGCGACGATCACCGAGGGCGCCTTGCACCGCCGGCGCGCCGAGGGCAAGCTCGTCAATCTCGAGACGAGACTGAAGGAAGAGCCGCTGAGCGGCAACATCGGCATCGGCCACACGCGCTGGGCAACCCATGGGGCACCGACTGAACGCAACGCGCATCCGCACTTTAGCGATGGTGTGGCCGTCGTCCATAACGGCATAATCGAGAATTTCGCCGAGTTGAAGGACGAATTGGCGGCGGCGGGAGCCGAGTTCCAGACCGACACCGACACCGAGGTCGTCGCGCATCTCTTGGCAAGACACCGCCGGGAGGGCATGGGGCGAGGTGAGGCGATGCATGCCATGTTGAAACGTGTCAGGGGCGCCTACGCGCTTGCCATTCTCTTCGAGGATGATCCATCGACCATCATGGCGGCGCGCAATGGACCGCCGCTGGCGATCGGTCACGGGGACGGCGAGATGTTCCTGGGCTCCGATGCGATCGCGCTTGCTCCCTTCACCAATGAAATTACCTATCTCATCGACGGCGACTGGGCCGTAATCGGCAAGACGGGCGCCGATATCTTCGATTTCGACGGCCATCCTGTCGAGCGTCCGCGACAGACCTCCACGGCCGCGCCGATCTCGCCAACAAGGGCAACCATCGCCACTTCATGGAGAAGGAAATTTACGAGCAGCCCGAGGTCATCGCGCATGCGCTCGGTCACTATATCAACATCATAGAGAATCGCGCCGACATGGTTTCTGGCATCGATTTCTCCAGAATCCCGAGCTTGGCGATCTCTGCCTGCGGCACCGCCTATCTCGCCGGACTGATCGGAAAATACTGGTTCGAGCGCTATGCGCGCCTGCCGGTTGAAATCGACGTTGCGTCCGAATTCCGTTACCGCGAAATCCCGTTGTCGCCGCAGTCGGCGGCTATTTTCATTTCGCAGTCCGGCGAAACCGCCGATACGCTGGCATCGCTGAGATACTGCAGGGAGCTTGGGCTGAAAATTGGCGCCATCGTCAATGCCCGCGAATCGACCATCGCTCGGGAGGCCGATGCGGTCTTCCCGATCCTTGCCGGACCGGAGATCGGCGTCGCCTCCACCAAGGCTTTCACCTGCCAGCTTGCCGTTCTTGCCGCACTCGCCATCGCCGCCGCCAGGGCCCGCGGAACCGTAACCGAAGACGAGGTGCAGGCGCTCGTCAGGAGCCTCGCCGAAGTGCCGCGCGTCATGGGGCAGGTACTCAACAGCATCCAGCCACAGATCGAGTTCCTCTCGCGTCAACTGTCAAAGTGTCGTGACGTCCTGTATCTTGGCCGCGGCACCAGTTTCCCGCTGGCGATGGAAGGTGCGCTGAAGCTCAAGGAGATTTCGTACATCCACGCCGAAGGCTACGCGGCGGGTGAGTTGAAGCACGGTCCGATCGCATTGATAGACGAGAACATGCCAGTTATCGTTATCGCGCCACATGATCGCTTTTTCGAAAAGACCGTCTCCAACATGCAGGAAGTGGCTGCCCGTGGCGGGCGGATTATCCTCATCACCGATGAAAAAGGGGCGGCCGCATCGACACTCGACACTATGCACACGATCGTGCTGCCGGCCGTCGACGAGATTATCGCTCCGATGATTTTCTCGCTGCCGATACAGCTTCTTGCCTACCACACGGCGCTCTTCATGGGCACAGATGTCGACCAGCCGCGCAATCTCGCAAAATCGGTCACCGTCGAATGACTGTGACGTTTTTATAGGTGGCGATGCTCGTCCATCCGAAAGCGCCAACACGTGTCTAGAACTGAAGCTCGGATGAAATCCAACAATCGCCATCCTTTTTTCGGCAGGTCGGGCAATTGCGCAGGGCAGCCGGATTGAGCTTGCTCAAGCCGACGTCAGCACAGAAGCCCGCGGCCCTTTCGGCTGTATCCTCGGCCGCCCCATCCTTTCAGTTTGCGAATAAGCATCGGCGGCTTAAAAAATTTGGTTAACAGCGGTAATCGATGTGTGATTCAAACATAGCGCGTTTTTCGCTGCATCGGCGGCGGACATTGGTCGAAGGTATCAGCGTCCGCTAGGCTGGGTGGACGGTGCTGGAGGCGGAGGCAGGGGAGTTCGAGTTGCTGTTCAAGAATGCCTTGGGCGAGGATGAGTCGCGTGGGATCGCAGGACGAATGCGGTACAGTTGATCGGGCCATCTCAGGGCAGGCAGGTTCTTGAAACTTGATCAGAAGCAGGTGAGCCGCCATATTCCGACTTGGCTGTCCATTTCAGGTGGCCCATTTTATGGATGAGGCCGGTCCGGCCGAATCGACGTCCATTTTTTTGATTTGCTGGGTGCGCGCCAGGTCCGGGAGGAAATCTCCCGATCTATCAGGCGCTCCTTATCTTCTTGGAGGTGTCTATGAAGGATTCGCGCAGTCCCGAGCCAGTCTTGACGGCTATGTCGCAGGGGACCCACATCATCCGCGCTTATCGTGAGCACCTTGGATATTCGATCGAGGACCTCGCAGTGGCGTGCGGGCTTGCCGCTGAGGAAATCCAAAACATCGAGTCGGGTCTGAGGTACAACAAGGGTTATCGGGATCGGATAGCGAGATCACTGTCCATACCTGTGGGAATTCTTGAGGCAGAGTCGGACATATCGGACGCCGCGTGATGTCGGATAATCTGCAAATGAGTGGAAGATCCGCTCCTTGTGATGTGTAATTTGCGACGGATAGTCGAACGTCAAAAAAAGAGCGCCCGGGTCCTGGAAACGAAGAACGGGGAGACGCGAATGCCTTCTGGCGCAGTACCGCCAAGAGAATTCTCGTCCAACTGTCCGAGTCAGGAATTGCACAAGGGTTCGCCGAATATGAAGTTGGAACGCTTCATCTTCATACTGTCTTAGGCGATATCGCCGCCCGGAGTGCTGCGACACGTGCACGATAGCATCGGCTCGTGACGAAGGATTGCTAACGGCGAACTCATGCTGGTCGGCAACGCGATACCGGCTGGAGCATCAGGTTGGCCGACGAGAGCGGCCCACCAAGTTGGGCAGGATCGGCCGACACGGCCGACATCGCGCCGCTCTGACAAGAGCACAGCGGGCACCCAGACACTGCCGGGTTGACTATGGGTGTCGGAACCGCGAAAAGGGGCCGCTCTTCATGAGTGGCGTGCGCCGGCAGTCTAACCCCAAGCCCCCGCCCAGGCTGCCGGCGCGCTTCTAACGTAGACATAGGGCACAACGTTTCCTTGTCCGACTACGCCTCGATCAGATCCCGAGCAGCCAGCCAGTGTTCGACCGTCGCTTCCGCCTCTGCCTGGCGCCCGAGGCGCTTCCTCCAGCGAGGAAAGCCGATCACCATGGGTGCCGCCAGTTCTGATGCTCACCCACGTGCCATTTGCCTGCTTGAAAAGGGCAGGGCGGCTAGCGTCGCCCCTGTTGTTACTATTCTTCGCTGTGGTCGGTGTCTTCCTTGGCTTCGGAATCGGGACATTCGACTTTGCAAAAAAATAGGCCGCCGGAGCCGTTTTCGAGCACGACAATCATGCCGGCAGTGCCGGCAACGATGCCGCATGCAAAAATCCACAGATGGTTCTAGCCAAATGCTAGCTGCCCAGCATATGTCCGGCATTTCGCAAGGCCCCTAGGAAGAGACTGGCATGGCCGTTGGCATCGATCTTGGCCTGCATCGACAAAGGCATGCTGTTCCAGTTTTCCAATGGCGCAATGAGATGTGAGAAAGTACCATTGACGATGCAACGGTGGGTAACAAGGCCCTGTCTGTCCAACGCCAGCACGCCGGTTCGGTCGCCCAGATATCGGATGGCTGCGACCCGCTGGACCTCCGCGTCACCGTCGACCCGTACGTCGAAAAGCAGGATACCGCGGCTCCTGGTGGCTATCTCCGCGGCTTTTTCAGCGAAGCTTAAGGAGAGAGAGCGGACGCTTTCGACCGCCATCTGGAAAACCATCAAATCCAGTTCATTCACGGCCATAAGGTAACTGCACGTAACACAGGGGTCATTGCAATCGACGCACACGGCTTGTTCACAGATGTCGGCTCACGACCGATCATTTAGTTTGGGTTTGCCGGTTGGCCACTGACCGAGGGCGTGCTCCGGTTCGAACCGATCCTGAAGCGGAATGCGCGGGATCTACGGAACCCGAAGAGCCGGCCAGCCAAGTTGCCGCGACAATTGATGTCAATCATTCCAGACATCTGCATTTCGGCGCGGCTGCGAAAAATCCCACCTGGTAAATCCGTTCTTTGCGGCAAGCCCATCCTCGGGCCGTCTTGTACATGAAACCCTCGCGTGGCGTCCCTCGAAGCTCGGCACCGCCGGGCGCTTGATCGAAGCGTCGAGAACCCTGTTTTCCGAAGATCCGGGACCTCCTTCAGAGCATATTCTGGTACGCTCGCCTTTGAACATCCACTGAAGCGTCCGTTTCTAGTCCGTGTTCCCTGTAGGCTCACCGCCTGAGCGCGCCTTGCACACAGCGGCACGTCCGCGCATGAAACTTGTCCCCCGTTCACTTCACAAAATGGATTTCCTGAAGTACTAGGAGCGCAGAGAAATCTCCGGTCGCAGCCTACCCGGTTAAAACAAGGACCCAACGATGAAAACTCTCGTCATCTGCTCCGGCGGATTGGACTCCGTTACTCTTGCTCACAAGGTGGCAGCGGAGTACGAGCTCGCCGGCCTCCTATCTTTCGATTACGGCCAACGGCACCGGAAGGAATTGGGATTCGCCGCCCTTTGCGCTGAACGCCTGAACGTCCCGCATCGCAGCATCGACATCCGCCAAATCGGCCGCGGCCTTTCCGGCTCCGCGCTGACCGATAGTGTGGATGTGCCGGATGGGCACTACGCCGAAGACACGATGAAGGTCACGGTAGTGCCGAACCGGAACGCCATCATGTTGGCCACCGCCTTCGGTCTCGCCGCCGCGCACAAGGTCGAAGCGGTGGCGACTGCCGTGCACGGTGGGGATCATTTCATTTATCCCGACTGCCGTCCGGCCTTCATCGACGCTTTCCAGATGATGCAAGACCGCGCGCTCGACGGCTACGCGAAGGTTCGCCTTTATGCGCCCTATGTGAATCTCACGAAGGCGGACATCGTTAGGGATGGAGCAACATACGGCACGCCCTTTGCACAGACCTGGTCCTGCTACAAGGGCGCCGAGCGTCACTGCGGGAGGTGCGGGACCTGCGTCGAGCGGCGCGAGGCGTTTCATCTCTCTGGGCACCTGGACCCCACCGACTACGAGGACTCCGACTTCTGGCTCGATGCGCTGCGAAGGAGGACCGCATAATGTTCCGCATCACCAAGGAGTTCCACTTCTCGGCCTCGCATCAGCTCACCTCGTTGCCGCCCGATCACCAATGCGCGCGCCTGCACGGGCATAACTACATCGTCGAAGTGGAGCTTTCAGCGAATGGACTGAACGACAACGGTTTCGTGCGCGACTATCACGATTTGGCGCCATTCAAACGCTATATCGACGAGAGCTTCGACCACCGACATCTCAACGACGTGCTCGGACATGAGCAAGTCACCGCGGAATGCCTGGCCAGACATTTTTATCTATGGTGCAAGGCACGCCTGCCCGAAACCTCGGCCGTGCGGGTGAGCGAAACGCCGAAAACCTGGGCGGAATACCGGCCATGACCGATACGCATCCCGCTATCCGCGTGAGCGAGATTTTCGGGCCGACGATCCAGGGCGAGGGCGTGCTCATCGGTTTGCCGACGGTCTTCATCAGAACCGGCGGGTGTGACTATCGCTGTTCCTGGTGCGACAGTCTCCATGCGGTGGACAATCAATTCCGCCATGAATGGGAGATGATGCCAATCGACGCGGTATGGCAAACCGTCGTTACGCTTTCCGGTGGCCGGCCAGTGATGGTGTCGCTGTCAGGCGGCAATCCGGCCATTCAGCCGTTTCGTGCGCTCATCGAGCGAGGCCATGGTGAAGGTTACCGTTTTGCGCTCGAGACCCAAGGTTCGGTGGTCAGGGACTGGTTTGCCGACCTTGACGTGCTGGTCCTCAGCCCTAAGCCGCCTTCAAGCGAAATGAGGACCGATTGGGCCACTCTCGAGGCGTGCGTCGATGCGGCGCAGGAGAAGCCGCAGATCGTGCTCAAGCTCGTTGTTTTCGACGAGAGCGACTACGCCTACGCGAAAGGCGCCGCGGAGCGATTTCCGCGCCTTCCGGTTTACCTGCAACCCGGCAATCACACGCCGCCCCGTCCTGGCAACGAAGACGCGTCTGTCGATCTGGACGGAATAATGAAACGCATGGAGTGGCTGGTTGAAAAGGTAACCGGCGACAGGTGGTTCGACGCCCGCGTGCTGCCGCAGCTGCACGTTCTGCTGTGGGGCAACAAGAGGGCCGTCTAGCCTGCGCCTTTCGCACTGGAACTGCGTCTGCGGATCTTCGGTTAGCCGGGTCGGCCCCCATTGACGGCGTTGTTGGGGTACTTGCGGAATTATGGTACCGGCACAAAGAGCGTGGCCAGCCGAGTTTGATCCGACTTTGATGGGGCATCCTTGTGGTCCGAATTCAGGGATGCGCGATGGGCCAGATTGTGCGCGGGAGCATCACGACGACAGAGGCGATCCATCGAGCAATACATCATGGTCAACACGGCCTGAGGACGCGGGCCAACGCTACGGCACAAATCACAAGACCGTTGGCAACCTGGCGCGAGAACTCCATGTCCATCACCGCATGCAGGTCCACGACCGACAACCACTGCGCCCACCCAAAGGTTGGCGCGTCGCTACCGCGGTGCGGCGGCAGCACAGCGATCGCGCGCCAGGAGCGCAGCTTGGGGCCTATGTCGCGACGCGGCCGGTCGACTACCGTCATTTTGTGGAGCGCCAGACTATACGCGGTCGCAGCGGCAATCGCTTGGCCGCTGCCAGGCTGCCTGCAGCGCCCAGAGCGACCTCCAATCCCCGACACTCGGCCCTTCTCTCGATAAGGGCACGCGCCAGCGGCGTGTGCAGAAATCCGCACAAGCACGGCGTGAGGTCCGGCGCGTGTCTCGCGCCGCCAATTTGGCACGGCGCTTGCGACCGACATGGCAGCGGCGTTCGACCGGAGTGCCGCGATGCGAGAAGCCTGGGATGGGACGAAGCGCCCGGCCCCTATCCGGTTGGGGAGAGAAATGGTGTTAGCTCCACATGTCCGCAGCGCGGTACGCGGCGCCTCGCAAGGCCTTCTACGCCAAGCCCTATGTGCAGGTGCTTGCCGCCATCGCCCTCGGCGTCGCACTCGGCTATTTCTATCCGGGGATCGGCGAAAGCGCGAAGCCGCTCGGTGATGCCTTCATCAAGCTTGTCAAGATGATCATCGCGCCTGTCGTCTTCCTGACAATTGCGACCGGCATCGCCGGCATGAACGATCTCCAGAAGGTCGGCCGAGTTGCCGGCAAGGCGATGGTCCATTTCCTCACCTTCTCGACGCTCGCACTTATCGTCGGCCTTGTCGTCGCCAATGTCGTTCAGCCGGGCGCCGGCCTCAACATCGATCCGGCCTTGCTCGACGTCCAGGCCGTGAATACCTATGCCGCGAAGGCCCACGAGCAGTCCGTCACCGGCTTCCTGATGAACATCATCCCGTCGACGATCGTCGGCGCCTTCGCGCAAGGCGACATCCTGCAGGTCCTGTTCTTCTCGGTTCTGTTCGGCATCGCCCTGGCCACGGTAGGAGAGACGGGCAAGCCTGTCGTTTGCTTCCTTCAGGCACTGATCGCCCCCATTTTCAAGCTCGTCAGCCTGCTGATGAAGGCCGCCCCGATCGGGGCTTTCGGCGCGATGGCCTTCACCACCGGCAAATATGGCATCGGGTCGATCGTTAACCTCGCGATGCTGGTCGGGACGTCCTATTTCACCGCCTTCCTTTTCGTGTTCGGCGTTCTCGGCGCGGTCTGCCGTTACAACGGGTTCTCGATCTTTTCTCTCATTCGCTACATCAAGGAAAAGCTGCTGCTTGTCCTGGCAACGTCCTCCTCGGAGGCCGCGCTGCCCTCGATCATGGAGAAGATGGAGAAGGCCGGCGCCAAGCGTTCCGTCGTGGGACTAGCCGTCCCGACCGGCTATCCCTTCAACCTGGACGGCACCAATATCCACATGACGCTGGCGGCCCTCTTCATCGCCCAGGCGACGAATTCGATCTCTCGATTGGCGATCGGATCCTGCTGCTTCTCGTCGCCATGCTCCCTTCGAAAGGAGCAACTCGCATTACCGCTGCAGGCTTCGTCACTTTGGCTGCAACGCTCTTTGTCATCCCGACCGCCCCGCTCGCCGGCATGGCGCTGATCCTTGGCGTCGACCGCTTCATGTCCGAATGCCAGGCGCTGACGAATGTCGTTGGCAACGCGGTGGCTTCGCTCGTCCTCGCCCGCTGGGGGCGAGCCGGATGACGTTCGATCGGCAAAGGCCGTCGCGAGCGGCCCCTCGACGCTTTGACGGTGGAGGATCAACCATCCGGCCCGGCGAAGGGCGGTTGCGGCCGGCCAGCTCGCGCGAGCGCCGCTCAGCCATTGGGGGCAGGGCGTGAAGCCGTCCTAGAGGCATTGCCAGCTGGCATCGGCACCGAGAGAGCCCCGCAACTTCCCGTACTCCGGGAAGTGCCGGGCAAGCGATCAAAAGCGATGCCCGGGTTTACGCCAAAGGCACCGTTGCTGCCCTGCTGTTCACTGTTAATCGGAGACCGCCCCATGTCCAAGCCAACCCCCGGCCTTGTCGTCTCGATCGCTCTTTTAGCCCTCGCCCTGCTTTTTTCCGCGCTGGGGGCGCTACATCATCCTGCTGTCATAGACTACCTGCAGCAGCTCGAAGACCGACGCCAGCTCGCGGGGAATTGAAGATGCTCATTGCCGCGCGGCGCGACGCACTGTTCAATGACCCCGCGGCGCCAACCGCTGGCAATCCGGAAAGCGACGTCGCTCTGGTCACCTTCTTTGACTACAACTGCCCGCCTTGCCGGAACGCAGCCCTCAATATCCAGCAAGCCATCAAGGACGATTGGAGTCTGAAGCTTGTGTTCAAAGAGTTTCCGATCCTGGGACCGGCTTCCAAATTCGCCGCGGTGGCGGCGCTGGCCTCCCACAAACAGGGAAAATACGAGGCGTTCCACCGTGCCCTCATGGGTTTCCACGACCTCGTCAACGAAAGGTCCACCTTGACCATCGCAGCAGATGTGGGCCTCGACGTTGAGCAGCTCAAGCGGGACATGGAAGACCCGGCCATCGCAGACGCCATTGCGCGCAATGGCGCGCTCGCCGGCGATCTGTACATCACCGGCACGCCGGCGTTGGTGGTCGGCGATGAAGTGATCCCTGGGATGGTCGATGTTGCCACGCTGCAACGCTCCATCGCCAATGCGCGAGCAAAGCCGGAGGGTTGAGACGGTGTTTGAAATTCCAATATCGGCATTTTGACAGCACTGGCGGCCGGTGCAATCTCGTTCCTCTCGCCATGCGTGCTGCCTGTCGTGCCGGGCTACGTCTCTTATATGGTCGGCAACCCGATGGTGCGCCAACGGCATGCCGCAGACCACCCTTCGCCGTCATCTCGCGGTTCTGGTCGAATGCGGCCTGATCATTCGCCAGGACACCCCCCAACGGCAAAAGACATGCGAGGTAGCGTCGGGGAGGCGAGATCGAGCAGGCTTTCGGCTTCGATGGGGATCCTGCTGGCCGCCTGCCCGAGCATGCGGGAACTCGCCCGGGGCGACGAAATTCGCTACCGGCGGGATTTTCTGGCGCGCGCCGAGCTTGTCCGGCCCATGTTGGGATCACCCCGAGCGCGTGGCGGGAGGCCTGCGAGGTGCAGGGCGAGCAACAGGCCGCGATCACGTTGACCGCGATCTATCAACGCGCTGATCAGATCAACAGCGCCGGCGGTTATTTGCGCTGCCTGACGGACCGCGCGCTGGGGACGGGAAATTCTCGGCCTGGCCGATGATCTTGGCGTCGCTGCTTCGGCCAAACTCGATGCCGAAAAGACGCCCGCGGAGACCGATGGGCCGCCGGATGATGGCAATCGGAGGGAAGGGCGGTTCGAGGGTCTCGGAAACGCTTGTCCCGAGCCTGCGCAGGAATCATGATGCTGGATCGATGTGTGAGCCCGCGTACCGGCCGTTTCCGTTGGCGAGCCAGTCATGCAGGCCAAGCCAGTGGCTTATTCGTCGCCTACGAGACCGTCGAACGCCTCAAGCAGCGCCTCGACGATCGCTTGGCCGAGCGCCTGTGCCGTCTCACCCATTTGGGCTTCGTTTCCGTTGCGCGCGGCGGTGGCGAGTTCCGAACCCTCATCCGTCAGGATCGCATTGGCCCGATCGATCGCCCATTGCGCAAAATCGTCCCGGCTGTCGATGATCCTGGTTTCCATCAATGCGCGCTCCCGCGTTTACGATTTGTTTGCCCAATTCGGGCTAGGGTTGAGATGCGCGATGGGTACTGCGTTCGCGCCATAACACTTCTCGATCCTTGCAGCGAGGCCTGACTGAGCAAGCCGTTCCGCCTCGCCCGGTCGAGGAGGTTCTTGACGGATGAGGGCCCCCAGTTCCTTGCGCCGCGCGGTGCCCGTCATGAAGCCTCGTGCCGGTTGGCGATTTCGCGCAGCGTGAGCTGTGGGGGACGAATGATTTCCGGCAACTAGCTGCATGAGGCGATGCTCGGGAAGGCCGGCGGGCGCATGAGACGCCCGCGCCGAGTTCCTCGACGATCCTTTGGCAGCCGGCCACTCCCTCTGGTCGACGAGAAATGCGAGTTTGCGTCTTAGCGGCCATTTGCAGCCCTTGGGAGATCGTTTTGGGCCGGATTTCCAAGCATGGATGGTACGGCGTCTCTTGAGGTTCTGCAGACGTTGCAGTCTACCAGCGCGATCAGGCCATTCGGCGCTAACCCACAACTCCAGCTCCCCTAGAGACAAGAAGTTCCTCTCACCCCGTTGGAGGCGGAACATATAGTTGCTATCGTCCTCGACCTCGCGCCAGCCCGGACGCTTATGGCCAAAGACCTTCGTATCTGGTCCGCAATGCGACGGTAGCCGGTGAATGGTCAAAACGTAGCGCAATCGGTTCACGATCGACTGAAAACCGTGACCGTTCCTCTGCGGTGCTCAGACTGCCACCGAGTGCCTGGCCGTTCCACTTTCGAGATATTTGTCGAACTTCGCCGCAACGCTCCTCACGAAGGGACGGCTTTCCGCCAGCACGACGAAACTGTCGCCTTGGAGTTCAAGCAGTCGAGCAGGATCCTGAAGAGCGATTGAGCTTGCCTGAAAAAGGAGCTTTTGGCCGGCTTGCCCGAAGCTCTCCACCAGGTCGATCGCCGAGAAGGCGAAATCGCACATCAGCCGCTCGATGATCCAGCCACGGACGCGATCGTCGTCGGAAAAGGCGATGCCGCGGACGGCGGCCAGCCCGCCATTGGCGACCATACGTCCGTACTCAGCGGTCGAAGGATTGTTCTGCAGGTAGCCCTGGCGAAACCGGCTGATGGACGAAGGACCGACGCCGATCAGCGTCTCGCAGCGATCCTCTGTGTAGCCTTGGAAGTTGCGATGCAGGGCCCCTGTGGAGGCCGCCACCGCCAGCGCATCGCCCGGCTTGGCGAAATGGTCGAGGCCTATTGCTTCATATCCCTTGTCCAAAATCGCCCGCGCGGCGAGTTGCGATTGCGCGAACCGCTCCGTGGGACCGGGGAGCCAGGCCTCGTCGATCATCGTCTGATGTTTCTTGAACCAGGGCACGTGAGCGTAGCCGAACAGCGCCATCCTGTCCGGTTCCAGGGTGAGCGCCTGCGCGACGGTAGAACACAGGCTCTCGCTGGTTTGATGCGGCAGGCCGTAGAGCAGATCCAGATTGACGGACTCGACGCCGCGGGAACGAACTCCGTCGACGACTGCCTTGGTCTGCAAAAAGCTTTGTTCGCGGTTGATCGCCTTTTGCACTTTCGGATCGAAATCCTGCACGCCGAGGCTCGCCCGCGTCATGCCGATTTCGGCAAGTGCATCAAGGCGTGCCTCGTCCATATCGTTCGGATCGATCTCGATGCTGATTTTCGTATTTGGAACAAAATCGAAGCTGTCCCGCATGAACGCGCCTAGAGCCACCATATCCTCGGGCTTCAGCATTGTCGGCGAGCCGCCGCCGAAGTGGATTGCGCGGACGAAGACCTTGCCGCTGATAAGGGCGGCAACCGTCGCGATCTCCGCGCGTAGCGAGCGCAGATAAGCGGTCACCGGCTCATAGTGGCGCGTCTGCTTGGTATGGCACGCACAGAACCAGCAGAGTCTGTCACAATAGGGAATATGCAGGTAAAGCGATATCTCGTCACCGCCTTCGAGGGCCTCCAACCAGCCTTTCTGGACCGCCGCATCGACGCCCGGATGGAAATGCGGCGCGGTCGGGTAACTGGTGTAGCGGGGGACGTTCTCGCCAAGTCTGGCAGTTAATTCCGGTCGCATGTCGTGGTCCACCATGTTTGAGTCGCCGGAACTCTGGACGCGTCGAACAGCCAAAGCCCTGATTTCGGTCAACCTCCAACACGGACAAACTGCCGCAACGATTTTTCTACCGTCGATTGCTATCCTGCCGGCACTTGGGATCGGTAGAGCGATGGAATGACAGTACGGCAAGATATTCATAGTTCCGGCATTCCCGTTCTTTGCCTACCTTGCGAGGCACGGCACCGCGGCGTCTGCGGTGCGCTCGATCCAGACGATTTGGCGCGGCTCGCCAAGACTTCGTCGCGGCACAAGATCGAACCGGGGGTCGAACTGATCGGCGACGCCGAGGCCGTCGACAGCTACTCAAACGTGCTTTCAGGCGTGGTGAAGCTGACGAAGAGCCTTTCGGACGGCCGCCAGCAAATCGTCGGCCTCCAGTTCGCACCGGATTTTCTGGGACGGCCCTTCAAGGTGAAAAGCGCGATCAATGCGGAAGCGGCAACCGTTGTCTTGCTGTGCTCGTTTCCGAGGGCGGCCATCGAACGGATGATGAAGGAATCACCGGAACTTGAGCATCGCTTGCTCAAGCAGACGCTGAACGAACTCGACGAGGCACGCGAATGGATGGTGACTCTGGGGCGCAAGACCGCACCGGAGAAGGTGGCCAGCTTTCTCCTCATGATCGCCCGGAATATCGATTCCAGTGTTGGCCCGGCGGCCAGGTCGGCGTGCTTCGATCTGCCGCTGACGCGTGCCGAGATCTCTGATTTCCTTGGACTTACAAACGAGACTGTGAGCCGCCAGCTGACCAGACTGAGAATGGACGGCGTGATCCGGATCGAGAACAATCGCCGTGTCACGGTGGACAGCGTCAGCCGGCTGGAGCAGCGCTGCGGCGGCCGAGGCGCAACCGCCCTTTAGATGAGACCTAAGCGCGCGGGGCCGTCGCCTACTCCGACGCAGCAGGATTTGTTCGCGTTCGAAAGCGATGTGTGTCGCCGCAAGCCTTCGAAGAAGCCGCGCAGAATGAAACCGACGGCGTCCGCATTCTCCACCGTCTCGCCATGGCCGATCGCTAGCAGAATTCAGTCATCTAACCAGCAAAGCACTCGCCTTCGACGTGTTCGGCGCGCAACCGCCGGGTAGAAGCGAGGCTGGCGTCGCCGCCGACGACGGCGGCCTCGTAGGCGGGAAAGACGATCGTTTCTTCATATTGGTGAACGCTTGCGCAACAATGGGAGGATTGCGTTGGCCGTGCCGAGGCACTTCAGGCGATCGACGCTGGACAGCGCATCAGCGATATTTTCCAGAGCATTGCAGAGCTGCATCCCTGTGCGCGCACTTCATCACATCACACGGAATCGCCTCCACGCCGGCCGGCCCGCGGACGCCGGACTTGTCCATGAGCGGGGCGGCCCGTGCTGCGTTTCCTCGTTCAATCGCCACCTTCTGATCGCACCGAACTCGATGCTGCCCGAAGCAAAATCGTGCGATCTGACATGGATCAGGGCGAGCAGGCGGCGGCTGCGCAATTAATGCACTGCGGATTTGGGTCCGCCGGAATTGGAGATCGGTACTTGCGATGAAATTCGGCACAGAGATCGTCCTTCTAAGCCTGTTTGCTTTTGCGGCCCTGGTGGCTGCCGGCTTCGGCGTAGATGAACCTTTTCGCCAGCATATGTGGGTTTTGTTCTTCGCCGTGGCTGGCTTCACTGCGATCCTGTTGCGCAACACGGAGTTCAAGCCAGCAGTTCCCATCCACCCCGCCGCTTACATGGATGGGCCGATACGCTACGGGGCCGTCGCAACGGTGATCTGGGGGGTCGTAGGCATGCTGGTCGGTGTGGTCATCGCGCTGCAGCTCGCCTATCCGGATCTCAACATCGAGCCCTGGTTCAATTTCGGTCGCTTGCGGCCGCTGCATACGTCGGGCGTCGTTTTTGCTTTCGGGGGCAATGCACTGCTTTGCACATCCCTGTATGTCGTGCAGCGCACCTGCCGCGCCCGGCTGTTTGGCGGCGATCTCGCCTGGTTCGTGTTCTGGGGCTATCAGCTTTTCATCGTCATGGCTGCGACAGGCTACCTGCTCGGAATCACCGAGAGCCGCGAGTATGCCGAACCCGAATGGTATGTGGACCTGTGGCTGACCATCGTCTGGGTCGCCTATCTCATCCTGTTCCTCGGCACGATCCTGAAGCGCAAGGAATCGCATATCTACGTCGCCAACTGGTTCTATCTGTCATTCATCGTGACCATCGCGATGCTGCATGTGATCAACAATCTGTCGATGCCCGTCTCGTTCGTTGGCTCAAAAAGCTATTCCGCCTTCTCCGGCGTACAGGACGCCCTGACGCAGTGGTGGTACGGCCACAATGCCGTCGGCTTCTTTCTGACCGCCGGCTTTCTCGGCATGATGTATTATTTCGTGCCCAAGCAGGCAAACCGCCCAGTTTATTCCTACCGCCTGTCGATCATCCACTTCTGGGCGTTGATCTTCCTCTATATCTGGGCTGGTCCGCATCACCTCCACTACACCGCTCTGCCCGACTGGGCGCAGACGCTTGGCATGGTGTTTTCGATCATGCTCTGGATGCCCTCCTGGGGCGGCATGATCAACGGCCTGATGACGCTGTCCGGCGCCTGGGACAAGCTGCGCACGGATCCGATCATGCGCATGATGGTGATGGCCATCGCATTCTATGGCATGTCGACCTTCGAAGGCCCGATGATGGCGATCAAGACGGTCAACTCGCTGTCGCACTATACCGACTGGACGATCGGGCACGTCCACTCCGGCGCGCTTGGCTGGGTTGGCATGATCTCGTTCGGCGCGATCTATTTCATGGTGCCGAAGCTGTGGAACCGTGAGCGGCTCTATTCACTGCGGCTGGTCAACTGGCACTTCTGGCTGGCGACGCTCGGAATCGTCCTTTACGCGGCGGTGATGTGGGTCTCCGGCGTCATGCAAGGCCTGATGTGGCGCGAATACGACGAGCAGGGCTTCCTGATCTACTCCTTCGCCGAAACCGTCGCCGCCATGCACCCCTACTACATCATGCGTGCCATCGGCGGCGCGATGTATCTGTCCGGCGCCCTTATCATGGCCTGGAACATCGCCATGACCATCTTTGGCTACCAACGCGAGGAGGATCCGATGCCGGGCGCCATCCCCGCCCTCCAGCGTGCGCGATCAGGAGCCAGAAAATGGGCTTGATGGACAAACACGCCATCATCGAGAAGAACGCCACGCTTCTTCTCGTTGGCTCCCTTCTGGTGGTGACGGTCGGCGGCATCGTCGAGATCGCGCCGCTCTTCTATCTCGACAATACGATCGAGAAGGTGGAAGGCATGCGGCCCTATTCGCCGCTCGAACTTGCTGGACGAAATATCTATGTGCGCGAGGGCTGCTACCTCTGCCACAGCCAGATGATCAGGCCGTTCCGCGACGAGGTCGAGCGCTATGGGCACTACAGCCTGGCGGCCGAGTCGATGTACGATCACCCTTTCCAGTGGGGATCGAAGCGCACCGGGCCGGACCTCGCCCGGGTTGGCGACCGCTACTCGAACGAATGGCACGTACAGCATCTTGCCGATCCGCGCTCGGTGGTGCCGGAATCGATCATGCCGAGCTACGAGTTCCTGAAGAATACGCCGATCGAGGTGAAAGACTTCTCGACGCATCTTATCGCAAACAGGCGTGTCGGCGTCCCTTACTCCGATGACATGATCGCAAACGCCAATGTCGATCTGATGGCGCAGGCGGATCCCAACATCGATACGTCCGGCGTTGAAGCGCGCTACCCCAGGGCCAAGCTCGGCGACTTCGACGGCAATCCGCAGCAGGTTACCGAAATGGATGCCTTGGTCGCTTACCTCCAGATGCTTGGCACATTGGTCGATTTCAAGACCTACGACGAAGCCGCCGGCTACCGCTGAGGAGTGTGATCGTGGACTACAATTTGATGCGGGAATTCGCCGACAGCTGGGGCCTGCTTGCCATGGCGCTCTTCTTCGTCGGATGCGTTGCCTTCGCGCTTCGCCCTGGCGGCCGCAGGCAAGCTGACGAAGCCGCTCGAATTCCTCTCAAGGACGATTGATCATGAGCAGCGAGCACATCGACGAAGTCTCGGGCATCTCAACGACCGGCCATGAGTGGGATGGCATCCGGGAGCTCAACAACCCACTTCCGCGCTGGTGGGTCACGACGTTTTACATCACCATTGTCTGGGCGATCGGCTACACCATCGCCTATCCGGCATGGCCAATGCTTACTTCCGCGACCAGAGGTGTGCTCGGCTATTCGAGCCGCAACCACGTCAAGAATGAACTGGCGGCCGCCGAAGCCGCCAAGGCCAAATATGTCGCAGCGGTGGAATCGAAAACCGCCTCGGAGATTGCTGCCGACGACGCATTGCGCGAGTTCGCCGTCGCTGCCGGCGGTGCGGCATTCAGGGTCAATTGCGTGCAGTGCCATGGCTCCGGCGCGCAAGGCTCCAAGGGTTTTCCAAACCTCAACGACGACGATTGGCTGTGGGGCGGCAGCGCTGAGCAGATCCAGCAGACGATCACCCACGGCATCCGCTTCGCGTCAGACCCGGATACGCGCCTGTCGGAAATGCCGGCTTTTGGCGACATCATCACGGCGGACGAGATCGCACAGGTCAGCGCCTACGTTGCCAGCCTGTCCGGCCTGGTCCGGGACGCAAGTATGATCGAGCCCGGCGCCAAGGTTTTCGCGGAAAATTGCGTCGCCTGTCATGGCGACACAGCAAAGGGCAACAGGGAACTCGGCGCGCCCGACCTGACCGACGCGATCTGGCTCTATGGACCGGGCGAGACGGCTATTGCTGCGCAGGTCCGCGCGCCGAAGCACGGCGTCATGCCGGCCTGGATCGGGCGTCTCGGCGAGACCAAGGTCAAAGAACTCGCAGTCTATGTGCATTCGCTTGGCGGCGGAGAATAGGAACGGAAGCCTATTCTCGGCCCTCCCCGCCAAGCGACGGGGCCCGGCTTGCGCCGGGCCTCGACACCATTCCGGCGTCCGGCGAATGACTTGCATCAACGCGGTGCAATTCGCCATGCGGCAAAGCGTGCTCAACGTGGCCATCAGCCAGAACCGATCGGTCGGGCTTCCGCCGCGAAATCGTCGCTAGTGACTGGAGCTTCTCGTGCTTGAAAACACGCAAATTGAACGGCTCGAAGCCGAATCGGTCAACTCCGCCAAGGCCCGTCCGCCGCTTTATGCCCCGCGCAAGAAGGTATACCCGAAGCGCGCTTCAGGCAGCTTTCGCCGCTTCAAGTGGCTGGTGATGGCAATCACGCTGGGCATTTACTACTTGACGCCCTGGCTGCGATGGGATCGGGGGCCGTTCGCGCCTGATCAGGCCGTGCTGGTCGATCTTGCCAACCGCCGCTTCTACTTCTTCTTCATCGAAATATGGCCGCAGGAATTCTACTACGTGGCTGGCCTGCTGGTCATGGCCGGCATCGGCCTTTTCCTGGTCACCTCCACAGTTGGTCGGGCCTGGTGCGGCTATACCTGCCCGCAGACCGTATGGGTCGACCTGTTTCTGGTCGTCGAGCGCGCGATCGAAGGAGATCGCAACGCGCGCATGAAACTCGACGCCGGACCCTGGACAGCGCGCAAGCTTATGCTGCGCGTATCGAACCACGCCATATGGCTGGTCATAGGGACGGCGACCGGGGGGCCTGGATCTTCTATTTCGCCGACGCGCCAAAGCTGATCGGCGAAGTCTTCACCGGAACCGCCGCACCCGTCGGCTACATCACCATCGCCGTGCTGACGGCGACTACCTACACATTCGGTGGACTGATGCGCGAGCAGGTCTGCACCTATATGTGCCCGTGGCCGCGCATTCAGGCGGCCATGCTCGACGAGAATTCTCTCACGGTGACCTACAATGATTGGCGCGGCGAACCTCGTTCGCGTCACGCCAAGAAGGTTCAGGCCGCTGGGCAGCTGGTCGGAGACTGCGTCGATTGCAACACCTGTGTCGCGGTCTGCCCGATGGGGATCGACATTCGCGACGGCCAGCAGCTCGAATGCATCACTTGCGCGCTCTGTATCGACGCCTGCGGCAGCGTCATGGCCAAGCTCGGCAAGGAGCGCGGGCTGATCTCCTATGCGACGCTGTCCGACTACAACGCCAACATGGCGGTGGCGACCGGGGGCGGCTCCAGCGCGGCGAAGCCTTCGCTGGTGCGCACTGCCGACGGCGCTTTCGCCGACAGGTTGGCCCATTTCCACATTCGCAAGATCTTCAGGCCGCGCACGTTCGTCTACATGGGTGCGTGGTCGGCGGTCGGTCTCGCCCTGCTCTATTCGCTGCTGACGCGCGAGCGGCTCGAGGTCAACGTTCTGCACGACCGCAATCCGCAGTTCGTCGCGTTGTCCGACGGTTCGATCCGCAATGGCTACACCGTCAAGCTGCTCAACATGATCCCCGAGCCGAGGACGATCGTCGTCACCATGCAGGGCCTGCCGGAGGCCGAGATGAGCGTCGTCGGGATCGACCTGCCTGCGGATCGCTCCTTTGCCATTGCGGTCGAACCCGACCGGCTGAAGATGCTGAAGGTTTTCGTTCGCCAGCCGGCGGAACAGATCAAGGGCCAAGCGCAAACATTCAAATTCCGGGTCGAAGACAAGGCGAGCTTCGAGTCGGACGAATACACGGCCACTTTCAACGCACCGGAGATCGTCAGATGAGCGCCAATCCGCAGAAATCCCGCGAATTCACCGGCAGGCATATGTTGGTCACCATTCTCGCCTTTTTCGCTGTGGTCATCGGCGTCAATCTGACCATGGCGACACTCGCCAATACGAGTTGGACCGGCCTCGTCGTCGAAAACACCTATGTGGCCAGCCAGCAATTCAACAGGAGGGCCGAGGAATGGCGCGCGCAGGCCGCGCTCGGCTGGACTGGCAAACTGACGATCGCGTCGGGCGAAGTCCGTTACAGCCTCAGCGACGCCGTCGGCAAGCCGGTCCCGTTGCACAGCGTCAGCGTCCTGTTCCGTCATCCTGCCTATGAGGCCGAGGACAAGTCCATCATTTTAACTTTCGCAACGGATCAGGAATTTGCTGCGTACCACACGCCCAAGGACGGCGTCTGGATCGTCGAAGTCGATGCCGACGCCGGTCTCGCGGAGCCCTATCGGGAAGTTCACCGTATCATCATTTCCCAAGGTGTGCTGCAATGAGCTGCTGTGCACCGGGCGCCGAAATGGCGCTGGATGTCGCTGGCGCCGCATCCGTTTTGCCGTCGAGCCAAGAAATCAAACTGGCGAGCCGTTCGCTGGGCGGCGACCTGTATCAGACCGATCTTTCAGTACCGGCGGTTCATTGTGCAGCCTGCATCCGGGCGATCGAAACGGCGCTTGGAAAGCTGGACCGGGTCGAGGGCGCCCGCGTCAACCTGTCGACGAAACGGGTTTCGGTCCGGTGGCGCGGCGACGAGGTTCCGCCATTCGTCGCCACACTTGGACGGCTGGGTTATGACGCACACCTGTTCGAACCCGAGGCTTACGGCAAGGACAAGACGCTGTCGGAGCTGATCCGCGCCGTCGCGGTTGCCGGCTTTGCGGCCGGCAACATCATGCTGCTTTCGGTGTCGGTCTGGTCGGGCGCCGCAGGCGCGACCCGCGATCTGTTCCACTGGGTCTCGGCGCTAATCGCTATTCCCGCACTTGCCTTCGCCGGCGGCATCTTCTTCCGTTCGGCGTGGAATGCGCTGCGCCACGGCCGCATGAACATGGATGTGCCCATCGCGGTCGGGGTGTCGCTCGCCTACGCCATGAGCCTTTACGAGACCATCAACCATGGCGACCACGCCTATTTCGACGCGTCGGTATCCTTGCTGTTCTTCCTGTTGATCGGCCGCACGCTGGATCATGTGATGCGCGAACGAGCCCGAACCGCCGTGAAGGGCCTGTCGCAGCTGGCGGCGCGTGGCGCCATGGTGCTGCGCGGCGATGGCGCGCACGACTATCTGCCGGTTGGCGAGATCGAACCTGGCATGCAGCTGCTGATCGCGGCCGGCGAAAGGATCCCCGTCGACGGCAAGATCATTCGGGGATCTTCGGATCTCGACTGTTCGCTGGTTTCCGGTGAGAGCACTCCCAGAACCGTGGCGTCAGGGGAGGCGGTACAGGCCGGCATTCTCAATCTCACCGGCCCGCTGACCGTCCAGGCGACAGCCGCCGCAAAAGATTCCTTCCTGGAAGAAATGGTTCGGCTGATGGAAGCCGCCGAGGGCGGTCGCGCGCATTATCGCCGGATTGCCGACCGCGTTTCAGCGCTTTATGCGCCAGTGGTTCACCTTGCCGCCTTCGTAACGTTCGCGGGCTGGATGGCGGCGACTGGCGACTGGCACAGGGCGATGACGATCGCCATCGCCGTCCTCATCATCACATGCCCATGTGCGCTCGGCCTCGCCGTGCCGATCGTGCAGGTGGTCGCCGCGCGGCGCCTGTTCGAAAGTGGGATCATGGTCAAGGATGGCTCCGCTATGGAGCGGTTGGCGGCAATCGATACGGCGGTGTTCGACAAGACCGGAACGCTCACGCTCGGACAGCCCCATCTCGTCAATGCGCCGTCGATCAAGCCGGCCATGCTGGCAATCGCGGCCGACATGGCCGCGCATTCCCGCCATCCATTTTCAAGGGCCATAGCCGGCTTCGCGGGCTTTGCCGGTCAGCCGAAACTCGAATCCGTCAGCGAGCATCCGGGCTTCGGGATCGAAGCCACCGCGGCGGGCAGCACTTGGCGACTGGGCCGGCGCGGATGGGCTGGATGGAGGGCCCGAACCGGTGGCGAAGGCAAACATGGCTATGGCGGAACGGTTCTGACGAAAGACGGGATCATTGTCGCGTCCTTCGTTTTCGAGGACGCACTGCGTGCCGACGCCAGGGCAGCCATTGTGCAGTTGAACGATGCCCGGGTGTCCATGGAGATGCTGTCGGGCGATACAGCAGCCGCTTGTGCCGATGTCGCAAAAGCATTGGGCATCGACCGCTTTGTTCCAGTCCTGGTTCCGTCCGGCAAAGTCGAGTGCATCGAAGCGCTGGCGAGAGCTGGCCACAAGGTTCTAATGGTTGGCGACGGCCTGAACGACACGCCTGCGCTGAGCGCAGCACATGTCTCGATCGCGCCGGCCACCGCTGCCGATATTGGCCGCAACGCCGCGGACTTCGTGTTCCTGCGCGAAAGCCTTTTGGCCGTACCCCTTGCCCTGGACGTCTCCCGGAAGGCCGGGCGGCTGATCCGCCAGAACATCGCCATCGCGATCGTCTACAACACCATTGCTGTGCCGATCGCCATTCTGGGGCACGTCACGCCGCTGATCGCGGCAATCGCGATGTCTGCTTCGTCGCTGCTTGTCATCGGAAATGCGTTGCGCCTGCAGGGTTTTGTGCTCGCCGAGGTGACGGGGGCTCCCTCGGCAACGCGTGCGGGCATTCGCGCATCGGTGCAGCCGTCATGACGACGCTCGTCTACCTCATACCAGCAGCTCTGTTTCTTGGCGCGCTGGGGCTGTCCGGCTTTCTGTGGGCCTTGAGGAGTGGTCAATATGAGGATCTTCACGGGGCCGCTGAGCGCATCCTCATCGACCGGGACGACAAGCCGGAACGCTGACCCAGATCGCTGTGCCGACGACTGTGCGGATGCCGGTCGTCAGCCGAGACGGCTTGTTCGGGAACAAAGTGCTGAGGCTCCACAGCTAGCTTAGCTAAACCGCGCTTGACGCCAGATTGTGAAAAGCCCCTGTCGCTCGAAGGACGGCGTCGCCCGGATTTGTCATGTCTGGCTGATCCAGATCAAGGTTATCTCCTCATCGGCGTGGTTTCGTCGACCAGCCTTTCAAGGGAGAACGCATGTCTAACGGACAGTTTAGTCGTCACCATCAGCGTCTTGGCGGTTTTTGGGTTTTTTCATGGTAGTGGTCGGCTCCTTCAATGGATCGCGCCGCCGAACACCTCGGCGACCGGTCTGGATCAAGACCGACACGAAGAACGGCCAAAGCCAAAAGTCAGCCGAGGCGTTGGGGCGCGACACGGCGGCCAGATTGTTCTCGGGACCGCAAACGCCGAACGCGATCTTCTGCGGCAACGATCAGATCGCCGGCGGCGCGTGCGACACGCTGCGCGAGATTGGCCTGGCAGTACCTGCCGACGTAGCCATCGTCGGATTTAACAACTGGGACGGGATGGTGCTTGCGACGCGGCCGCGGCAGGCCAGCCTCGATGAGAACCTGAACGCGCTCGGACGCGACGCTGGTGACAGCGTGCTGGAGATGATCGCCGAGCGGCGTCAGGCGTCGACCGTGTTCAGTGGTCGTGCGGGCATCGTCGAAGCCGTGAGCACGCCAATGCACTTCATTGCAGGAACGGATGCGTTCCAATGAACGAGTTCAAGCCGGTTCAGTTCGTCGATGTCGCGCTGGAGGGGCAATTCTGGCGCGAGCGGCTTGAGACTGTGCTGACACGGACCATCCCCACCCAGCACGTCCAGCTTGGCAAGCACGGTATCCTGCAGTCCCTGACATTGCCGAACCCGCCGCCGCTGAGCTCCGCGCCCAACCAGCACAATTTCGTGCAGGTGTTCTGGGATTCCGACGCCGGCAAGTGGATCGAGGCGGCATCCTATGCGCTGTCACACAGGCCCGACGCCGACATCGAGGCCAGGATCGAAAAGATCGTCGACGATCTCGAAAATGCACAGGCTGCCGACGGTTATCTGAACTGCTGGCACCTGCAGCGCGAGCCGGACAAGCGCTGGACCAACCTGCGCGACTATCACGAACTCTACAATCTGGGACATCTGCTCGAGGGCGGCATCGCCTACTTCCTCGCGACGGGCCGGCGCCGGCTCCTTGACATCCTTGAGCGCTATGTCGACCATGTGCGCAAGACGTTCGGTCCGAACCCCGGCCAGAAGCACGGCTATTGCGGCCATCAGGAGATCGAGCTTGCCCTCATTAAGCTCTATCGCTTGACGGGAGCGAGAAAGCATCTCGAACTAGCGGCCTATTTCATCAACGAGCGCGGCCGCCAGCCACACTACTTCGATCAGGAAGCGGTCGCGCGCGGGGAGAGCCCTGGGGATTTCTGGGCGAAGAGGTATGAGTACAACCAATCGCACAGGCCAGTGCGCGAGCAGACCAAGGTGGTCGGCCATGCCGTTCGGGCGATGTACATGTTTTCCGCAATGGCCGACCTCGCGGCGGAACTGAACGACGACGGCCTCAAGAAAGCATGCGAGGTGCTCTGGGCCGACGTCATGACCTCGAAGATCTACATCACCTCCGGCTTGGGTTCGGCTGCCGCGAATGAAGGCTTTACTGAAGACCACGACCTGCCGAACGATACGGCCTATGCGGAGACCTGCGCCTCGGTAGCGCTGATCTTCTGGGCGCATCGGATGCTGCATCTCGATCTCGACGGCCGCTATGCCGACGTAATGGAACAGGCGTTGTTCAACGGCGCGCTGACCGGCCTGTCGCGCGATGGCGAGCACTATTTTTACTCCAATCCGCTGGACAGCGATGGGCGACACAGCCGATGGGCCTGGCACACATGCCCATGCTGCACGATGAATTCGTCGCGTCTCATCGCTTCGGTCGGAGGCTATTTCGTCTCGGCCAGCGAAGACGCAATCGCCTTTCATCTCTATGGCGGCATTTCGACGAACATCCGGCTTGCTACGGGAAATGTGTTCCTGCGGGAAACCAGCGCCTATCCATGGTTCGGCTCGATCAGGATCGAGGTCAGCCCTGACGCCCCGGCCGAGTTCGCCGTGAAGCTTCGCATTCCCGGATGGGCGCACGAAGCCGAAGCCTCGGTCGAGGGACATCCGATCGACGTGGAGGCATGCACCAGGAATGGCTATCTTTCGATCTCGCGGCTATGGAATGCCGGAGACACGATCACCCTCGAGCTGCCGATGCCTCCCGAGCGCATCTATGCTCATCCCAAGGTCAGTCAGGACATCGGCCGGGTGGCGCTCAAGCGCGGACCGTTGGTCTATTGCGTCGAACACGTAGACAATCCCGGAGGGCGAGTGCAGCAGCTCAAATTGCCGCGAGACGCCTGGATCGAAACGGAGGAGCGGGGCGACCTCTTCGATGGCGTGGTCACGCTCACCGCCCCCGCGAAGCGCGTCGTAGACCAAGGCTGGGGAGACAGCCTGTACAGGAATGCGCCGCCCGTCGTTTCCGACTGCAGGCTAATCGCCCTGCCATACTTTCTTTGGAACAATCGGGCGAAAGGCTCGATGCAAGTGTGGCTGCTGGAAAGCTGAATTCGGCGCTGTCGCCGCATGAAGAGCCCTCGTCTCAACTCAAGAATGCCGTCAAGATGCAGTCAAGAAAAGTCTCGGATAGCATTTTCCCTCATCTCGGGCGCGGTCCAGCGATCCGTGCCCTGGTTTTCGAGTTCCACGACCGGATTGAGACCGGCCCTGCCAACAGGCGGGCAAGGCGCTGGCTGGGCGGACCCAAAGACTGGTGCGATCAGCTGCGTCCGTGTTTGATAAGACTGCATCCTTCGTTGCCGATTTATGCGGACGTTCATGCGCAGTGGCTTGAGGCGACGCGGCGGGCACTGGAACCTCGCGCAATCGGTCCACAGTTTGCGGCTCAACTCCACCGGCATCTCACGCAGATAGCCGACGCGATGGTGGCACGCTGATGGCCGGCTCCGACGAGAGTTTCGATATCGTTATCGTCGGAGGCGGGCCGGTCGGACTTTCCTTCGCCGCGTCGCTGGGGCAGAGCGAACTGAAGGTGGCAGTTGTTGAACAGCAGTCCTTGGAACGGCTGGCGAATCCAGCTTTCGACGGTCGTGAGATCGCGCTGACCTACGCCTCAATCAGAATCCTTCGCGAGCTCGGCGCCTGGGATGCCATCCCCGTTTCGCACAAATCACCACTGCAAGGCGCGCGCGTGCTCAACGGATCGAGCCCTTTCGCGCTGTGTTTCGATCCTCCCAGAGGATCTGGGGAACCACTCGGATTTCTGGTCCCAAATTGTCGCATCCGCGATGCCCTGTTCAAGATCATCCGCTCGCAGGATCATGCCCGGCTGATATGCGGCCACTCGGTCGTCGGTGCAACAAACAGCCACAAAGGAGCAGTCATAACGCTCTCCGATGGCAGGCAATTGACCGCTCGGCTTCTCGTTGCAGCGGACTCGCGTTTTTCCGCCACGCGCGACCTGCTCGGCATCGGCGCCGACATCAATCGGCTCGGCAAGGCGATGCTGATTTGCCGGGTAAGGCACGAGCGCGTCCATCAGCAGATCGCAGTCGAATGGTTCGATCACCATCAGACGATAGCGATGTTGCCGCTCATGGAAGGCGTGTCGTCGCTGCTACTCACTTTGCCGTTAAACGAGGCCGATAGACTGCTTGCTTTCGACGACGATTTGTTCCTGATGGAATTGACGAACCGGTGTCGAGGGCGCCTCGGAGAAATGGCCTTGGCAAGCACCCGCCATAGCTATCCGCTGGTCACGACGTGGGCGCACAAGTTCTGGGCACCGAGCGCTGCACTCATCGGCGACGCCGCCATTGGCATGCACCCGGTGACCGCGCATGGCTTTAACATCGCCCTCAGTGGCCAGAAGCAACTCGCCCATAGAATCCTGACAGTATGTCGCGACCGGCGCGACATTGCCGATCCCGACATGCTCCACAGATACGAAAGCTGCCTGCGCCGGTCGGCGGCACCGCTCTATCATGCTACGAACATCCTCGTCGGACTCTACTCAGGCGAGCACCCGGCGGCACGGCTTGCAAGACATGCGGGGCTTCGCTTTGCCCAATATCTTCCCTTTGTCCGCCATGGCATTTCGGCCATGCTTAGGCGATGAAATCACAGACAGTCTCGACTCCTGCCGTCAGCAATGCTGCGTCCATGTGTCGTTGCGAATGCTCGGAATGATGCGGATCACGCGCGGCGCGGGCAAGACCTCAATGATCAGCCGGCAATGTTAAGAGGAGGCATACGAGCCGCCGCACCAGTTACCACGCTTATTAGTTAACCCGTCCTTCAGTGGGCTTGCATAGGCTTGCGCTGCGAAGAAGCCTGGGAAGCAAGCTAGCCGTCCATGGACCTGAAGAAAGAAGACACGCTGGAGGCCAAAATCCGTCAGGATCAGCTTGCTGACCTGAGGGCTGGTCTCTTCGTGTCAATGCCGATCAGCACCGTCCTCTCAAGCCTTATTTTGACGGTGCAGGCCCTTTCTGGCGGCGGCTTTGGCGCCGCGATCTGGTTCCTGGTCATCAATGCGATAAATGTCGGCCGCCTTGCACTCGCCCGTTATCAGCTAAAGCAAACGGGACACCAGGACGATCTGACAGGGATTTCGCCGCGGCTTCGCTGGTTTGGCATCCTTGCTCTTCTGGCAGGGTTTGCCTGGTCCTTTCTTGCCGTCCTTACGGTTGGATACACGACACCTCACGCACCGCTGCATCTGATTATTCTGGCGGGCATCTCAGCTGGTGCTGTTACATACGGCAGTTCATACGCTGCGGCAGCGACCAACTTCATCACACCCCCGCTCCTCATCACAGCGGGGTGCTTGCTGGCGAAAGGCAACTTTGAAGGGTACGTTCTTTCTTTCGCCGTTCTGCTCTTCCTGGGCGGCCTGGTTCGAGCCGCGTTTGTTGGACAAGCGCGCTTCCGCGAAGCGAGCCGCCTGAGGCATGAGGCCGAGCGGCTTGCGGCCGAAATGGAGGCCAATTCCAGGCAGGACCACCTGACGGCCCTTCTCAACAGGCGTGGCCTCGAACACGCTATCGGTCGGTTCGAGACTGCAGACGGCCCCTTCGTTGCAATGCTGATTGATCTAGACGGGTTCAAATCCGTCAACGATACGTACGGTCACAGGACCGGTGATGATCTGCTTGTCAGGATCGCCCGCCGGATAGAGCAGGAAGCACCGGAAGGCTCAACGCTCGCCCGAATCGGCGGCGATGAATTCGTGCTGTTTTTTCCCTCACTGGTGGATTCGCTTTCTGCCAGTGATCTCGCCTCCAATATCATAGCCAAAATTGCCCGCCCCTATCCTGAGGTCGCGTCCGTCCGGGTCGGGGCATCGATAGGAATATACTTGGCGGAGAGCCCGGGACTGACAGAAATGTTGTTGCGGGCGGACATCGCCCTTTATACAGCCAAGCGTCGTGGCAGGAACGAGTTTTGCCTGTTCGATGCCGACCTCGACAGGGAACTGCAACGCCGCCAGTCTATCGAACGCGACCTTCATTCAGCGGTAAAGACGAGAAGCTTGGCACCCTGGTTCCAGCCCATCGTGAAACTCGACACCGAGGCCGTGGTCGGTTTTGAAGCCTTGCTAAGGTGGTCCCATCCGATTCATGGTTCTATCTCTCCACCCGAAATCGTCACAGCCGCACGCCAAACCGGAATGCTTCAGCTGCTGACCCAAACGGTCTTCGCCGACTGTTGTGCACTTATCGACGGCATGGTGAAAGCTGACTGTCGTGATCTTCGTGTGGCGATGAATGTATCACCGCGCGAACTGGAAGCCGGCGATATCGACGACATGGTTCTGGATGGTCTGGCGGCAAAAGATCTCCCTGCAACGATGTTCGAAATCGAGATTACTGAAGAATCCCCGGTGGACCCGGACAGGGTGGATGAAAAGCTCGGACGGCTTTCACATGCCGGCATTTCCATCGCGCTCGATGACTTCGGCACCGGCTTTTCCACCTTGGCATCGCTCAAGGACAGCCGGATACGCAAGGTGAAAATAGACCAAGGCTTCATTCGCGGCTTGGCCAAGTCCCGAGAGGATCGGCTGCTTGTCAAAACGGTCATCGATCTTGGCAGGACGCTCGGGATCGACGTCATGGCCGAGGGCGTCGAAACAGAGGCGGATCGGCAAACTCTGCTCGAGCTTGGCTGCAGAACCGCTCAGGGCTTCCTGTTCTCCAAGGCGGTGCCTCTGAACCAGGCGATCGATTTGGCAGTAAAAGAGCACGCAAAGGAATTGTGACCGGCACGCGTCGCGCAACACCAGTATCTGCCGGGTGAGGCTTTGAACTCAGCAAGGCTCATTCGCGAGAGCTCGATCAGCGTGTCGCCAAGCCGAGTTGCACTGGGCAAGCAGCGCCCGGCCGGCGACGGAAAGGTGAACTGCACCTGGCGTTCGTCGCGGAGCCGAGCTGGCGGATGACCAGGCCAGCCTGTTCCATCCGACCAGAGGTATCACCGCGCTCGATTCCAGCGCCAGCATGCACGCGATGGTGCCGACCGACATGCCGTCCGCCGCCCCGAGCGCATTGAGCACGAGATATCGGGGAGAAGTGATCCCGTCTCGTCGAGCATGGGCTTGTAGTTGTGGCTGATCGCCATGCGCGCAGATCAGGCGTGATAGGGTGCTGGCGGAACGCCGAACGAAAGCAGCACCGTCGACGAGACCGCGCCGTAAGCCATGCCGAGCGCGGCGTCCACCGCTTGGGCAGGAAAGCCGCCTATGGCGAACAGAATGAATTCAGTCATTGGTGTCCGCTATGAAAGTGCCCCCGTATGATGCCCGTGATCGGGCCTGCCCCTCCGCATTCTAGAGGGACGCCGCCCCCCTGTGGTCAAAAAGGTTCGCCCAAAGAAAAAGGGCGGCATTGCTGCCGCCCTTTCCGTGAATGCGAGGCAATGGCTGGATTAGAAATCCATACCGCCCATGCCGCCCATGCCACCGCCGGGCATACCACCCGGCATGCCGCCGCCAGCCGAGTCCTTCTTCGGAGCTTCGGCAATCATGGCTTCGGTGGTGACCAGCAGGCCGGCGACCGAGGCCGCGTCCTGGAGAGCGGTGCGCACAACCTTCATTGGATCGACGATGCCCATGGCGATCATGTCGCCATATTCGCCGGTCTGGGCGTTGTAGCCGAAGGTTGCATCCTTGTTGTCGAGGATCTTGCCAGCCACGATCGAAGCTTCTGCGCCTGCATTCGCGGCGATCTGGCGGGCCGGAGCCTGCAGGGCGCGACGGACGATGGCGATGCCGGCCGTCTGATCGGCATTGGCGCCGGTGACGGTGATGGCCAGCGAAGCGCGCAGCAGGGCGACGCCGCCGCCAGCAACGATGCCTTCTTCCACGGCCGCGCGGGTCGCGTTGAGGGCGTCATCGACGCGGTCCTTCTTTTCCTTGACTTCGATCTCGGTCGCACCGCCGACGCGGATGACGGCAACGCCGCCCGCCAGCTTGGCGAGACGTTCCTGCAGCTTCTCCTTGTCGTAGTCCGAGGTGGTCTCCTCGATCTGCTGCTTGATCTGGGCAACGCGGCCCTGGATCTCGGCCTTCTTGCCGGCGCCGTCGACGATGGTGGTGTTCTCCTTGGAGATCGACACCTTCTTGGCGCGGCCGAGCATGTTGAGGCCGACATTCTCGAGCTTGATGCCGAGGTCTTCGGAAATGACCTGGCCACCGGTGAGGATGGCGATGTCTTCCAGCATGGCCTTGCGGCGATCACCGAAGCCCGGCGCCTTGACGGCGGCGATCTTCAGGCCGCCACGCAGCTTGTTGACGACCAGCGTGGCCAGCGCTTCGCCTTCGACGTCTTCCGAGATGATAAGCAGCGGCTTCGAGGTCTGCACGACGGCTTCGAGAACCGGCAGCATGGCCTGCAGGTTGGAGAGCTTCTTCTCGTGCAGGAGGATGTAGACGTCTTCGAGCTCGGCAACCATCTTGTCGGCGTTGGTGACGAAGTAGGGCGACTGGTAGCCGCGGTCGAACTGCATGCCTTCGACGACTTCGAGTTCGGTCTCGGCGGTCTTGGCTTCCTCGACGGTGATGACGCCTTCGTTGCCGACCTTCTGCATCGCTTCCGCGATCATCTTGCCGACCGAAGCATCGCCATTGCCGGCGATCGTGCCGACCTGGGCGACTTCTTCCGAGGTCTTGATCTTCTTGGCGTTCTTGACGAGGTGAGCGACGACTTCGGTCACGGCCAGATCGATGCCGCGCTTCAGGTCCATCGGGTTCATGCCGGCGGCAACCGCCTTGTGGCCTTCCTGGACGATCGACTGCGCCAGAACGGTCGCGGTCGTGGTGCCGTCGCCGGCGATGTCGTTGGTCTTGGACGCGACTTCGCGGATCATCTGCGCGCCCATGTTCTCGAACTTGTCGGAAAGTTCGATTTCCTTGGCGACGGTGACGCCGTCCTTGGTGATGCGCGGCGCGCCGAACGACTTGTCGATGACGACGTTGCGGCCCTTGGGACCGAGCGTGACCTTCACCGCGTCGGCGAGGATGTTGATGCCGCGCAGCATGCGCTCGCGAGCATCACGGGAGAATTTTACGTCTTTGACAGCCATTTTTTACTCCTGGGCATTTCGCCCGAATTCAGATTGGATGGTGCGGATGAAAGGCGGCGGCGTGTCAGCCGATGATGCCCATGATGTCGGCTTCCTTCATGATCAGAAGGTCTTCGCCATTGAGCTTGACTTCGGTGCCCGACCACTTGCCGAACAGGATGCGGTCGCCCGCCTTGACGTCCAGCGGGACGAGCTTGCCGGCTTCGTCGCGGGCGCCGGAGCCAATGGCGATGATCTCGCCTTCCTGCGGCTTTTCCTTCGCCGTATCGGGGATGATGATCCCGCCGGCGGTCTTCGCTTCGGACTCGACGCGACGAACGACCACGCGGTCATGAAGCGGCCGGAAATTCGACTTTGCCATTTTTTGGATGTCCCTGGTTCGGATGTTGAACGGTGCTCCGTTGCCGGAGAGTTGTTAGCACTCACCAGAGGTGAGTGCTAACATGGCGGTGAGATAGGCCGTCGGCTGGCACTAGTCAAGACGAAGAGGGGACGGGCGAAGAGCAAAAGATTTTGGAATCGGCGCGGAAATGCCGCCCCCTTTACGTAAGGAGAAAGCTCTTCCGCATCTTTGGTGCCAGTCGCTCGTCCCACCGGCTCAAACATCGGGGACGGGCCAGAACGGCAGTTCGCCCAGTGTGCTTTTTCGGTGAAGAGCGCGCGGATAGGGCACCGGCAAGTTCCTCGGATGGCTCGTCGGTCAGAACATCGCGCCGCACATTCCGGTGTGGGACAAGAGCCGGCGTGATGACGTAACCTTCAGCCGCGCGGACTTCATCTTCGATGCGGTCCAGAACAAGTTCATCTTTCCCGCCGGCAAGGCAGAATCGTCGCAACTTCGCGGTCCCGCGCACACGCAGTGTCAGCGGTGGAAACCGGATCCCGGGCCAGCAACGAGACTGCCAGAGGTGTGAACTCAAGCGCCGCTGCTATCCAAAGACGCCGGTGCGCGACGTGTTGCGCGTCCACGAAGAGGCACGCGAGACGCCCGTCAAAGCGGATCCGCCCGAGTTCGGACGGTCGCGCAACGAACGAAGCAGGTCGAGATGCTCTTCGCACGCCTGAAGACCGCGCTCCGCTTCGAACGTAGGGAGATTACGCGGCCTGAGCGGAGCCTGTGACGAGTTCCTCATGGCCGCCACCACGCCTGCGACGACTGGTGCGGCTGACCACGCCAACGGTGCCGGCACCAACATGATGGAGGCCAATCTGTAGAATTCTCGTCAATGAGCCAATACAAGCGCCATTCATCCGACCGCCGTTACGCCTCCAGACAGGAAGACAGGGATCGCAATCGAGTTTTTCACGGCATCGATCAATTTTTTCGGTTCGGGAACGTGACGTTGCGCCAGGATGGACATTCTGCTGAATTTCACCTGCCGGCGCTGTTTCGTGGACGCGCTTGGGACTCCCATTTCTATTGCCCGTCTCGGCTCATGCCGGGGCGGGCTTCTTTGCGTTCTGGGAGGATTATCTAGCTGACCATGGTTCATCGTGGCGGCCATGGAGATCGCCTCAGAAGCGGCGCCCAATCGGAAACGTTAGCACCTGCGCGTTTTGGCGTGGTTGCTTGAACTCTTCGGCGGCAACCGCCTCAATTAACAGGTCCAAGGCTTCGCGTCCCCTCCGGCTCATCGGGTCATCGCCACGAAGGTAGTGATACGCTCGATCTAAATGCACTCGGGCGGCGGAAAAATCGCTTGTCATATGACCCTCTCAGTAGCCGCCCGCATTAGCCGTCTACGAGGTGAGGGTCGCGCAATCGTCAATATCCACAGCGGGATTTGATTTAAATCGGGGATAATCGGGGGAGTAGCCAGGATGCCGGCTGCCTTTTGCGAGAAACAGCGTGCATTCGACAGGATCGCCCGGATGTCAGGGGGCTCCGGCCCCAGGCGCGCGAGGAATGCCGAGACCTCGGCCTCGATGTCGGCCGGTCCAGTACCGTGGGGGACACTACATTTCGTTCTGCGACATGATCCGCCCTCGAGCCGCAGACGACCACTCGCTGGCGCTCGGTCGGATCATGAATGCCGAGCACCGAGACCACCTCTGACCTCCGTCATTCGATGCAGACCTGGCGGACCCGGCCCCGATTTTGCGGCGTAGAGCCAGAGACGGCCGCCAGGTCCCAGGCCGGTTGGCTGCAAATCACGCTAGGAGGATGATGGGCCACACCGGTCCCGCGGGCGACCTCATCGGCGACACGCAGGCACCTTCGCCATAGTACGCCTGGGCTCGTCCTCCCGCGGCTTCCTCCTTCCAGGGTTGTGTGCGTCTGCAAAGAGGGGTGGTCATGCGGCTTGACGCAGCACTTTTGCGCAAGTGGTTTTCTGGGAAATGGCGCAGTTGTTTTCCGTAGGCAGCTGCGGCGCGATAAGGTGCTGGAATTCTTTGCCAAGCAGCCGGCATGCCTGGTCATCATGGAGGCGTGTGGTGGCGCGCACCATTGGGCGCGCGAGATCGGCAAATTGGGCATACCGTCCGCCTGATCCCGCCGGCCTATGTGAAACCGTTCGTCAAGCGCCGACGATGCCGCCGACGCAGAGGCGATCTGCGATGCGGCGCAACGGCCGACAATGCGCTTTGTGGCGGTCAAGACCGAAGAAGCCCAGCCCAGCGGCGGTCGTGTTCAGTGTCCGCGATCTGCTGGTTCGGCAGCGCACGCAGGTGATCAACGCCCTGCGCGGTCATCTCGCTGAATACGGGCTGGTGGCTGCCCAGGGCCCGCCCCATGTCGCGAAGCTCGTCGACCATGTGGAGGATCCGGCAAGCGCTTTGCCGGCGGCGGCTCGGCTGGTTCTCGGCATGCTGGTTGAGACCATGAGAGCGCTTGAGGAACGGATCGAACACCTTCAAGGCCGCAGGATATGAACCGGATTAAACAGACGCGTTCTAGCGTGGCCGGGACATCACTATTAGGGGGCGACCTGCCGCCCTCGCACCGTGGTATAGCTTGTCCACTGTCGCGATCCCGACAGAATTGTACTGTCGCTAACAACGGTAACCAGCCGCGCAAAGCCAACCTATTCCAATAACAACGGCTTTTTAGCTGGCATGGCTCTTGCTGCTTGAGCTGTAACGTGCGCTCCGGCAAGAGCCGCTTCCAGCGGATCTCAGACCATTGCGCATATGTAGGCCAAAGGACTTTCTGCGGCGAGGTCAGGGCGACAATGAGTAATCGTCCCGTTTCACCGAGTTCATTGGACCTGAGTTTATGGAGGAGGTCATACAATGAGCAAGGCGATTTCATTCGGGGCGGAAGTCTTGCCGGTGACGGCGTCATCAACGACCCTTCGCGAGCTCATTCTTTCCAACGACCTGACATTTTTGATGGAAGCGCATGATGGGCTTTCGGCAGCAATTGCCGAGCGCGCTGGCTTTCGAGGGCTCTGGGCCTCTGGTCTTTCCATCGCCTCGGCGCTCGGCTATCGGGACGCCAACGAAGCGAGTTGGACGCAAGTCGTCGACGTCGTCGAGCGCATGGTCGATGCGACGAACATCCCTGTTCTTGTCGACGGTGACAGCGGCTTCGGAAATTTCAACAATGCTCGACTGGTCGCGCGGAAGCTTGAGCAACGCGGCGCTAGCGGCGTCTGCCTTGAAGACAAGGGGTTCCCGAAAAGTAACTCCTTCGTCGGCGATCGGCATCCGCTCGCTGACATTGATGAATTCTCAGGGCGGCTCAAGGCCGTAAAAGACACGACGGATCCAAATTTCGTGGTCGTCGCGCGCATCGAGGCGCTGATCGCCGGTCACAGTCTCGATGAGGCGCTATGCCGGGCCGACGCTTATTCAGAGGCCGGCGCCGACGCAATCCTCATCCACTCCCGTCAGGCCGTCGCAGACGAGATCCTGACCTTCGCCAAGGAATGGAACAACAAGCTCCCAGTCGTCATCGTCCCCACCAAATACTACAACACCCCGGCTTCGGTGTATCGTGATGCCGGCATTTCGACCGTCATCTGGGCCAACCATTCGATGCGGGCGGCGATTGCTGGCATGCGTGACACCTGCGGCCGCATTCGGTCGGAAGAAAGCATCGCCGGGATCGAGGACCAGGTTGCGGGCCTCGACGAACTGTTCAGTTTGATGGGCTACGACGAATTGGCTCAGGCGGAAGAACAGTATCTGCCGAAGCGGACAGCGGAGCGACGTCCGAGCGACTCGGACCAATTAAGCAATCGACAATTAGCTCAGGAGGGGGGGACGTCACGTGTGCGACCGCATCATTCAGGAAGAGAGCATTGCCGTATTGAAGGTGAAGTCGCGACGCTCGACGAGCTGTTCGAACTGATGAACTACGGCTAGCTCTCGGCGGCAGAAGAGAAATGGCCAGGGACAGCCGCGGTAAGCGGTTTTGCCGAAAAGATGGAGACGCGCATGTTAGCGTCACGGACAAACTTGTTCAAATCGTCGGGCACAGCGGCCGCCCGCGCCGCGGCGAAGGCTGCCGCCGATGCCGGGATGGAGATTGTGGATCTCACGGCCGGCGAAATCTGGAGCGATCTGGCACCAACGATCCGGGACGGAGCGATCGAGGCCATTCAACAAGGTCTGAACCGCTACACCGACACGATCGGCTTGATGGAGTTGCGCGAGGCGCTGGCACGGAAGATCTCTCTCGAAACCAGCCAGGTCTGGCAGGCCGACGAGATCGCGGTGACGGCCGGCGCCAAGCAGGCGCTGTTCAACACGGCCATGGTACTGGTCAACCCAGGCGACGAAGTCATCGTCCCGGTCCCCTACTGGACCACCTTCCCCGCCCAGCTGCTGATCGCCGGCGGCATACCCGTTTTTGTCGACACCCGCGATAGCGCCTATGTGCCGCGGCCCAGCGACATCGAGCGCGTGATCACGCCGCGGACGCGCGCGATCGTCGTGAACACGCCGAACAATCCCACCGGATCCGTCTATGACCGTGAGACACTCCAGGCTCTCGCGGAGCTGTCCATCGCGAAGGATCTGTGGCTGATCTTCGATGAGTGCTATGGCGCATTCGCGCATGATCCGCACATCCATCATCCGATCGTCTCGCTGGTGCCGGAGGTGCGGCCGCGCACTATCATCATCAACGCCTTCTCGAAGACTCTTGCCCTGACTGGATGGCGGATCGGCTATCTGGCGGCGCCCAAGGAACTGGTCAGTGCGGTGAAGGCGCTGCAGTCGCACACGACGTCGAATCCCAACGTCATCGCGCAGCACGCGGTGCTGAGCCACCTCGAGCGCAATGACGGAACATACGAAGCGCAGCTGCGGGCCCAACTGACCGCGGCGCGGCGACGCGGCCTCGACATCCTGTCGAGCCTGGCGTCGGTGCCGGCCCCGGCGGCGCAGGGCGGGTTCTACTTCTACCTCGATCTCTCCAATCAGGTCGCGGGCGACAATCCCGTCCACAATGCCATGATCGCCGATCGCTTCGCCCACCGGCTTCTCGCCGAGCATGGCGTCGCCGCGGTCTCCGGCAGCGCCTTTGGCGACCCCTTCGGCGTCCGCCTCTCGTACGGCGTGCCGCCCGACCAGCTCGCGATCGGCCTGGACCGCCTCGTCCAGATGCTGGTAATCGCATGATGCCGGAGACCATGATGCCGAAGCCCAACATTCCGCAGCAGGCCGTCATCCTCGCCGCCGGCTATGGATCGCGACTCCGGCCCTTTACTGACTACCGGCCCAAGCCGCTGGTCGAGGTGAACGGCGTCGCGATCCTGCACAACGCGCTCGCCCATCTCGATGCGCTCGGCGTCCGCGAGGTGACGATCGTGGTCGGCTATCGCAAGGACGCGATCGAATATGCCTGTGGCAGCCAGTTCGGCGGGCTGCAAATCCGCTATGTCGAGTCGACCGTCTTCGCGACGACCGGGAGCGCTTGGTCGCTCTGGCTGGCGCGCGAGGCCTTGCTCGCGGGCGACCTCTTCCTTTTGGAGGGCGACGTCTTTTTCGAGCGTGCCGCGATCGAACGGCTCGCGTGGCATCCAGCACCGGACGTCGCCGCGGTCGCGCCCTTCACCGAATTGATGGAGGGGTCCGCTGTGGTGATCGACGAGGGCGGCGCGATCCACGAGGTGCGGATGAAGCAGACCGCTGCCGATCTGCGCCGGCCCGGCCCGCCCGTGTTCAAGACCATGAACCTTTTGCGGTTCTCAGCTCAAACGCTGCGAGACAAGATCGTCCCCGCTCTCGATGCCTATGCCGACGCCGGGCACGCCAACGTCTATACCGAGCAGATGCTCGCGCAGCTGATCGCCGACGCCGGCCTCGCCTTGGCCGCCGCGCGCTGCGACGATCTGCGCTGGTACGAGATCGATACCGCCGACGACCTTCGCATCGCGGAGGGTATGTTCTCCAAGCCGGCACTGCGGTCTGCGTCGGCCGGACACATTGAGGTCATCAGGTGAAGGCTTTCCTATGATCCGGCACCTTCTCGATCCGGCTAATGCCATAACAGCGGGCGGCATCGTGCTCTCGATGATCGCGATGGGGCAAAACATCCTCGGCGTGCCTGAACTCGGCGCCGCCATCGCGCTCTGGGCGCTGCTGGCCGACCATTTGGACGGCATCGTCGCGAAGCGAACGAAAGGACGGCAGGCAGAAACGGCCGAGATCGGAAAAAATCTCGACTCGCTGGCGGACCTTGTCAGCGCGGGCATCTTTCCAGCGATCACTATCCTCGGCATCGCCCAAGCGACCCCGACTACCATCGCCACCGCGTCGCTCCTCGTACTCTCCAGCGCCCTACGGCTGGCTTATTTCAATGTGAACGGGTCGCCCGGCGGCAGGTCGACGGGCTTGCCCACCACCTATGCCGTGCCGGTGACGGCAATTGTCCTCCTGTGCCGGCCATTCATCCCGGACACCTATTTCTCGACCGTGCTCGCCGCGTCGCTGCTGGCGGTCGCATGTCTGCAGGTCGCGCCGCTTCAAGTACCGAAGACGGCGGGGATAGGATATCTCCTCGTATCGCTCTTCTGCGTAGCTACTTCCCTGGCGCTGCTTGCTCGGGTGGGTATGGCGTGATGGCCAACGCGCGCTCCTCTGCGAGTGTCATCGACTTGACGACTGCGCTACCGGCATCCGCCTCGGCGCTTGACGACGCCTTGGCGGATGCGCTCCGCAGACTTGCGGCGACCGATGGGTGCGGCGAACTCATTCGCCGGAATCGCATTCGCGGCTTCGATCGGGACGCGCAGCTTGGCGCGAGATGGCTCTCGACCCGGCTCGGACGCGACCTTGATCCGGCCCAGATCGTCCTAACGAATGGCACGCAGAGCGCGCTCAGCCTACTCTTCTCAGCCCTTGTGCCGAGCGGCGGCGCGCTCGTCACCGAATCGCTAACCTATGCCGTGCTGCGCCAAATCGGCAACCGAGCAGGGCTCAGGTTACGGGGCGTGGCCCTGGATGAAGAGGGGATGATTCCTGAAGCGTTGGAAGAAGCCTTCGCGGATTTACCCGGCCCGCGGATCCTGTTCTGCAATCCCACCGTCCACAATCCGACCACGGCCGTCATGGGCATCGGCCGGCGGCAATCCATCGTGGACGTCTGCCGCAGACATGGCGTGGCGATCATCGAAGACGATGTCCTTGGATTTCTCCACCGCGATGCGCCGCCGCCGATCGCAGCGATCGCACCCGACATCACCTGGTACTGCATGAGCGTGTCCAAATGCCTCGCGATGGGGTTGCGAATGGCCTATCTCGTGGCACCTTCGGCGCTAAGCGCCGCCCGCGTGACGGAACCGGTCCGAAGACTATCCTCCTGGTTCCCCAACTCGCTGTCGGCGCTCATCGTCGCGCAGTGGATCGAGAGCGAAGCCGCAACCGGAATTGCCATGGCGATGGCAGCAGAGATCGCGAAGCGACATCAACTCGCGGCCGAGGTGCTCGCGGACATAGCTTATGTCACCAAAGACGGCGCCCTCCACATCTGGATGCCATTGCCTGCGGAGCTGCCGAGGCAAGCGTTTGCCACGGCGCTTGAACAGCGCGCAGTCCTCATCCGGCCGGCCGACCTGTTCTCGGTTGACGATGCCGATATCCCGAATGCCGTCCGCATTTCCCTGACAGGACCCGACACGGGTGCCGAGCTGAAGACAGGCTTGTCGATCGTTTCCAAGACCTTCCTTGGCTGGTCACGAGGATCGGCGCGATGAAGCCGACGATCATGCGCGTTCGCGCTTGCGCCAAGCAAAGACCGCTGGACTTCGAGGAGGAGACGCCGTGACAGCGACCGCCGTTGATTGGGGCAACTTCAGCGCCACGCCCCAGGACTATGCGCAACGCCCCGCGCATGCACCAACGTTGCTCCACACGCTTAAGCTGGAGATTGCCGACAAAGGATTCGCCGATTTCGTCGTCGACCTATGCGCCGGAACCGGCAATCTGACCGCGACCCTCGCTTCGCTTGGTCTTGGCGGCTACGCGATCGAGCCGGAGGCCGAGATGCGGCGGGAAGCGCGTCGCCTGAACCGCGATGGCGCATTTCAATGGCGCGACGGATATGCCGAGGCCACGGGCTTGCCGGACAACACCGCAAGCTGGATCCTGATCGGCAACGCTCTCCAGTTCGTCGATGCAATAAAAGCGCTCGAGGAATGCAGTCGGATTCTCAAGCCGGGCGGGTTTCTCACCGTCCTCTGGAATCCTCGCGACATCCGGTTGGATGCCTTTCAGCGCGAGATAGACCAGTTGATACGAGAAGCATGCCCAGCGGTCCGCCATACCTTCACCGACACCGAAGCGGCGATCCGGCCCGTCGAGCAGTCCGGGCACTTTCGGCCCTATCTCTACTGTGAACGGACGGATTGGCACGAGATGTCCGTCGAAACCTTTATGGCGACATGGCGAGGCGCACATTACGTGCCCAGCCAGATCGGGCCGCAGGCATGGCGCGATCTTCTTCAGACCATCGCCGCGCGCGCTTCGACACGAGACGTCCTGCGGACAGGCTGGCGGACCCGGGCCTGGACGTTCCGCGCGACCCCGCCGGACGATGGAAATTGAATTCGCTCCCCGGCTGTTGACAAGGAGACCCCTCGATGACGCAGCATCAGTCAGTGGCACCCGCACCCGACGACCTGTTCGAAGGCGCAGCCTATTATTTTGCCCGATATCAGGCCTATTATCCAGCGACGATGTTCGAATTCCTGGCCGGCAATTATCTTGTCGACCCGTCCGCCGACGACCTGTTGGACCTCGGATGCGGGACCGGCCAGTTCGCTGTCCCGCTCTCGAAATTCGCACGACACGTCGTCGCGGTGGATCCAGACAGCGGCATGATCGCGGAAGCCCGCCGGCTCGCGGAGGCAAACGACGCCGCCAACATAACATTTCTGTCGGGTCGTTCCGAGGAGCTTCTGCCCGAGCTCGGTAGCTTTTCGTTAGTTACCATCGCCGGGGCGTTCCATTGGATGGATCGGGAAACGGTGCTCGCGAAGCTGAGCGCGAAAGTCTCCGACCAAGGCGCTATCGCGATCATCTCGCGCGTCCGGACGAATTGCGAGCCGCGTGACTGGTTCTCGGAGCAGCTCCGCTACATCGAAGATTTCTGGGGCGGCCATTTCCCCGCAGGCAAGGACGGCATCAGGCCGACATTGGCGGAGTCGAACGAAGCTATTCTTCGGCGCTCCGCTTTCCGCAATGTCCAGCGGCAGAATTTCAGCTACGAGCATCGCTGGGATATCGACTCGCTCATGGGATATATCCTTTCCACGTCCAAAGCTTGCCCGGGCGTTCTCGGCGATCGACGCAGCGAATTCGAATTGGGAATGCGTTCGCATTTGCTCGCGATGTCGCCGGCAGGCAGCTTCATCGAGCGCGGAAATGCGGAGGTGCTGTTAGCACGGCGGCGGGGATGAGGATGCTCCGCCCAAGGCTTGGAGACGCGATCGAATTGCGTCCAATGCCGCCGAGAGGCGCGATATATGGGCAGCGGTTTGCATGGCGCCTTCGCGACCGATGAAGAAGAAATGGCCGCCTTCGACCGAACAGGACAGCGTGGTCTCCATAGCGAACTTCACATCCAGGATGCTGTTCCATACGTCGTCGCTGCCGATGCTGGCACCGGCTCGCGCCAGAGCTTCGTAAACGGAATAGAGCTTCTGGCTGTTCAAGAAGGCCCAAGTCGCCTGATCGGTCACCACGTGCCGCGCGTCCAAGGGAGACGTCGGCATGATGGCCCCGGTGATCGGATAGCCCGAGAAATCGAACGACCCCAGATCAGTGATGGTTTCCACGAGACTATTTCCGGAAAGACCACTGCCCTGCTCCGGTTCGCCCCGCAGCAGGATCGGCGTGTTTGTCGTGTAGGCCCCAAAATAGTCCGCCGCGGCAATGAGGTCATATTCCCTGCCGCCGTTCCTCCAATGAATGTCGTTCAGGTATAGTTCGTGCTGCGGCTGCGCGTCGCCGAGCCGCCCGTCGGTCTTCCAAAGGCCGTCCTCGGTGAAAGGCTGGCCCTGAGGCGGCGTGTCCGCGAACCGCGGCAGCGGCGGGGTCGCGGCCAGCGAGATGAAACCCCTGACAGCAAGACCATGGCTTTCAGCGGCGCGCGTGAACGCGCGGCTCGCGCGACCCGCCATGCTCCAGCCCATGAGAAGTACGTCGGGCGGCAGGCTGCGCTTGGCGATTATATCGGCAGTGATGGTCGCGGCGGCCGCAGCCCACATCGTCGTCGTCAGCGCCACGTCGGGCCGCGGGAAGACAGGGTGGTCCGATGGATAGGAGAGCGCGAGCAAGCCGAACCCGCGTTCCTCAAGCCAATGATCGAGAAAGTCCGTCGAGCGGGCGCCATCATGGCCGTAATAGACCCGCGCGAGATGGCCCCCGCCAGGCAGGCCGACAATTAGCGGCAACGACGCCGCGCCCTCGCGAAAATAGGCGAGCGCGGAAACACCTTCGCCCTCGACAATGAATTCAGACGCTCGCAGGCCGGACTTCGCGGCCGCCGATATCGAAGGCATCGGACATAAAATCTCCAGTGGGACGCCCATTGCTGGGATGGGTCGAGCCGGCGCGATCTCCCAGGCCGGCTCGACCAGATGCTGCGCTAGTTCGGCGCACGAACAGGGTTACTCGCCCACCATGCCCGGGATCTTGTTCTGCAGATCGGCGACCGCATCGGCCGGCGACTGACGAAGCGTCACCACTTGGCGTGCCGAGTCCAGGAACAACTGGTCGATACGCGCCGCACCCGTGCCGTTGAATGCGTACCAGGGGGCAGCATAGGCGCTCGAGTCAAGCGCCGCCGACATGGCCGGGCGGTCCTTATAATATTGGCCGAGCAGGTCGGCCGTTTCCACCGCCACATTGTTCGCCGGCACATAGCCCGTGCTCTTGCCGACAATGACTTGCGCCTTCGGGCTCGAGACAAAGCGCATGAAGCGCCACGCGGCCTTCGCGCGATCGTCATCGCGGGCGTGGAGAAGGACTGCGATGCCCGCCGTCGGAATCTTGCCGCTGTCGTTCGCGAACGGGAAGCGGATCGTCCCGATCTCGAAATGCCCCTGCGCCGCGCGCTGGAAGCTCTCCAGGCTGCTGCTGGAGTCGACGAGGATCGCGATCTTTCCGCCGGAGAATGCCTGACGCGCCTGCTCGTCCGTCATGTCGACCTTTGCTTGACCGGCTTCGCCAAACTGGCGGAACAGATCAAAGGCGTGGCGACCGGCGTCGTTGGCGAACGCGACCTCCGTCCCGGCGGCATTGCCGACTTCCGCGCCCTGGCTCAGGATAAAGCCCTGCCCGACGAACGAATTGTAGCGCGTGTAAGCACCGAGCACGTCCGGATGCTGTTGCTGGATCGCCTTGGCGACGCCCAAGATGCCATCCCAGGTGCCGGGAAGCGTGCCGTCGCCGTTCTGCGCCTCGGCAACCAGCTCCTTGTTGTAGAAGACGACCGGGAAGGAAAAGGCGACGCTCAGGCCCAGGACCTTGCCGTTGATCGTGGTTGCCTGAGTGACGGACGGCGAGAAATCGGTGCTCCAGCTCGTATCGCTTTTGATGAAGTCGCCGACCGGCGCGACATAGCCCTGATCGTCAAGCAGCTTCAGATAGTTGAAGCTCTGAAACGAGATATCGGGAAGCTGGCCGACAAGCCCCTTCCGAAGCACGCTTTGGGTCGCGTCGGTCTGATCGCGCTGCGTGAGATCGAGATTGATCTTCACATCCGGGTTCTCGACTTCGAAAGCCTTGACCAGGTTCTGGAACATCTCGGCGAAGATGGACGGGGTCGCGTCCACCTGGAGCGTGATAGGCGCGGCTGAAGCAGCGCCGGACATAAGGGCAAAGCCCAATATTGCTGTGGTTGCGAGGCGAGAAAACATCGCTCTACCTTTCGAGAGGCTTGGAGTTGATCTGATATCGACTGGGTGGGCCAGCTATCAGCCGGATCTAGCGACGGCCCCGGTCGCGCGATCCGGCCGAACCGCGTCATTTGCTCGCGCGCCGAGCGCTCTCGATGCGACGATGGAAGTCGCTGGCGCCATGGGCGAGCATATGATTTGCATGATCGTAGAACAGGCGAACGCCCTTGCCCATGAACTCGGCCACGTCGTCATGGTTGACCAAGGTCCCGCACGCCCGACCGCTGCCTACGATGGTGTTGATCGCGCCATCTACGGCGTCGGCGACGGCCTTCGGCTTATCACCCTTTTGCCAGCGGTAGGTGATGGGGGTTTCGCCGATTGTCAGCGCCAGATCGCCGGGCGCGACGAAATAGGCGTCGACACCATCGACTGCCATGATCTCTTCCAGATTCCGCACGGCTTCGATCGTTTCGATCATCAGGATCAGCACGCGGTCCTGATGATCGAACGGAGCGGAGAAACGGAACCGATCGACAATGGCTTTCGCAACGGTCGCGTCGGGCACAAGTGGGATCATCAGACCATCAACGCCGCATTCCAGATATTTGGTCACCATCCACGGTGACGGGTCTTCCGGGCGCAGGATCGATACGATGCCGGACAGGTTGGCGGCACGCGCCATTTCCTCAGCCCGCTCCGGGCCGATCGCGCCATGTTCGCAGTCGATCAGCACAGCATCGAAGCCGCATTCGGCCAACTTCTCGACCAGGCCGGGCGACGAATGGCTAGAATGGACCATCGTCGCTACGTCGCCGGTCCGCAGTTTATCCTTAAGGGCACGGGAATAGGAGAGATTTCGCTTGAAGAATGATGCCATGATTGAACTCCTTATGGTTTTTGAACATCGGCAGGCATGAAGGATCGAGCGGACCCCGAGGACGGACGCCCGATAAGAAACGGATGGTGCTGCTGGTGGCGTTATCGCCCGCTAATGATGCGAGTTCTTCGCCCGGTCACTGTCGGCAAGACGGCCCTTTATTTGATGGCACCTCTTGTAATGCTTTCGATGAACAGGCGCTGCGAGGATAGAAACGCGACGATCAGCGGCAGGACGACGATGGTTGCAGCAGCCATCAGCGGTCCATAGTCGACCCCCACGTCCTGATTCTTGAAAGCGATGATCCCGACAGGCGGTGGCAGCAGGCTGTCGTCATTCACTGCGATGAGCGGCCAGAAGAGACTGTTCCAATGTCCGACCACCGAGAAGATGCTGAACGCAACGACCGCCGGCATCGTCATCGGCACCATGATCTTCCAGATGATCGCGAACTCCGACAGGCCGTCCAATCGCGCGGCGTGGACGACGTCGTCCGGGATCGCTTTGAAGAACTGGCGGAACAGGAAGATGCCGAACGGCGAGACGATATAGGGAAGAACGAGGGCGGCGTAGCTGTTCAGGATGCCCACCTTCGATGCGAAGATGAAAAGCGGCAGCGCCAGAACCTCATGGGGCAGGAGGAGCGCAATCAGCACGAGGGCAAAGATCAGCTCGCGGCCGGGGAAGCGCATCTTCGCGAGGACGTAGGCCATCGGCGCGCACACCAGGATCTGAAGGGTCAGGATTGCTGTGCAGACGATGACGCCGTTCAACATGTAACGCAGCAGTGGCACGCGGGTCAGCGCCTGCGTATAGTTTTCGACCCCATAGAATTGGGTCGGCAGGAACGAGAAATGGTCCCCGAACATCTCGCCGGGCGGCTTGATCGACAGGCTGACCATCCAGATAAACGGCAAGAGAATGATCGCGCTAGTCATCAACAATGCGGCATGGCGCAGGAAAAGGGCTGGGCGCATTGGCACGTGAATGCTCATTGGTAATGAACCCTCTTGTCCATGACGCGCGCCTGGAGCAGCGTCAGCGCAACGACGATGATGAGGAACACGACCGCGACGGAAGCCCCATAGCCGGTCCGTAGATAGACAAAGCTCTCGCGATAGAGGGTGAACAGCAGCATCTCCGAGGCGTGGCCGGGACCGCCCTGGGTGAGGACCTCGACCGTGTCGAACGTCTCGAACGCCCGCAGCGCCACCACGATGAAGACGAACATCGAGACAGGGCCAAGCATCGGCAGCGTCACCGTCCGCAGGCGATCGAGCCAGAGATCAGCGCCGTCGATGTCGGCCGCGTCGTAGAGGTCCTGAGGGATCGCCTTCAGCCCCGCGAGAAATAGCACCATCGCGAAACCAAGGTTTTGCCAGATGCCAATGACAGCCAGCACCGGCAGGACAGTGTTCTCGTCGCGCAGCCAGTTCGACGTCGGCAGCCCGAGCGACGCGAGCGACTGATTGACGAGGCCGATCGTCGGATGAAGCAGCGCCTCCCACGCAATCGCCATTGCCGCAAGCGTCGCCATATAAGGCACGAAGTGGATCGCCCGATAGAATGCGCGGAGACTCTTTCCGCTCTCGATAAGCAGCGCGATCCCCAGACCGAACATGATCGTCCCGGGCACCACGGTCGCCACATAAACGAGCGTGTTGATCAGGGATGCTCGAAAGCCGTCATCGGCGAAGACCTGCTCGAAATTGTCGACTCCGACAAAGGATAAGGTCCGCGCGCCAAAATGCCAGTTGGTGAGTGCGACCGCGAAAACCGCAAGCACCGGCAAGAAGAACAACGCGACCAGCAGGACCAGTGCGGGCGCGGCCAGCGACCATGCGGCAAGTGTTTCGGCGAGCTTGTGATTGCGCAGCGCCTTGCGGGTGCCGGGCCGGTCTGCTGAAGAGCCGGCAGGTTTGATTGCGGTGGAAGCGATGCTCATTGCACGCACTCCTTCATCCGCAGCACGGTCGCGCCCGCATGGTCATGGGCGCGCAGGCGGCGTCCGTCGGCGAAAAAGAGCAACAGGCGCTCCGGCTTGACGCCGAGATGCAGGGTCTGGCCCGAGCCGATCTGCGGTGCGCGTTCGGCGAGGAGCCGGGCAATGACCGGATGATCGGTTCCCGGGACGTTAAGATGGACGAAGAGATCGGAGCCCATGTGCTCGACCAGCCGGACCGCGCCGGTCAGGACATTCGGGCCACCGGCATCGACGAGATGGAACGCTTCGGGGCGGATACCCAGGGTCAGGGCTATACCCGGTCCGATATTGCCGGCAATACAAAAGCTCGTGCCGGCCGTATCGGCCAGTCCGTGTTCGCGCAGCCTCGCATCCAGCATGTTGATCTTGGGTGAGCCGATAAACTCGGCGACGCGCCGGTCGTCGGGATCGTCATAGATTTCCTGCGGCGGGGCGACCTGCAGCAACTCGCCGTCGAGCATGACCGCCACCCGGTCCGACATGGTCATGGCCTCGGACTGGTCGTGGGTGACATAGACGAAGGTGACGCCGAGCCGGTTATGCAATTCCTTGATCTCGGCGCGCATCTGCACTCTGAGCTTGGCGTCGAGATTGGAGAGCGGCTCATCCATCAGGAAGACCGCCGGCTCGCGCACCATGGCACGGCCGACGGCGACACGCTGGCGCTGGCCGCCCGACAACTGGCCAGGCTTGCGGGCAAGCAGATGGCCGATGCCAAGTGCTTTCGCGGTCCGCATCACTTCCAGCTCAATCTCTGCAGATACCGCCTTGGTGCCCGGCAGCAACCCGCCGACCATCGACAACCTCTGCCAGGCCGACAGCCGCCGCATACGCAAGGGCAGGGCCATGTTCTGAGCGACTGTCATATGCGGATAGAGCGCATAGGACTGGAACACCATCGCCACGTCGCGCCGCTTCGGACGTACGCCGTCGACAACACGCTCGCCAATCGAAATCGAACCGCCGGTTTGCACCTCGAGGCCTGCGAGGATGCGCAGCAGCGTCGACTTCCCGCAGCCCGACGGGCCGAGCAGCGTCAGGAACTCACCATCGGCTATCTTCAGCGAGACATCGCGCAGCACGGGGGTGGCGCCGAATGTCTTTTCTATTTTTTCGATGGTTATAGCCGACATCGGTTACCTCGCTCAGTCGGCAATGTTCAAAAGCATCGCCTTGATGAGTTCAATTTGGGGCTGACCATCGAATGGCTTTGTTACATGGTTGTGACAATCATCGAATATTGCGATGCAAGTTAAGCGATTCTGGATGAGTATCCATCCGGTTCATGGGAGACGAATTTGACCGAGGAAAAGGATCTTTCACTCAATGCGGTGCGGGCCTTCGTGCAGGTCGCGCGAGACAACAGCGTCACGCGGGCATCGAAGACACTCGGCATTACCCAGAGCTCCGTCAGCCGCCATCTTGCAGTGCTGGAGGAGTATTTCGGGGCAAAGCTGCTCGAACGGTTCGGCCGACAGAGCCAGTTGACGGACTTCGGGCGACTGTTCGCCGATGCCGTCGCCGAGCCGCTCGATACGATCCTTTTCACCGCAAAGCGGATGCGTCGCAGCGACAGGAAGGACGTCAATCGTCTCGTCGTGCGAACGTCGCTTTCCACCTTCGCCTATACGGTCCTCATCCCCAACTTGCGCGAGTTCTCGAAAGAAATGAGCGGTGTCACGGTCGACGTCATCAGCACCTTATCTGCACCCGCTTCGACCGACAGCTTCGACGTACTGTTGACTCGAGATTTGATGTTGACCGAGCCGGCCGACCGCTGGGACGTCTATGACGAGCAACTCGTCTGTGTCGGGGCGCCGGATTGTGTAGCTGGCCGCGGCCTCAAGGCCTTGCGGAGCACCCCGATTATTGCGGTGACGTCCCGGCCCGACATTCTGCCCACCTGGCTGCGCGGAATGAACCTGAAGACATCCGATATCACCTCAGGCGCCCGTTACGATCACCACTATCTCGCACTGCCGGCGGTAACGACCGGGCAGAGCCTGCTGGTGACGCCGCATATCGTGGTTGCGGAGCTGATCAGGCAGGGCCTTCTGGAAGTGCTTGCCGGGTCACGCGCGCCAAGCGGCATGCAGTACCGTGCCTATGCGATCGATAGCAGCGACAACCCGGATGTTGCCCGCGCCTTCTGCCGTTGGCTCACGCGGCTTTGCCGGAAGATGACGGAGGAAGACGTCCCAACCAAATAGGTCGCGCGTCCGATGCATCGGTAAATGCGATCATTATCCTCGCTTTACGCGATGCCGCAATTGGCGAGTTGCAGTTACCTTGGCTAGTTTTGGGACAAACCCGAAATTTCGAGGAGAGTGGTATGTCACTCATCGCCAAAAGACTACAAGCCGTCCGTCCCTCTCAAACCAAGGCTATGACTGCCGCTGCCGCCGCTTTGCGCGAGAAGGGCATTGATGTCATTGCGCTCAGCCAGGGCGAACCGGATTTTGATACGCCCGACGTGGTGCAAAGAGCTGGAATAGCTGCCATTCGTGAGGGCAAGACACGCTACACGCCTGTCGCCGGCGTAAAGCCGCTACGTGAGGTAATCCGTCAGAAGCTGCTGCACGACAACAGCCTCGACTACGACATCGACGCGATCACCGTCGGCTGCGGCGCCAAACAGGTGGTCTTCAATGCGCTCTTCGCCAGTCTCGATCCGGGCGATGAGGTCATCATCCCGACACCCTGCTGGGTGTCCTATCCGGACATGGTGCGGCTTGCCGGCGGCGAGTTGGTTCTCGTCGCCTGCCACGAACGTTTCGGCTTCAAGCTGAAGCCGCAAGATCTGGAGGCGGCGATGACGCCGCGCACCAAGTGGCTGATGCTGAATTCACCCAACAATCCGACCGGTGCGGTCTATTCCAAGGCCGAGCTTGCGGCGCTCGCCGTCGTTCTGCGCCGCCATCCTCAAGTTCATGTGCTCGCAGACGATATCTACGAAAAACTCGTTTATGGCGTGCGTTTCGCGACGATGGCCGAAGCCGCGCCAGACCTCATCGGCCGGACGCTGACCGTCAACGGCGTTTCCAAGTCCAGCGCCATGACCGGATGGCGCCTCGGCTACGGCGCCGGGCCGAAGGATCTGATCAAGGCGATGAATACGATCCAGGGGCAGACGTCGTCCCACACCAGCTCGATCTCGCAATATGCAGCGATCGAAGCGATCGGTGGCAACCAGGACTACATCGACGATTTCGTCTCCAGCTTCCGCAAGCGCCGCGATCTCGTCGTCGAGAAGATCAACGAGGCCCAAGGCCTCAAATGCCGGACCCCGGATGGCGCCTTCTATGTATTCGTCAATTGCGCCGGTGTGATCGGCAAGACAAGTCCTCAGGGCAAGGTGATCGAGACCGACATGGCTTTCGCCATGTATCTTCTGGAGCATTTCGGCGTCGCCGTTGTGCCGGGCAGCGGCTTCATGGCCTCGCCCTACATCCGCATTTCCTACGCCGCGTCGATCGAGGATCTCCAGCATGCCTGCGACCGCATTCTTGCAGCCTGCGAAGCCCTGTCAGAAAGTGAGAGTATCTATGAGCAAAGCAAAGCAACTGCGTGACCGCATGGCCGAACGCGGCCTTGTTCACATCATGGCCGCTCACAGTCCTCTGTCGGCCATCTTGGCCGAAGAGGCCGGCTTCGATGGCCTCTGGGCTTCCGGCTTCGAGCTTTCGGCGCTTTACGGTCTTGCCGATATGAGCCTGATCACCATGACCCAGCATCTCGACATGCTGCGGGCGATCGCCGGTCAGTCCTCGCTGCCGATCGTCGCCGATATCGATACGGGCTACGGCAATGCCGTGAACGTCATCCATGCCATCCGCGAATATGAAAAGGCGGGCACGGCTGCCGTCGTGATCGAGGACAAGACTTTCCCCAAAGTCACCAGCCTTGCCGCCACTGGGCGCCAAGAACTTCTGCGTATTGAGGAATTCCAGGGCAAGATCGAAGCTGCGGTCTCCACCCGCAGCGACCCAGATTTCCTCGTCATAGCCCGCACGGAAGCCCTGATTGCCGGGTTGGACGAGGCGGAGGCCCTGAAGCGCGGCATGGCCTATGTCGAGGCAGGTGCCGATATGATCCTGATCCATTCTAAGAAAAAGGACCCGGCAGAGATCGAAAGCTTTTCCCGCGCCTGGAAGGGCATCGTCCCGCTTGTGATCGTGCCCAACGCCTATCCGGAACTCGACGGGACTCGGATCCGCGCGCTCGCCAACATCCAAATGACGGTCTATGGCAACTACGGGATCCGCGCCGCAACCACCGCAATGCAGGATGCCTTCCGACGGATCATTGCCGATGGCGGGGTGCAGAACGTCCATAAGGACATCGTTTCGGTCGAGGAGATCTTCCGGCTACAGAAAATGGACAAGGTCAAGGGGGACGAAAAGTGCTTCCTGCGCTGAACAATATACAGAAATTGCCGAGATGTTTGTTTCAAGGCGCCTTTCCCAGGTTCGGCCTTCCGAAACTGATACCCTGACAGGGCTGTTCAACGCTGATTACAGAGCCTTGTAAGCGAGGATGAGATCGAGGGAGAGAGCGCCGTTCCAGAGGGCTTGAGCGACGTTTTTCGTGCCGTTGTGACGCAGGATGTTGAGGGCGAAGCTGCGGGCTCTGGCCATGATGCCGGGGTTGTCGCGGATACGGCTGCGGTCCTCGTCGCAGGACACGTCGCGGACATAGTGGTTGCGGTTCTCGATGCCCCAGTGGCCTCGGATGATGGCGGCCCAAGTCTTGGCGGGGAGACCCTGTTCGGAGGAGATATAGTATGAGACCTCGCCGCGCGGCTGCCACATGCCCGTGGCGGCACTGCGGAGCCAAGTTTGGCGGGTGACGCGGATGATGGTCTTGACGAAGGGCTGCCATTCGCTGTCGACGAGGGCCTTGCCGACGGGAAAGACGTCCACGGTTCGATCCTCCTGCCGGGATCGCACTGTGTCGCGTGAGGAGGCCGTGTCGCTGGGAGTGCGGCTGTCGACGATGGCGCGAATCTCGTCATCCAGATTGGGCTGGTTCTCCTTGAGTTGAACCAGCAGATGGTTACCCGTGGCCAGGGCTACGGCGAAGGTTTTTTTGGGCATGCATGGCGTCGAGAGTGAACATGCGCCCGGTCAGGCCCAGCGTGGCGATCAAGTCCTGGGCGGCGGGGATTTCGTTGCTCTTCTCATCGATCGCCAGATGGCCGAGGATGATCTGACCATCGCTGGCGAAAGCACTCAGCAGATGCGCCGCTTTGCGATCGTTGAAGGCGTCGAAGCTGCCGCGCAGCGTCTTGCCGTCAATGGCCACGCACGCCGGCATGACGTCGTCCGGCATGGCGTCGTCCGGCTCTTGGGCCGGGGGCGTCGGCAGGCCGGCCGCATGCTGGCGGAACACCCTTTCGACCTCCGCCCCGTCGAGACCGCGAAGGATGAACCGCACCGTCGAGTAGGCTGGGGCCTTTCGCACCGAGACCCCGAACACGCCGTTCAGGCGGACAAGATGGATGCGGATGAAGGCGTGGACCTGACGATACGAAACCGCCCCGGCCAGCATCGCCAGCACCGTGAACAGCAGGATCGGCGCCTGGGGATACATCTGCCCCTGGCCACGGCGTGGATCGGGGATCTGCGAAAACAATGACAGCAATGTGCCGGGCAACGGTGCAACCCTCATGATTGGTTGCCCTGCATAGATTCAGACAAATCTCCCGGAGGGAATCGCCCTTTTTGCCCGCGACGCATCAAAGCCGATCACAAAGATGTTAGCGTTGAACAGCCCTGGATACCCTGACAGCCGCGCCGTTTCGCTACGGAAAGCCGGACGGGATGTCGTCGCTCTTAGCTTGGGCGAGCCTGATTTTGACACCCGGAGAATGTAGGAGAGGCGGCATCCGTGCGATCCATGAGGACTGCTTCGAGAGAACGACCTCGGCCAGGGTGCACCGCTGCCGGCGGCAGCGTAACCCAAGAATAGTGCAAGAGGAGAACTGGCTTTGATCCGAATTGCCGATACGAAAACCCTCGCCGGCGAACTTAGATCCCGTTACGATCCCCCGCGGGCGGTGACGATCATGGGCCGCCTTCTGTTAAAGGCCCTGTTTGCCGGACTTTCTGACGAAGTCGTCTTCTGGGCTCTGGTCCATGCCCACTATCGCGGCGGCGACCTCTGCGCACCGGTGGAAGAGCAGCTTGCAGCGTTCTCGGAATTCATCCTGCGCGATGAATCCGAGTCGAACTGACGAAAATTACCTCAACTCGTTGTCAGACATCGCTCGGCGCGACGACGATCGACGCGCTGGCGGGGGTCGGCGCATAGGCCGCGATACCCGTCGAGGTCGGGAAGTCGCCAGGACCGATCTGCGGTTGAGCGCACAGTTGTTGACCGGTAAAACAGGACACATCGTAACCCGAGCCTCGGACCAGATAGGAACAGACGCTGACGCCATTGCCGTCTTTGACATTGCGGGCATTACAGTCGCCGCCCGCCGCATAGTTGGCAAGCTTGCCCTTGGCGCCGCAGCCGAATTGGCAGGCCATCAGGATCGCCGATTGGTCAATCGTTGCGCATTGGCCGCCCGCACAAACCTGCTGGCCGACGAGGGAGACGAGGCCATTCTTCTGCGCCTGAGCCCAGGAATCCTGTTCGTATTTCGTCCACGCCGCTGTCTGCGCCGATGGATTGTCCAGAAAGCTCTGTGCGCTACCGCTGTAGTAGCGTTCGAACGTACCGGGGCAGAACTGGAAGGCGCCGAGGCAGCCGTATTGGTTGGTCGTTCCGAAATTGCCCTCGCTGCCGGAGACCCTGGCGGCGAACTTCGCGCAATTCGCTGGCATCCCCGCGTCGATGAGGCTCGCGGCCGATTGCCCGGCGAAGGCGGCCGCGGCCGACAGCGAGAGAATGAGGCCGGCGTCGAACAGGATTTGCCGGAGAGCGGTTCGCGTGCTCATGGCTTTTCTCCGCCTATCTCGAACCTCAAATCGCCGTTCAAAAGCTCCTTGCCGTCCGCACTCAGATGAAAGGGAGCCTTTGCGAAGGCCGCCTGCGCCTCCGATTTCGGTAAAGCCGCAAAACGGGGATCATCCGGCGGGATCACCTGATGCATCATGTCGTCGACCACGACGGTCTTCTTCCCGTCGGCTGATGTCCGAACCAGCCGTGTCGGACAGGTCGCCGAGCCACAATCAGCGTTCCAGATTTGGGATATCAGCCAGTCGCCTTGTGCTGACTTCAACGTGTATTCATGGATGGTGACGGTCCCGGTCGGTGACGGCGACAAAGCGGGCCCGGCCCAAATGCCGTCAGGATCCTTGGCGATGTTTCGGTAGGAGATCTTGTAGGCGAACGTGGCACCGGCGGCCTTGGCCGGCGCGGTGGGCATGAGTGCGACCGCGCATGCCAGGGCAAGTTCGATGATGGGGGGGGCGGGTCATACGACACTCCTGAAGGTAGGGTGAGAGAGAAATGAACCATGGCCAAGTTCACAGAGGCGGGAGCGCGAGCGTGAGCGAGCAGCCCTCGACAGCTTGATGGGCGACGATCGTGCCGGTCTTCAGCGTCTTGGTCTTGATGTCATAGGAGACGTAAGAGCCCGAACCGACGGGATTGCCGCCTACCACCTTCGGCTCGATCTCAAGGAAGCAGGCGCGCCCGCCATCCAGCGTGCGGACCAGCAGACCATCGTAGATCGCGATGCGCAGCGGGCAGAGCTTTACGGCCACGCCGGCGGCAGGCACGCCCTTGGGTGTGCAACCCGTCGCGGTATCGAGGACACTAAAGACCACGGACCGTTTGGTGCTCCAGATGACAAAATGCGCCTCGACCGCCGGCGCATTGGCGCCCGCAAATCGCGTATCGCCGCGAGCGACATAGGCGCGGTTGTTGGCTTCGATCGCATCCTTCCAGATATCAGCATAGGTTGCGGTATCGGCGGATGGCCGTTGCATGTCTGCATAGGAAACGTTGCGCCAGGCGGAGGGGTCGGACGTTCGCTCCTGGGCGCTACTTGATGATGTTGACGCAAGCGAGACCAGCGCAGCGGCGACGATCGTCACGGCAAAGCGGTCGAAGGTCCTCGGACGAGTTTCATATGTTGTCATTTTGACATCTAATATAATATATTCTCGGTTGCCTGCCATCATGCAGCATCCGGCTTGATCGCTTCGTTGCTATTCGTAGCGGCTTCGGCCGGGCACCCACCACCACCTGTCCTTGGGCGAGTGCTCTCCAGTTCGCCAGGGAACGGCGGTGACCGGCGGGTAGACCGGCTGCATGTTCCAGGCCGAGCGGTAATAGTAGAAGTTCACTGTCTCGCGACTGACACGTCGCCCCGATGGGTCGAGAAAATCCGTGGCACAGTGGACGACTGGACCGCGATAGCGTGTCACGCGCGCTGTCTGTGCGTCGAGAGCGCCAGGCTTGCAGCCGAAGAGCCATATCGAGGCGGGATAGGGGCGCGAGGCGCTTGGCGTCAGGACGACGAGCCGACGATAGGCGTCGTTGGCTTGCGGCTGTGTCGGATAGGCAAAGCGCTCCGTCAGAACCGGCGCGAAGGTCGAACGATCCGGGGCGTATTCGAGCCGCCCGGGCTGAATCCATTCAGGTCGATACAAAGGTTCCGTCGCCGGCAGCAGCGTCGCGTCGACGACGGGCGTCGCGACGGGTTGGGCGCACCCCGCCAGGACGAGCGCGATCCAGAAAGGGAGGAAAGCCGACGGGGACATCACGGCGCGCCCCGTCGGCTGACTGCCGCGATGGCGTGGCGTTCGGGACTGGCGCGAAACTCCCATGGCATCTGGAAGGTGCTCGACCACAATCCGCGGTAGGCTTTTCGCGCTTCCTGCTCTGCTGAAGCGTAGGCGCGGATTGCTGGATCGCGGTTCGGCGGCGGCGACGTGACGGCGACCCCGTCGCGCACCATGTCGGCGCCGATATCGGCGTGATCGGCAGCAGCGCAGCGGGCCAGATGCTCCCCGTTCTCCTCGCGCAGGATGTTGCAGGCAACCCATTTGTTCAAAGTAGCCCTTACCAGCCAAGCCGCTGCCATGGTTCCGCAGGGCCACGGCTGGCGGCCGAGCAGTGCGGTCTGATCGGGAGCACAGGTATCGATGCCAATGAGGCGATAGATCGCCGTCGTCTCGATATCGCGGAACCGCGTGCCGTCGAGCACCTCGACCCGCAACGGTGGCGATTGGAGAGCCTGGTTGGGACGATATAGGCCCGGCGAACCGATCGAGGGCGACTGGGCGCTCGCCTGTGGGGACACCGCGATCGCCATCGCGAGCAACGTCATGCGTGCGCCAACATCAAATCTCTGCGTCATCGCGATGGCCCAGATCGAGCTTGTGGAAGGCGTTGGCGATGATGTCCGTCGTGTAGACGGTCTCGCCATCCTTTTTGTAGGAGCCGTCGGCAATACGGCATTCGGCGTAGACCGCGTCGCCTTTGCCGACATTGGCCAGCGCCCACTCCGCGACTTTTTCGTTGAGCAGCGTCACCGTGACCCAATCGGTCTCTTCCTGGCGCTTGCCCTTGCTGTCGGTCCACGCCCGATCGGTTGCAACATTGATTTTCGCGGCTTTGCCGAAGGCCTTCGGCGCCTGGCCGACGCGGCCGCGCAGGATGAACAGGTTCGTCGTTCTCAAAGCAGATCTCCTTGGTGGGCTCGAGGTCGATGTTAGCGCGGGGGGCGGGCTTGTTGTTGCGGCAGGGGATTGCGATGTTGAGGTCGAGGTCGGGGATCTGAGGGCGCGCAGAATAATCACGTTCGGATCCGGCAGATCGGCAAAGGCCCAGAGGCCTACCTTGGCTCGCTCGGCAACGAGTTGCGCCACGAAGTAGGGCGCGTGCACCGGCTGTCCCTGCGGATTGAATGCCGCGAAGGCATAGCCGGTCGAGATCAGCGCGGTGCCGAGATCGATGCGTGATCCCGCGCCCGCGCCGGTTGCGCGCGTCGCGACACAGAAGACGAATATCGTCTTCATCTGCGGCGCCTCCGCCGCGTCGTAGCACTGCGGCCGCAGATCCCGGGTGAGAGCGATGAGCATGGCGAGCGAGGCTTCACCGCAATCGCGATTCAGACCGTGGGCATTGGTGAAGCTCGTGCCACGTAGGCAGGATTGCACGCCGTACAGGCGAAAGGTTGTCTCGCCATCGGTCCAGCTGTCGCCAGTCTGATAGACGGCGGTCGGCGGCACCGGAAACCAACCAGTCGCCGCCGGCTGAGCCATCGCCGGCGTAGCCATGGCTATACCCGTCAGAAGCGCTGCCGCCGCGCCGCGCATCAATACCCCCTCAACGAAAAATAGAAGCGCTGCACGCCGTTGCCGGTAGATATGTCGACGTAGTCGGGATCGCTGCGCGGCTGGCGGGGAATTGTCGGATAAGTCGCCTGGCAGGAGCTGTCACGTCCCCATGTGCAGACGTTGCTCGGTTTCTTCGTGTCGGCGCAGAGGTTGCCGTTGGGCGAGGCAATCAAGCCGGCATTGCCATCTAATCCCGATCGCATCGCCGTCATGCCGGCCGGGCAGGGATAGTAGGGCTCGTGGCCAAGGCCACCGGCGTTGCCTTCCGGGCAAGTTGGCCAGGAGCCGCCATGGGCAAGACTGCGGAAGAGTTCATGCATGACAGGGACGCAGTAGGGAATTCCCGACCAACTCGGCGCACTGGCGGCGGCACACAGCAGGACCTTGCAGCCGAAAGAGGCGTCTTGGGCTCGTGCCTGAGGTGGGACGAGGCAAACGAGCCCCGCCGCGATGGTCGCAAAGTGAACCCCGATTCCCTGCATGAAGGCTCTCATAACAAGTTTGCTCAATTTTCGTTTCGCTGTTGCCAACGTAACAATATCTATTATATTGTCCATAGTGAATCGATGCCGGAGGCGAAATGCGGCGCAGAAACATGTGTGTTGGGGGTGCGCTATTGGCCAGCGCTGTTTCTGCCCTGGCGCAGACCGTTACCGTCACTTCACCCACGGTGCCGATGACCGTGATCGTGGACGCCGACGGTCGCGTCAAACCCATCGCACCGCTGGATCGTCCGGTCGAGGTCGTTGGGCAGTCTGCCACGGGTGCGCCGCAGTCCCCATGTCAAAACACGGTGGCGATGCCGATCGATGCGGCGAAGGCGCTTGTGCTGCGGGTCGCCAACGAGGAAGCCTTCTCTCCAGAATTTGTCCAATCGGTCGCCAAGGTCGAAAGCCGTGACGTTTCGACGGCGCTGTCGCAAAAGGGCGCCTACGGCCTGATGCAGTTGACGTCGGACACGGCGCGCCGGTTCAAGGTCGACCTTTGCGATCCTGAAGCCAATGTGCGCGGCGGCGTCCGCTTTCTGCGTGCGCTGCATGAGCGCTACCGGAATCCATTGTTCATTTTGGCCGCCTACAACGCAGGCGAGGACGCAGTTGAGAAAAGCCGTGGCGTACCGCCCTATCCGGAGACGGTGCGCTTCGTCGCCGACGTCATGAACGATTTCTATGCCTGGCCCGATCCGGCAGGCAGCACCCGCCCGCCCGCGCGCAAAAGCCCGGCAAGCACACCCGACATGATCGAACCAGCCAGAAATTTCGCGCCTCCGGTTGCGGCGGAGGCCGAGCAACCCGCCGCCTCCGAATGGAGCGACGGTTTCGTGATGCACGTCCAATGAAGGAGCTACTTATGCGACTACGACACACGCTGCGCCAGCGAGCTCTCCCAGCCGGCGCAATTCTCCTGGTCCTGGCCAATCAGGCGGTCGCTCAATCGGGCGGCACATTGCAGCCGGTTCAATCGACGCTGACGCAGCTCGTCTCCGCGCTGACCGGACCGATAGCCACTGCGCTGGCGACCCTGGCCGTGATTGCTTGCGGCTTCTTCGCCTGGTCGGGCCGCCTCACCTGGGGCATCGCCGGCAGCGTGATCTTCGGTATCGTGCTCGTCTTCGGCTCGGCCCAGATCGTCGACTTCTTCCAGTCCGCCGTCGGGCAGTGAGGAAAATCCAATGGACGAACGCCAGCTCGAGGAACCGCTGATCACGCCGCTCGTCAAGGCCTTGACGCGCGCGCCGACGCTTATGGGCGTGCCTTACATGTATTTCATGTTCAACGGCGTCGCCTCGTCCGTCTGCTTTCTCCTCTCGCACGATCTCATGATGCTGCTGGTTGCGATCCCGCTGCATCTCTTCGGCTATGTGATGACGCTGAGGGATGATCGGATCTTCGAAATCCTCTTCGTCAAGTCGACCAGATGTCCTCCACGTTCGCGCGCCTTCTGGGGCGCCGATAGCTATTCGGCATGAGGAGGCAGCATGGTCGCGCGGGCGCTGCTTGATGAATTGACCTTTGGCGCGGTATCGCGGCGCGAGCGCCCGGTCGCGTCGCACATCCCGTTTACCCGCCACGTGGACGATCACGTTCTCAAGACACGCGATGGCCTGGTCCTGACGGTGCTCAAGCTCGAAGGCTATTCCTTCGAGACCGCTGACATGTCGGAGATCAACGCTCGCCTTCTGGCCCGTAACGACATTGTCCGCACGCTCGCGAATTCCCGCTTCGCCCTGGTCGGCCACATCATCCGGCGCGAGGTCAAACCGCGGATCGCGTCCACCTTCGACAATGCGCTCTGCCGCGAGATCGACGAACGCTACGACGCGGCGTTGTCGCAGCGGCGGATGTTCGTCAACGACATTTATCTGACGATCGTCCGCAGGCCGCTCCAGGGCCAGGCCGGCACCTTCGACGCCTTGTTGACGAAACTCCTCGGCCGAACTGATGCGACCGGCCAAACTGTCGCCGCGCAGACGGCTTTGACCGAACTGCGCGACGCCGCGACCGCCGTGCGGGAGAACCTCGCCGCCTACGGCGCCCGTCAGCTTGGCGTGGTCTCGCGCGATGGCGTCTGGCATTCGGAACCATTGGAATTCCTCGTGCAAATCGTCAACGGCGGCCTGCCTCGCCCGATGCTGCTGCCGCGCATGGCGCTGAGCGACGCGCTGTCGATGAAACGGGTCTTCTTCGGCAAGAACGCCATCGAGATCCGCGGCGCCGGCGCGCACGACACGCGGTTTGGCGCCATGATCTCAATTCGTGAATATCCCGCGCAGACCGGGCCCGGATCCTTCGACAATCTCTTGCGCGTCCCGCACGAATTCATCGCCAGCCAAAGTTTTGCTATCATCGATCGCCCCGAGGCGGCCAAACAGGTGGACCGCGTCGCCCGCCAGGTCGACATGTCGGACGAGGCGGGTTCAATCGTCGCCGAGCACCTGGACGACGCCCGCGACGAGCTCCTGGCCTCCGAGGCGATCTATGGCGAACATCATATGACGGTGATGTGCCTTGGACGCAGCATGTCCGAGGTCGACGCGACTGTCACGGCCGTTGGCGCAGCGCTCACCGACCGCTCCGTGATCTGGACGCGCGAGGATCTCAACTGCGAACCCGCGTTCTGGTCGCAGCTGCCCGGCAACTTTGCCTACATCGCCCGCAAGGCGGTGATTTCCTCAAAGAATTTTGCCGGTTTTGTTTCTCTGCATAACTATCCGAGCGGCCGTCCCGACAACAATCACTGGGGCCCGGCGATCTCCGTGTTCGAGACGACGTCGCAGACCGCCTACTACTACAACCATCACGTCCGCGACCTCGGCAACTTCACGGTTGTCGGCCCTTCGGGCAGCGGCAAGACCGTGTTCCTGTCTTTCATCTCGGCGCAGTCACAGCGCGTCACGCCGCGTCCCAAACTTCTCTTTGTCGACAAGGATCGCGGAGCGGAGATCTTCATCCGTGCCATGGGTGGGCAATACGAGGTCCTGGTGCCTGGAGAACCGACCGGGTTCAATCCGCTCTCCATGCCCGACACAGCGCCGAACCGGGAGTTCCTGTTCCAGCTCTTCGGTTTCATGCTGCGGCCGGCGAATGGCGGCGACCTCACGGCCTCCGAGGAGCAAGTCATCCGCAACGCGATTGCGGCAGCACTCAGTGCCGGTCCGGACGGTCGGACATTGCAAGCATTCTCAACATTGCTCCGCGGCCGCATCCGAGCGGGCGAGGGAGATCTGCTGGCGCGCCTGGAAAGCTGGATGCGACCGGACCAGCGCGGCTGGCTCTTCAACAACGAGACGGATCAGTTCTCGCTCTCGAGCATTTTCGGTTTCGACATGACGCGGGTGCTCGACGACCCGGTCATACGCACCGCCGCGCTCATGTACATCTTCCATCGCACGCAAGAGCTTCTTACCGGGGACCCGGTGATGATCTTTCTCGACGAGGGATGGCGCCTGCTCGACGACCCCGTCTTCGCCTTCTTCATCAAAGACAAGCTCAAGACGATCCGTAAGCAGAATGGTATCATTGGCTTTGGTACGCAGTCGGCCGCCGACATCGTGCGCTCGAGCTCGGCGAGCACCTTGATCGAACAGACCGCCACCAACGTGTTCTTTCCCAATCCAAAGGCCGATGATGAGAGCTACGCGCGCGCATTCCGCCTATCGGAGCGGGAGGTGGCCTGGATTCGCGGCACGGTTCCGGAAAGCCGATCCTTCCTGATCAAGCACGGACGCGACAGCGTCATCGCCAAGCTCAATCTCGCCGGCATGCCGGACCTGATCAAGGTTCTATCGGGACGCACGGAGACCGTGGCCGAGCTCGAGGCGCTGCGGGCGCGCGTCGGCGATGATCCAGCCGTCTGGCTGCCGATCTTCCTGGGAAGGACCACGCGATGAAAGCAGTTTTCGCCGCCTTCGCTCTTATAACCACCTGCAGTTTCACCGCGCCGGCTTGCGCGGATATTCCGACCATCGATGCCGCGCAGCTTACCGAACACTCGCAGACCGCGAGCGCGACGGTAAATCTCGTGCCGATCACGACGCAGCGCCAGGACGCCAACAGCGGCGTCAAATGCGCCATGACCACCGGCAAGAAGGCCAATGTCATCGACCCAACCCTACAGCCGCAGATGGGCGCCGGTGCCAAGGCGATCCAGGGCTATGCGCCGGATATGCCAGCAACGCCCGACGCGACGGCGCGAGGCGCGGCCTTGAACAGCCAGTCGCTGTTCAAATCGAGCGGCGATGTGGTCGCCGGTCTTGATGCCAGCGGTCAGTCGCTCAGCGCCGCGCGAACCATGTTCCAGGCGGCAGGTCAACAGGTCGGCACGGCGCCAACAGTGATGGGCGCGTTTGACATGAACAGCGCCGCGCGCCTGCAAAACAACCTCGCCTGGAACAGCGCCATCGGCTCGGCCAATCTCTGGGTGACAGCGCTGAATGCGCCCAATCTCGCGCAAACCAGCGACATGAGCCGGGCAGCTATTGGCATGCGCTCGAGCCCAGGGACATCGATGCCGGTCAGCGGGCTCCTGTGCCCAGCCGGAATGGCCGGATCGGGTACCGCAGCCGACCCCTGCCGTCAGCCGGCATCCTGCTCGACCACACCGCCCGGGACCCCGCCCGACCCGGCCTGCGTCTCTGCACGCGCCACCGATAGCACCGGCAACGTTGCCTTCTTCCTGGCACGCAACCAGGACGCGGCCCAATCGGCCACTCCCGCCCCCAGCGCTCTCTCCGCCACCGACGTCAATGCCGCTCTCGCGGCCATGCAAGCAAACGCACGCTAGGACCCCGCCATGTCGATATCCCGCTCGTTCGCCTTTGTCCTCACCGCAATCTTCGGTCTCATTTGTGCCGAGGCCCGTGCGCAAGTGCCCGTCATCGACAATACCAATCTTGCCAAGGCGCAGGAGATCGCGACCAGCACGCGGCAGATCCTCACCGCAGATCAGCAGATCCTCCAATTCACCCAAAAGACACTGCAGGCCGTCACCGGCGATCGCGCTTCCGTCGCCCAGGGCAGCCTTGCCCAAATGGCGCTCGGTGGCGGTTTCTCGATGGCGCAGGCGCCCTCGCTCGGCTCAGTCATCTCCGGCGGTGCTCTATCGTTTGCAGGGATGAGCCCGGGGTCCCAGAACATCGTCTCGACGCTGATCAATGGGCTGCAGCTGGTAAAGACCATCACTGGTCTCACCGCAGGCCAGACCCATCCGGTCGACACGGCTTACCAGAATTCCGTCAATGTTGCCGCGACGCTCTCCGGGCTGATCACGTCGACGCAGACCGCAGTGCAAACGAGGTCGGCGGCCTTCACACAAGGTGGCCAGCAAATCGGCCAGGCCCCCGATCTCAAGGGCAGCGTTGACCAGAACACCCAGGTCCAGGTTCAGACGGGCCAGACGATCAATGAACTGAATGGCGTCGTGAACAACGCCGCCGCGGCAGCCAACCAGGCCAACCTCGACCGTATCGCCGCCGAATCCGCCGCGGCGCGGGCGATGAAGTTCACGCAGTAAAGCCCGACCCTGAATTCCCCGACCCTGAATTCCAAGAGAACGACCGGAGGACATGTGTCAAAACAAGCCATTGGCTTCCTCGTTGCCGGAATCCTTATCGCCGAAACTATATATCTGGCGGTGTGGAGGCCGCGCGAGCAGCCGAACCCATCGTCGATGGCGGCCGGGCCGGTCTCGCAGGATGATGCGGCGAAAGCCGCCTCGCGCGCCATGACGTTCAGCCAGCCGAAAGAGCCAAAAAAGTGAAGGCTGCGATCGGTTTGACCCTCACACTCACGCTGGCGGCAGCTCTCTCAGGCTGCGCTTATAAGCCTCTGAAGGCGCCGTGCTCCTCGGATGAAAGTGGCGCGCCGCTCGCATATGGCGACCCGGTCGCCGCGCCGGCGCTCCCGCCACCGCTGCGGTTGCCCGACAGCTGCGGCCCGATGAAACCGATCTGAGCGCGCGGATGGGGTCGTTCAGCATCACCACGTTGCTCCAATCGGTCGATCAGCTCGGGCAAAACTACGTCTCGACGGCTTATCGGGCGCTCGCGAACGCGGCGACATCGGGCGGTGGCACGGGCGTCGCCGGGCTGCTTCTCACCCTCTACGTCATCTTCTGGGGTGTCGGCATCTGGCAGGGAACGGCGAGCGGCGGGCCGGCCGATCATGCCTTTCGGTTGTTGCGGGCCTTCACCATCTATGCCCTTGCGACGAGTTGGAACGATTTCCAGACGCTCGTCTATAACCTGATGAACGACGGGCCTTCCGCAATTGGCAATGCGCTCTTGAGCGCTGTCACCACGGCCAACAACACCGGCACCGCGGTGAACCTTACCTCCGTAAACGGTGTTCAGAACGCGCTTCAGAACATGTGGGACACGACGAACAATGCGACAGAGGCCTTCCTCCAGAACGCCGGCATCACCAATTGGGGACCTTATATCTTTGCCGCCGTCTTTTACGTCGTGATGGCGGTGCTGATCGGCTTTGCGCTGTTCCTCATCATGCTGTCGAAGATGTTCATGTGGCTGCTGCTCGCCTTAGCGCCGATCTTCATCATCCTCCTGCTGTTCGGCATCACAACACGCTTCTTCTCGGGCTGGCTCAGCGCATTGGTTCAGTATTTTCTGGTGCAGGTCCTCGTCTATGCGTTCCTCGCCTTCTACGTCTCGCTCATCCAGCAGACGATCGACACGCTAAACGGCGTCGCCAACACCAAGAGCCCGACCTGGGCAACGATTGGCCCGGTCGTGCTGCTTGCCATCATCGGCATTCTCCTGCTCGCGCAGATTAACAATGTGGCGGCAGCGATCGCAGGTGGCGTGCCGATAGGCGCACCGCGGATAGGTCGGTTCTACGCCAGCGTCACCGGCGCCCGGGCCGCGCTTGCCGCGAACCGCGGCCGGCTGGCGTTCCGCAATCCTTTCAATCCGGCCTCGGTCTCACGGCGCGAGGAGCTCGCCGCGAGACAGCGGGCACGCGTTGGCCTCAGGGCCGCCGCTTGGGCGGAGACACCGGAGTTCCGGCGCCTTGCAGCCCAGATCAGCAATCCCGCCGTGACGCCAACGGCCCGTGACAACAGGACATCTTCATCATCATGACGCAGGCAAGTGCAGCCATAGCGGAACGACGCGTCGACCCGCGCTATTATTCGGAAGGGATGACCTGGGAACAGGACATCGCGCGTCGCAATCGCAATTCACGAGCGCTCGCCTGGATCGTCGCGGCGGTGATGACCGTGGTCGCGATCGGTTCGCTCGCAACGTTGGCGCTGCTCGTGCCGCTCAAGACCTATGAGCCCTATATGGTCGTCGTCGACAAGGCGACGGGCTTCGTCGAGGTCAAGCGGCCGATGGCGGAAGGGCCGCTGACGCAGGACGAGGCCGTCACCACCTTCAATGTGGTACGCTACGTCAAGGCGCGCGAGACGTACGACCCCAAGGCGCTCAAGGACAATTTCGACCTTGCGCAACTGCTGGCCGCGGGCGACGCCGCCCGCGAGCTGACGGAGATCTATTCCCCCGCCAACCCGCAGAACCCGATCAAGATCAATGGCACGAACACGGTGGTGTCCGTCTCCATCAAATCGGTAACCTTCCCGAACAACCGGACGGCATTGGTACGCTTCTCGACCGACACCAAGTCCGCCACCAACATCGTCACGGCGAACTGGGTCTCGCTTGTGCGATTCCGCTACACCTCGGCGCCGATGCGCAATGAATGGCGCTTCGACAATCCTCTCGGCTTTCAAGCGTTGGAGTACCGACGCGACCAGGAAACAGCGCCGTCCCCGGGAACCATGGGGGCGCAGCAATGAATCGTTTTGTCCCTGACAGCATCGTCGTCGGCTTGATGCTTTGGCTCGGGGTCGGACCGGCCGTCTCGGAGGCTATCCCGAAGCCCGGGCGCGTCGACAGTCGCGTCCGCGATGTCGTCTACAACAAGGACAATGTCACCGCGATCGACGCCACTTTCGGCACTTCGACCATGATCGAGTTGCAGGGCGATGAGAAGATCGAGACGCTGGCGCTGGGCGACTCGACCGCCTGGAAGGTCGAACCCAACCACAAGGGCGACATCATTTTCGTCAAACCGATCGAGAAGGAGGCGCTGTCGAACCTCAATGTCGTGACCGACAAGCGCATCTATTCCTTCCTGCTGCGATCAAATACCCGCCCACCGGCGACACAGATCTTTGTCGTGCGCTTCCGTTACCCCGAGGACGAGGCGAGTGCGCAGCTCCTGGCGACTGCTAAGGAACGAGCGGCGAACCCGAACCTCAAGGCCCTCAACATCGCCAATGCCAACAGCGACTACGGTTACAAGGGCTCGTCGGCAAACAAGCCGATCGCCGTCTTCGACGACGGCACCAAGACGTGGTTCCGCTTCGAGGGCGAGACGCCGGCGATCTACATCGTCGACAGCGGTCGCAACGAGAGCCTGGCAAATTTCCGGACCGAGGGTCCCTATGTCGTCGTCGACAAGGTCAGCCGGCAATGGACCCTACGCAACGGGAGCGTTGCGACCTGCATCTTCAACCGGCGGCTCACCAATGTGCATGAGCCGAACGGATTGGAGCCCTATGCTCCCCAGCGCGTCGGAATGCCGTCGCCCGCGACGGGAGGCTGAGGCGCCATGCCGAGCCCGCAGGACTATCGCTCGCTTGAGCTCGATGCCGCAGCCGCCACGACGGTCGCGCGCGGTTCGACCGGCTTTGGCCGGATCTTGAAATTCGCCGTGCCGGTCGGCGCGCTCGTGATCGCCGGCTGGCTGATCTATGGGTCGCTCCAGCGAACGCCGAAGAACATGACGTCGCCGGACAAGGAGGAGTTCACCACGACACAGTTTCCCGCGCCGTCGCTCGCAGCGCCGCAGACGCGGACCAACCAGGGCACAATTGTTGTTCCGGCGGCCCCGGCCGCCCCGGAACCGACTGTGCCTCCGCCGCCGGTCGCGCCACCAATCGCCCTACCGGCACCGCCACCTCCCGAGCCGCCGCTGGTCGAGGCGCCACCAAACGATGACGAAGCCCGTCGCCTCGCCGAACTCGAGCGTCAGCGCCAGGAGGCGGAGCGGCGCAAATGGGAACGGCTGCGGGCGCCGCAGGTGATCGCCGACAATGCTGCTGCGAGCGACGGGACAGCAAATCCGGGCGACAGCGCGCGCGACGGCGCGGGGCAGCAGGAGGACGACCCGAACCGGCGGTTCCTGGCCTCCGTAGCGAACGCGGGTGTCGAAGTGGCGAAAGCAATCAAGAACGACCGCATCGACGCACTCGTGGCGCAGGGGACCCTCATCCGCGGCGTCCTCGAGACCGCGGTGCAAAGCGACCTTCCTGGCATGGTGCGCGCGGTGACCACCGAGAATGTCTGGTCCTTCGACGGCCGGCGGATCCTGATTCCAGCCGGCAGTCATCTCGTCGGCGAATACAAATCCGGCATCACCCAGGGCCAGACCCGAATCTTCATCGTCTGGACGCGGATGCTGCGATCGGATGGGGTGTCCGTGCAGCTCGGATCGACCGGCACCGACGATCTCGGCCGCGCCGGCAATGCCGGATTTGTCGACAACCATTATGTCGAGCGGTTTGGTTCGGCGATCATGCTGTCGGTCGTCGGCGGTTTCTCCCAGTTCCTGAGCGGCCTTGGCCAAAACACCGGCAACGCCGGCGGCACGACGATCACCACCACTGATCCGGTGACCGGTCTGGTCACGACGACGCAAACCGGCGCCAATCAGAACCAGCAGGCGCTCCAGGCCCGCCAAATCGCCGCGCAGAATGTCTCGCAGACCCTCACCAACATCGCGCAGGAGGCGCTGAAAAACTCTATCAACATCCCCCCGACAATCTACCTCGACCAGGGAACGCGGATCATCGTCTTCGTCAGGCGCGACCTCGATTTCTCCGCACTCTATCCCGATCCGGTGAAGGAAGCGCTTCAGGAGCTCAAACGTGAACGTTCCGGCTCGAAACCAGACGATCTTTCTCGATAGGGCGCTCGGCCCCATCCGGCCCTGGCTTGACGACGATCAGGTGGTCGAGATCTGTGTCAACGGACCGGGCGCGGTCTGGGTGGAGCGCTTCGGCCAATCCGCCATGGAGCGTCATGACGTTCCGGAAATGACCGAAACGGCGATCCGGCATCTGGCCGAGCGCGTCGCGGGGTTCACCGGCCAGAGCATCAACGAAGAACACCCGCTTCTGTCGGCAGCACTTTTCACAGGCGAGCGGTTCCAAGGCGTGATGCCGCCGGCGACCCCCGGGGAGGGGCCTTCGCCATTCGCAAGCAGGTCATCAAAGAAATGCGCCTCGTCGACTACCGCAAGCTCGGCTCCTTCGACAAGGTTGTGACCACGACTGACGGCGCGTTGTCCGAGGTCGACCGGGCCCTATGCGCGCATCTCGACGCAGGCCGCATCGAGGATTTCATCCGCCTCGCTGTCGTCAACCGCTATTCGATCCTGCTTTCCGGCGGCACGAGCTCGGGCAAGACGACGTTTCTCAACGCGATCCTGAAGGAGGTGCCGGTCGACGAGCGCATCATCACCATCGAGGACACGCGCGAGGTTAAACCGATCCAGAAGAACTTTCTGCCGCTCGTTGCCTCCAAGGGCGACCAGGGCGAGGCCCGCGTCACCGTGGAGACACTGCTGCAGGCCTCAATGCGCTTGAGACCGGACCGCATCTTCCTCGGCGAGATCCGCGGCGCCGAGGCTTATTCGTTCCTGCGTGCCATTAACACCGGCCATCCCGGCAGCATCACCACCGTCCATGCCGACAACCCGGCCGGCGCGTTTGAACAGCTTGCCCTGATGGTCATGCAGGCCGGCCTCGGCCTCAGGCGCGAGGAAATAGTCGGCTATATCAAATCGGTGCTGCCGATCGTCATTCAGCAGCAAAAGATAGGCGGATGGCGCGGCACCTCGGCCATCTACTTCGCGCGCATGGCGGAGTGGCGCGAAGGCAGGGGTGAGAGGAAGGCCGTCCATGGCACGCGTCGTCGCCTTTAGGATCGGCGTTGCCCTTCTGGCGCTCATCGGGTTCTGGCTCCTGTGGAGCCTGGCTTATGAAATCGTCGTAGCGTCGCGCTGGGCACCGGCCCGCTTCCCGAGCGAGGGCGCAACCCGCTGGGCACTTTTGCGCATGCAGAACAATGATCGCACCGCGAGCGTCTTCCTGATCGCCTGGAAGCATTTTTACGCGCGCGTCTTCTTTCCGCTGACGCAGGTCGAGGCGTTGATCCGCGCCGGCATCGCCGTCGGCAGCGTCGTGGTGCTGGGGCTCGCCGTCTGGCTTTTCGCGACTGTCAATCGCCGGCAGATGCCCTATGGCGAGGCCCGTTTCGGCACCGTGCTGGAAGCGGCGAAACAGGGCCTGACAGCAAAGCAAGGGATCATCCTCGGCAAGCTCGCCGGGGCCACGATCCGCTCCGACGAGCCCGCTCACATTCTCGTCGTCGGTCCGTCGCGCTCGGGCAAGGGCACGGGCTTCGTTCTGCCGAATGGCTATCTCTGGCAAGGCTCGGCCGTGTTCTTCGACCCGAAGCGGGAGAATTTTGAGGCGCTCGCGAACCATCGTCGCGCAATGGGCAACAAGGTCTTTATGTTTTCGCCTGGCTCGAACGACACACATCGCTACAATCCACTCGACTTCGTGCGGCGCGACGAGCGGATGGCGACCGACTGTCTGGTCGTCGCCTCCTTCGTCATCCCGGAGAAGGCGGACGATACTTGGGCGGGTGCCGGACGCCTGCTGCTCTCTGCGCTGATCGGCTACGTGCTCTCCTCGCCGCTTATCGCTGGCGCGCAGCACATGCGTAGCGTTGCGCGCATGACGACGACGGGTAAGGATATCTCCTCCGTGCTGCGCGCCATCGTGAAGACCGAGCGCCTGCACCTGCCGACATGGGTCGTCGATAGCTTCAACCAATATATCGCCCTGGAGCCGGAAACCAGGAATTCGGCCGTCTTCAACGTCAACATGGCAATGTCGCTGTGGAACAACGGTCTGATCTCGGCCGCTACGGAGACATCTGATTTCGACATCCGCGAGCTCAGGCGCCATCGGATGACGATCTTCATCGGCTGCACCATCGCCGAGTTGTCGATCTTCCGACCGCTGATCCGCATCCTGTTCCAGCAAATCCACGACTTGATGATGGTGAAAATCCCGGGCGAGGACGAGCCGCATCAGGTGCTGCTCATGCTCGACGAATTCTACCACGTCGGCCGCATGGATTCCTTGATCTCGAAGATCACGATCAGCGCGGGATATGGTTTTCGCATGGCGATCGTCATGCAGGACATTGCCCAGCTCGACGAGCTCTATGGCAAGAACAAGCGCATCACCACCGTCTCCGGTTCGCAGATCAAGCTCTTCATCCAGATCAACGATCTGGAGACCTCGGAATTCGTATCTGAGATGCTGGGCGAGACGACGCAGGTCTACAAGACGCCGGTGATGCGACCGGGGCAGGGGATCTTCGCGCCACGCCTCTGGGCCCCACACTACACCCCGCGACCGCTGTGCAGTCCACTCGAGTTGCGCGAGATGTCCGCGCGGACCTCGATCCTGATGGTCAAGAACTCGCGCTCCTTTCAGCTTACCAAGATCCGGCACTATCAGGATCAGCCATATCGGCGGCTTTACCAAACAGCTAAGGCACATCCGCCCAGCTTGCCCACGCTGCGTAAATGGCAGGATGAGGTTCTCAACGGTGCCATCAGCCCGGCGCCGAGCCTGGAGGCGGCCGAAGACGAGGCTCAGCCTCCGCAGCTCCAACGCAACGCCGAAAAAACACCGCCTGAAGCTGCACCGAAGAACGAATATGCTCGCGGCAGCGTTAAGTCTCCGGCCGAGCCTGCTTTCCTTCCCACGCCACCAATCGTCGCGAAAAAGATCCCTGTTAAGCAATCCCGAAAGGTTTTGGCGCTCGGCGAGGAGCCCAACGCCCCGCAAGACGAGAACTGCAATATTCGTGACCTGCTGGCCGCTAGCGAGCGTACCCAACGAGACGACTTCGATGTAATGGCGGCATCAGCTCGCACCGCGTCCATAGCGCCGAAACTCGAGGAAGCTTTATCGGCGCTCGCCACCTTGCAGGAGCAGTTTGGGGATGACTAAATTTCCTTATCGTCGACGCGAGGTCCGCCGTTGTCAACGGCCGTCGCCACTGCGCAGCTCATCCACATTGGTGCCAACACTGCCATGGGCTTCTTGACCGAAGCGAGCGCTGGGACATGCATGGCAGACGATTTGCTGCTGCGTTCATATCGCGGCTATCGCCTTGGCGATCGCGGCGAAAGGCAGGACCAGGTATAGCGGCGCGTCATCGAGACGGACAGCACCGTAGCCCTCATACCAGCGTGCGGCCTGGTCGCCTTTGGCGTCGATAAGCAGGGCGACGCCGCCGACTTCCTGCGCGACTGCTATGCAGCGTCTCCCTGCGGCGAGTAGCAAACCGCCACCGAGCCCGCGGCCTTGTATCTTACGATCCACTGCGAGGCGACCGAGACGGTAGACCGGCGCGTTGTTGCGGCCGAGGCCACGCCTGGCGACCGTTGGTGTGCGGGCATAGTCCATCGAGGCAGGACTCAGGGAATAGAACCCGAGGATGTGCGAAGAATCTTCCGCCGTCACGGCGACGAACGTTTTTGCGCCGCCGCTTTCGTGGTTTTGACGCGCGAAGCGCTGTAGATAGGTATTGAGGTCCGCGTCGCCACAGTTGAAGGCGGCACGATCGTGCTGTTTACTGATCGGCACTTCCTGCCAGATGACGGAACTCACGCGAGGGTCTGACCGGCCTTGGCGGCACGGATAAGACGGTCGGTAGGCGCCGGCGGATTCTCGAGCAGGTCGAGGACGCGCAGGCTGTCGCGTTCTGACAGCGCGAGATGTTCGGCGCGTTCGATCGCGGCCTGGGCGTCACGCAGCGCTGAGCGCGTGACAAACTCGGTTAGACCGACATTCGACAAGGCCGCTGCACGTGCGATCACGGCTTTTGCTTCTGGCGGAATCCGGAAATCGATTCGGCCATTGTCACTGACATTGCGGGGCATAGGTATCTCCTTTGGCCCGATAATATAGTACGGATTGAATCCGTACACCGTAAATCCTTTCGCCTTCGCTTCATAAGCATGGGAGATGGCTGTTCCCAATCTTTCGAACCGTCCCGATGTGACGCTAGTCGCCATCCTGCATGGCCGATGAGCCCGTGTTCTACGCCTCACCGTCAAAGCTTCAAATGAGGCGGTGTAGAGGAATATCTTAACGCCAGCGAATGCGCCGCCGAAGCCCATCCGCCGGATCATCCGCGACTGGCTCGTTACTCATGGACATCTCAAACCCGGGGTGGCCAGAACCCTCGGCCCACTTTCTTGTTGCATGTTTCACGATCGATGTGTATTTATACACATGAAAAGTGCAGCAGTGATCCAGGCCCTAGAGGCTGATGGTTGGTATGAAGTCGCTCGAAAGGGCAGTCACGCACAATTCAAACATGAAAAGAAGCCGGGCCGAGTCACAGTCCCGCATCCTAAAAGGGATATCCCTTTGGGAACTTTGCGGAGCATTGAACGTCAATCCGGTCTAAAACTGAGGTAGAGACAATGAAGCAGTATATCGGACTGATCCATAAGGATGCCGAGAGCGACTTCGGCGTGTCCTTTCCCGATTTCCCCGGCGTCGTCACGGCCGGTACAGATCTAGATGATGCTCGCGCTATGGCCGAGGAGGCGCTGGCCTTTCATATCGAGGGGCTCGCGGAAGATGGTGAGGCTATTCCAGAGCCCTCCAGCTTGGAGAATGTCATGGCCGACGCCGAGAACCGTCGCGGTGTTGCAATCTTGGTGGCGGTCAAGACCGAGGCGAAGAAGGCAGTGCGTGTCAATGTCACGCTTCCCGAAGATGTCCTCAATCGGATCGATGCCTTTGCCGAAGCCCATGGATATACCCGCTCGGGGTTTATTGCCCAGGCAACCCAGAAGGTCATGGAGTTGGAGGCGGCTTAGCCGCCCCCAAATATCGCCCCGAACATGGCCGGCGTCATTGCCGCCCCCCTCGGCACCACCATCACGAACTCGCTTTCATGGTCAACATGGATGCGTTACTCGCCGCCGTGAACTGTCTGCATCCTCTCGGCAGGGAGACGAGCAAGAACCTCAATCTCGTTGTTGATCGCCTTGGCCTCGGTACCATAGGGCTGAAGTCGATCCGTTCATGCACACCTCCTTTCTTCGGCGCTGCTAATCTGGCTAGGCCTCGCGACGTCCCTGTGGCGAAAGTTTGGGTTTGCGGCCGAACTGGAAGCCATTGGCCTTGGCGCGGACGCGACCATTCGAGGTGTTTTCCTGAATCCTGCGCCGCCCGCGCGATCCCTCATCTGGACCGCGTCCGACCTTTGCAAAGCAGATCGCGCGATCGTCAACTTATCCTCTGGCCCTTGGTTGCCTGCACTTCGGCTTTGTCAGCATCGATTTCTTGAAGCACCTTTTCCTGTTCCAATTGGAGCGCCACAATCGCATCGGTCTGAAGCAGCGACTGCGGCAGCGGCTGTGCGGGATGATCGGCGAGCACACGCGAGGCCTCGATGGCGGCCGCAGCTTCGCGTGCCTCACGGGCGGCGGATTGTTGCGAGTTCGCGACGATGGCCCGATCTACACCAAGCTCGCGATGCGATGCCGGGTCGATCCCGCCACGGGCCTCTTGTCGGCGCTCCATCTCGACGGCGCGATCGACAATCCGTTCCGCAGAGACGGCCTCCCGCTGTTCCTTCAGGCTAACCTGTTGAGCACGCGCGATCAGGCGATCGGCATTGACCCCTGCAATGGCCTCGACTTCGGAACGAGAGACCTCCTGCGCGCCGCGCTCCTGTGCGCGCTGGAGATCGATTCGGCTTGCGAGTGTCTCAAGGTACCGTGACGATGCCTCTCGAAACTGTTGCTTGGTCTCCCCATCGAGGAGATCGCTTGTGCGAGAAACCGCCTCGTTCATGAGGCGAAGATCCTTCGTCATCTGCGCCGATGTGACCGGCATGTCGTTAGTCTCCTTCGTAAAATGGTCAGCTCGTTTCCCGATCATGTCGAGGACATTGCCTAATGTCTGGGCCATCGCCAGTCGTTCAAACATTTGCTTCGCCAGCGCATTGTCTGGATGTTCCCGAGCGAGAGTTCGCCAGGCGGCGACGCTTTCGTTGACAGCGCGACGATCAGGCTTCGAGGCGGGAAGCTTGATGGGGTTCGCCCGAGCGACACGGATCCGGTTCCTGGCATTGTGGATGAGTCGCTGGTTAGCAGGATCCGCCGCATAAGCGCGGTCACGTGCTTCCCGCGTCGGCCGTGGCCGCTCGGCCACGTCGACGATCGCCTTGTCCTTCGGGCCGTAACTCTGCGACGATGCCCGTTCCTTCGCTGAAGTGGCGACGATTTTCAGCCCATGCGCCTGGGCGTGCTGAGCATACACCTCGCGCCATTCTCGGAACGTCTCACGGCCCGGATGGATCTTCTGTCCGGATTCATTTCTCACCGTGATGATGGCGTGGGCATGGATATGCCCGTCGGCTTGCTTGTCGGTGTGAACGCCAAACATGAACTTGTGGTCGGCGAACCGGTCATGCAAGAACGCGCGGACGGCGTCGGTTAGGGCCGCGACATCCGCCCCAGTCTTCGCCGACATGATCAGGTGCATTGTGTCGCGCGCGGACTGCGACCGCAGCGACGGTCCCCATTCTCGCGCGGCGACGCGCGCATCGGCGACATTCGACAAAACCTTGCCATGATCGTCGACCACGGCGCCCTTCTCGATCAGCTTGTTTAGTCGATAGGTCACACCGTCTCGACCGTGGGTGGTGGGGCCTGGATCAACGCTCACGGCATGCCTCGGATGGCCGGTCGCCGCCTCTATCCGCGCCTTCACCGTCGCCTCCGATCGGATATTGAGCCGGCGCTGAGTAAACCCAACCTCCGCATCGCCAACCCGTTCCTCCCGGACTCGCAACCGCTCCTTGGGGGATCCAGCCATCGACACAACGAGCCGCGCCTCCAGCTCGCCCGACGGTGTCGCATCGAGACGATAGGCATAGCGATGGCCCTCGAATCCGGCAACCATCGCCTTCTCATAAGTCTGTCGCCCTGCCGGTGCGTCGCGCACGCCGTGAAGCTTCAAGCGCATGGCAGCCACGTCCTGGCTCTCTGCACGCTTCGCGAAACTGGTGGACCAGACCTTGATCTCGTTGGCCACAGCTTCACGATCGCCAAGCATGCGCCCATCGTGGGTCTCAAGCGCGACCTCCTCGCGCTGCACATACTGGCCCGTTGCCGTGACGCGCGCGACGCCCCGTGCGTAGGACACCACTTTGATGACCGCCGGCTGATAGCCCGCCGCCAGTTGCCGGGCGCGGCCGATAGCCCCACCACCCTGCGCTCCACCACTGCTCGAAAGATTTCCAGCGATCGGCGCCGTCGGCGACCCAGATCCGGTGTTCCCCGCCAGCCCGCCAGCGCCTCCCCTGGCCGCCGCCGGCAGCAACCGACGCCGCTCCTCGTCCTGTCCGCCCGAGATCGTCGCGCCACGAATGTCTGCCTGAGACGACGTACTTGGTAGCGACGAAACCCGCTTGGCTTTCGGTTGGCGCTCCTCGTCAATCGGCCTCGATACCCGTGGCCGCCCGCGTTCCTCGCGTGCCGTTTCGACGGCCCGCCGCGCAGCATTGACCTGCTCAAGCCACCATCCGATTTGAGCGGCCCGGCTCAAGAGCGGACTTCCTCCGACAGTGTAAGCTTCGCAACACGTCGAAGCTTGGAGCCATAGGCGACGGTCATCTCGGTGAGCTCTTCATTGATCGTCGCGATCACCTCGTACAAGCCGCGCCACACGGCCTCCGTGTCCTCGATGCGCACGGCCTGGCCACGGTGGATCGCTTTCAAGACCTGGGAGAGATTGCGCCCAACCATCCGGACTTGGTAGGCGAGATCCACGATGACCACAGTGTTCTCGGCAGAAAGTGCGGGGCCGGCCTGAACCGACGCCCGGATCAACCGTCGTACGACCTCGGCCTTCGGCAAGCCGAACAGTGCCACTGCCTCCTGAAGGCGCCGCTCATCCAGCTCCGACAGCTCCGTGCGGAGCCTTGGTTTGCGTCTCGGCATTGCAGCGGAACTGGCCACAGCGTCCTCCCTTCTCTTCTCGGCCGACGGGCTCAAGCTTCGCCGGCAGGCAACGCGCGTCAGCGCCCTGGCTGCGTCCAGCAGCCTCCCCGGTTTGGCCCACAAACCGGTATCTTGTCAACAAATATCTATTATAATGAACTCCAATGGCCCAAGGAGAGCAGCCGCCCCATGCCCTGCCGTGCCCGCCTGCGCTGTGCCGCGATCCGCCCCATAGCGCTATCCCCACCCGTTGTTACCGCAATACTGATTTGACGCCTTTTGATATGAATACACCTGTCAGGACCCCCGCTATGCCTCAGGGGTCGGGATTGTTCTCCTCCAAGATTGCCGTATGTCGCGAAACGCGAGTTACAGCATTACCCGGAAGTGTCATTGCCGCCTTGGAGCAAACGTGCCTTGCGGTATTGCCGCTTTGCCGAAACACAGCACTGCCGCATTCTCTCATTGGAGGACCGCGCGAACAACGACTTGCACGATTTCCGACCTCGTAATATCTAATATATTGTTTTGGTCATTTCGCTGTCGCGATCGCGGCGCCACGAGGAGCCTTTCATGCCGAGCATCTTCGCCATCGCAAACCCAAAAGGAGGCTCCGGGAAAACCACCGTCGCCATTATCCTTGCCGGCGAGTTCGCCAATCACGACTATTCCGTCGCCATCGTCGACGCGGATCCTCAGGGCTCCGCCTACCAATGGCATGCATCTTCGGTCGCGCGGGATCTCAGTCCGAAAGGGATCGATCTCGTGCGCGCGCCGGATGAACAGAGCCTCGCACAAGCGCTCGAGCGCCTTGACAGCCATGACGTCGTCGTCATCGACACGCCGGGCTATTACGGACCAGTGCTTACCCATTCGGCGCTGCGCGCCGACCTCGTCGTCCTGCCCTGTAGGGTTCACACCTTCGATGCATCGCAGGTCGTGCGCTCCATCCGCAACCTCGAGCAGCATGCCCACGCAGCCAATCTCCCCATGAGCCAGCACCGCGTTCTCTTCAACGAATATGACAGTCTCGACCGCAACACCAGGCCGCTGCGCGAAGTCCTCGCCTATCTCAACGCCGAGCAGGTGCCCATCTGCGCCAACGCGCTCTATCGGCGCGTCACCTATCGAACGATGACCAGCGGCCACGGTACACTCTACCAGATGAGCGACACGGATGAGTCGATCCGCAAGGCCCGCTACAATGCCGACCAGGTCGTCCGCGAATTGCTCGCGGCGAGCCAGGGCGTCAATAACGGCGACAATGCCGCATGAACGAAACCGCCAAACCGCCCCGTCCTGCCCTGCCACGCGACGCCTTTCGCGCCCAGCGGATCTCGTCTGATCCGCCGCCCGGGGCCAAGCCCGTCGTCATCACACCGCATTACGACGATCAACCGACAACGCAGGCGTCAACCTCCGCTGCCCCGCAAACTCCTCACGCAACCCTGCCCAACAAGATCGAGGCGCCTAAGTCGGTACCGTCGGCCAAACCGAAGAGGGAAAATCCGCGCAAGCCGTTCGATGCCTATGGCGAACGCAGTTCGTCGCGCCCTTATGCACTTCGCTTGCCCGACGCCATCGATCTGGTCCTCAGGCAGATCGCCGCGGAGGAGCGCACGCATCCTCTACGCATCATCGATCGTGTTCTCCACGACTACCTGAAACGCATTGGACGTCTCCCGCCCTCGCACGACGCCTGACCACCAGCCCTCCGCCGTACCTGCAGCGCTATTTGGGAGCGCTGTCCGGCTGCGGGCTGGCTCCGCTACGCTTCGGCCGCTCGCGCGGCTGGACAGCCGCTTAAACAGCGGTGAGACAGGGCAACAGGCCTCGCGCGAGTACGAATTCGAACGGCAAGCCGCTAAAAGGCATCCGAGAAAAAGGGCGTCCGGACCGGCTTGACGTCCAGATGCCGCCCGCCATGCAGAGATACTCTTTGGACAAATAGCCTTGGAGCCGTCGCCCAGGGGACGATGTGCCGCTCCAACTCAACACCCCCAGAAAGCGCTCGCCGTGCGCAGCCAGAACCGGAGAGGAGCAGGAAGGTCCATTCTATCGCCAGCAGGCTTATCGGTTTTAGTGGCGAACGGCAACGTTGGCTCATGCATAGGCTTGCGGTTGTTCCTACTCAGTATCGGGCGGGCCTTCCATTTTGCGGCCGGCGGCGTCGCGCGGGGCCTAACGGCATCAGCATCAGCCAGACAGAAAATGGGAGCGCTTGGGCCTAAACTCAGTCCGTACATTATCTCGTATGTGCTCACTGGCAACGTAAGGCCCGAGTCCACGGTCGTTCATCAAGTGGGAAGCCAAAGTCTCTCGCAGCCAGCCTAATACGGGCCAGCTCGAGCCGGCCCCCGTATTGGAAATGTCTGCGCGCCGACGAAGCTTTAGGAGGTTTGATCCGACACGCCCGTGCTTCATTCAGAGAATATTCAATATATAAGAACATTCATATACAAGATAACCTCATTGCGGTATTGATCGCCTCCGCAGGCGCAGGTGCCTCATCTGGAGTTCATCGATTTCATGTCGCCCGTCCGCAAGCCCCAGCCGGTCGATCATTCCATCCTCAATGAAATGCTGGCGTTGCGCCTCCAGCAGCTTGAGATCGAGAATGGCGGAATGGAAGCCTTCCTCCCCAAGACGGGTTTGGCGCGAGGGACCTACTACACGATGCTGCGCGGTATCGGAAATCCGACCCTTAAGACGATGGAGCGTATCGCTTCCAAGCTCAATATGACCGTATTCGAGTTGTTGGGCTTCGAGATCGACGATGCGCGCAGGGCGCTGAAGAAGCGCGGCGTCGACTATGACGAGTTGACCTCAGCCATCCGGAAAAAAGATGAAGCTACCCGGCGTGTAGCGCGGCAGACCCGGTCGCAGAAGCTGTCGGGCTGAGAGAAACAGAAAGGTGCGCGACCCCAGGACACCGTCATCCACGCCGGCGAGTGCCTGGACCAGTTCGCAAAGTTCGGCGCCGACAACGCCAAAGAAGAGATGCCGAATTTGCCGCAGCTAACGCGATGCTGAGTTCTGACCGCTCGTTTTGCAGGCAGGGGGAACGCCTGGAAAAACTGCGGAGCTACAAGCCCTCACGCCCACTGGCCGATCCGTCACTGGATATCTGACGGCAGGAACGACAGGCAAAGCCAAGCTGGCGCTTCAGCTGCTCGGCTACTTCATCCCCCCAACAGAAATTTGAGACCACAAATGAAACCGCGCCGATACCGCCGGCCAAAGCGCCTCCCGCCGCGGCGCCGGCACCACGTCCTGCTTGCAACCCGGGCGAGGAGCGCGATGCAGAGGGGACATGTCGCCCACAGCCGTATGAGGCGAAAAGCAGCCCTCAAAGCACCAAAGGAATTATCTTGTCCAAGATGGTCGATGATGGTCAGACGACCTCATATCTGACCAGGAATGCCAGCCGTTGAGCGGCATCGAAGGGCTCAAGGAACAATTCAGTTATGCTTCAATCGGTAACACCGCCGTGGCGTATGTTCGTGGCGATTTTCCAAGCCGAAAGCTGGGCTCAACTGACGCCTGTCACAGAGTAAGCCGAACCCCGGCTGGAGCCGGGGTTCGGTGGCAGTCAGGTGCGGGTGGCACCATCACGCTGCGCGATGTCGGCATAGGCCGATAACGTGCGGTTTGGCTGGAAGTGCAGGTCACGCTCGACCGGCAATCCGAGTCTGCCGCGCACCGCGGCGAGCTCCGCAAGGCTGACGCTGCCGAGTTCGGGGCTGCCGATCCCGAGATCACATAAGCCGAAGGCGATGTCGGGATCATCCGGATCCATCTCCGTGAGGAGCCAGGTCGCGCCGGCGTCAGGCGTGAACAGTTTGACGACGGGCACGAAATCGATCTCGTCGCTAGTACCGCGGAGAGGCTGCTGCTGGCGACCATTCGCCAGCAGCTTCTCCCGCAGATCTTGAGTCAAGAGCTGCATGTCCGCCTCCTACTTGTCTTCTTCGACTTTGGGGGCGCGCAGCACGACCCGTCCGTCCAGGGGCAGGGCCTCGAGGAGGAGCGTGCCGCCTTCGCCATCTTCGTGGGCGAAGAATGCACCGATGCGTGTCCAGAAGCCCTTCTGGCCTTCTTCCTTGGCATCCCGCACCGTATAGGCGAGGTACATCGGGGATTTCGACTCGGTCTTCTTGGTCTTGGTGTTGTTAGTGTCTGTCATGGTCTTTTCCTTTGGTTGATGGTTTGTGTCCCGGAGGACGGTTCCAAAGGGGCCGGCGCCTAAGATGGCTTGTCCCCAACTCGGGAGCGCAGCGAAGGAGCGGGCAGGAACGGGACAAGACAGCAGCGTTGGCCAGAACAACCGTCGCTAATTCCGGACAGATCCATCAACGGGAATGCCTGCAAAGACCGAACAGCAAGCCATGACCAGAAACCCGCATGCCACTCGCGCCTAAGGCTTGCGGCTGGGGAAGGGGGATCTGGATGACGGCAGGCAGTCTTTGACAACAGCAGGCGAAAGATCGGCAGGATATCACGATGCCCCGCACGGCCGTCGCACGAGCGATCCGGAAAGGTGGAGACCGGGAGGGGTTTGCAAGATCATGTGGGAGGCTGCGGGCTGCTGCTGCAATGGTCGCGACGCAGCAAATGTCTTGGACATCAGCGGCTCATCGGGGTCAGGATGTTCGTCCGGACAACCGGTTTCGACCTCTTTCACGCCTGAACCCGCCGCAGGCGGGGCAGGGGTCGTGCTGATGCCACTCAAGCAGTTTCTCGCGGGCAAGCGTCGGGCCGAAATTCTGGTAGCGATCGCGCACCAGATCCAATGCGGTGTTGCGGAAGTCCTCATCATGGCGTCGATTGCTCGGCCGGCCGCGCTTCTTGGACGCCAGCCCGCCGGCGCCGTCCAGGGCATAGACCTGCAACAGTCGGTGAACCTGACTGCCACTGAGGTGAAGGAGTTCCGCCGCCTGGACGACGGTCAGCCGTCGGTCGCGGATCTTCTGGATGGCTTCGAGACGATGCAGCTCTATTTGCGACAAGGTGACCAAAGGCATGACGGCTCCGCAAATGGGCCCGGTCTCACGCCAGGCTCTGTGAAGTCGCCAGCCTTCCTTTCCAGCTTCATGTTGACCAGCCTCGGAAGCGGGAAGTGTCGCATCTCTAACTGGGGCAACTGTCGCATGTCCCGTGACCCATAAGTTGACTCGCCGACCTGCGGAAATCGGGATGGTCTGGTATCCGCGTTGGTCGCGCGTGCTGGGAGGCCCTTTTGTCGTCCTCACATTTTAGAACTAGCTGAGCTTCCTTCCTCAAGCTCGTCTCCTGAATCTGGCGCGATGTCCGGTGCGCGATCCAGGATTGCCAAGGCCGCTTCGGGGTTGCTTTTCGGAAGGGGCTCGGAAACAGCCAGGCTGTCGGGGGATGTGTCCCAACGTAGCGCCTGTGCAGGCTGCGGCCTCCGTCCATTCAGGATCAGATCAAGTTCATTGGTTCGTGCTTTGGATAGACCTGCTTCGTCCGCGAACCGTGGCCAGCGATCGACAGCAGAGCGGATGCGTTCGATCACGTTCAACGCTTCTTGTTCGGAAATGGAAGCGCCTTTGGCGACGGCAAGCAGATGCTGTCGTCCTGGGTTCAATCCTTCCCCCGCGATCGATGCGCTGTGCTGTCCTCCGGGGCCTGCCGAGAAAGTCAGATCGTACGCCGGAGAGAGTTTCCACCGCCCATTCGGTCCCATCAGGAATGCATGGTTCTTCGAATGGTCGTCCCGGTTCCGCGCGTGCACATTGAATGCCATGTGACCGAACATGCGGAGGACCTCCGCGCTGTCTCTCGTCATCATGTGCGTGAGCTTGTGAAGGGCGGCGTAGTCCAGGGAGGCTTCGCGATGGCTCGCATACAAGAGGCCGCTGGCGGTATGCATGTGCAGCCGTCCCTCGGGCGTGCGATCAAATCTCTTTGTTGCGAACAGACGATTGCCCTTCTTCGTCTGCAATATCCGTGTCTCGGCCATCGCCAGCCCGGCCTCGCGCGCCATGAGAGCATATGCTTGCTCCTCGACGCCGATGTCCGCTGGATCGTCGGAACTTCGCGATTTCACCATCCAGCGATCAAACCCGGGCTTCAATTCATGGCCGTAGTCAATCACGAAGGTATTCTGATCCGGGTTCAAGCCGATCATGATCTTTGGACGCGCCCCTGCGGAACCGCCTTGGGCACTCTGCAAGGCATCGATATCAGCAGTGTCCATCTCGTTCTGGACAAGCTCCACCTGTTCAACGAACCAGTCTAGGTCCCCTGCAGCCGGCTCTTCGCCAGGCAGTTCAGGAATGTAGGCCAACGCGCCCATTCCCGTCCTTCCCACCGCGGAAAGGCGGTCCAAGGGTGTGAGCATGTGATAGTCGACGCCAGCCTTTTGAAGGCGGCGATCCAGCAAAAGGCGTCCCCATCCATCTGGAAGGCTGTCGTTAAACAAGCCATGCAGCCCATCGAACGGATCGAGCTTGGCTGCAATAAGACCCGCCTTGGCAGCCAAATTGAATGGAGAAATCAAGAGCGGCGCAGTTATGAACTCAGCCGAGTACTGGAAGTAAGCCCGTCGTTCATCGGTGCTCCACGCAAGCGTCCCTAGCTGTCGCTGGCTCCCTTCGAGATCCAGGACTACCTTCATTTCCCTGATTGGCCTGAACTTCATTTCTTGCGGACCCTCTGCCTGGCCGGGCGCCCGATTACGTCTTCGAGTGTTTTCGGCGGACGTGAAGGAAACAAACCTTCGAATTCAGCTTCCGCCTCCAAGGCGAATGCGAGCTTCACGACAGCTTCGAAGGATGCCTTGCCAGTCTCCTCGAAAACTCTCAGCGAGCCGTAGGAAACTCCAGCCTTGGAAGCCAGCTCCCGTTGGGTAAGATCGGCATCGATCCGCCGCCGCTTCATCCGTGCTGCGGCACCTTGGATAATTTCCATCGGAGATGTCATATTGAATGTGAGCATAGTAGCATTTAACGCGATTTAATGTGTTAAGTGGCTTTATAATGGCAATTACCGCAGATGTCAATCACAGCTGTGGCGATTGCCATGATCCGAACACTTCTTCGTGGGTCGCGCGCGGAGGTAGATTCAATGTCGACGAGGATAAAAATGGTCCCCATCATCCGGAAGGCATCCGAGGACGCGCCGCCGATTTCAATTCCCGTTTTGGTAAGGAACCACGCAATCCGAAGGACATGCACCGTCCCCTCGCCGATCATGAGAACCTGGACGGCGCCATGTGCCGCAAGGAGTTCCGCACACTGTCGCAGGCTTTGACGCTGCGCTACGACAAGGTGCTGTTCATTCTCGATCCGAGCGTCTTCGCTAAGCGCCTGGCCGGTAAGAAGGTCGTTGTCTGCGACTATCCCGATGGCCGCCTCGAGATCATGGAGGGCAGCACGTCCTTACCCTATAGAACTTTTGACAAGCTGCGCTCGGTACACAGATCGGAGATCGTCGAGAACAAACGCCTGGATGAAGCGCTTGCAATGGTGGCCGAGATGCAGGCCGGACGTGAACTGACACGCAGCCAACACGGACCGCGGCGCACAGGCCAGGCGAACCACTTGTTCGGCATTCCCGCCTGGTCGACGGACGGATTTCATGAACGATCCCGCCGTGATCGCCCGGCGGGGACAGGCGCTGACGAGGCTGGAAGCTGCGGAATGAGATGTCGTGACCAGATCATCAGCGACATTGCGCCAATGTCGTAGGCTCGTCGGACGCTGCCCTTCGCATCCATGTCGTTGGCAGGCTCTCAAAGCTAAAGCCGAAGAAGCCACGATTGATCGCACCCGATCGGGCTGCGCAACCCTGACCAGTTTACGCCCGATCGGGCGCTCACGTCGGCGCCAAGACGCGCGTCGCTGTCGCATTCTAAATTGCTGGCGATGTCGCGTCTCTAAATCGTTTTGACATCGGATGTAGCTGCGCCGAGCGTCGTCCAGTGATCCGCGTGCGCGTCCTCGATCACTGATCGGTTGCGAACTCGGCCGCATAGGCATTCGCAGATTCGATCGTGTCGATACCGCGCAGATGCAGCAGCTTGCCGGTGGCGTCATCGATGTAGACGAGCAGGGCGCACTTTGGCCCCCGGCTCTCGAACCACCAATGGTGCGATCCGTCGATCTGAACCAACTCGCCGATGCAATCTCGCCTGCCACGCGGTTGATGAATCTGGCGCTTCCGCTCACGTCGCGATGTCCAAATGGCGGCTTCGGTCATCCATTTGCGCAGCGTCTCTTTGCTGACCGCTATCTGGTGTCGCTCGAGCAGCTTCTCGCGGACAAGCGTCGGACCAAAGTCGACATAGTGTTCGCGGATGAGCTCCAGGACAAAGTCGCGAACGTTGTCGACGATCCGATTGTTCGAACATCTGCCGCGCGCCTTGTGGCGGAGAGCCGCGGCACCGTCGTCTTGGAATGTCCTCAATAATCGTTGGGTCTGGCGGACCGTGAGCCCCAGAATCTTCGCGCCCGACGCAGTGGAGATGCGTCGTTCAATGACTTTCGACAAAACCTCGATACGCTTCAGCTCGCGTTCGCTCATCAGAACAAGTCCCAAGTTGCAATCTCCCGCACCGTCGAAGGCGGAGAGATTGGCAGCGCACAAGCAGGAGCGACATTCCTACTTTGCCAAACCCGGACATTTTAACTTTGCGCCTACATCCGATCCGATCCGAAAGTCGCATAATCTGAATTATGGAACACGATATTATGTTGGTAAATCAGTGCGTTAGGAAGAAGATCGCGTAACCGGGGCAGATTACCGGGCGGTGGGGGTTTGCAGGCGCGTGCTTTCGTGATTCACCCTTTGCGTGACGCTACCACCGACTGATTCGCTTGAAGGCCTGTCGCTCGCGGAACTCCGCGGGCTGGTTTCTGCGCTGATCGGCGAAGTGCGCGGTCTTCAAAGCCGGGTCGAGAGCCTTGAGATCGAGAACCAGGCGCTACGCGCCGAGAACCAGACCCTGAAGGATGAGATCGCCCGGCTGAAGGACCTGCCGCCGCGTCCCCCGGTCAAGCCGACCAAGCCATCGGGCATGGAGAAGGCGACGCAGCCGACATCTGGCAAGGGCAAGCGCCGCCGGCGCGGCGCCAAGCGCGACGGCGGTCGCGTGAGCCGCGAGGTGACGGTTGCGGTGAGCGCTCCTGCGGGCTCTCGCTTCAAGGGGTATGAGACGATCCTGGTGCGCGATCTGGCGTTGTCGGCCGAGGTGGTGCGCTATCGCCGCGAGCGCTGGGTGACACCGACCGGCGAAACGATGGTGGCGCCGTTGCCGGCGGGGATCATCGGCGGCTGGGGCGCGAACCTGCGCCGCTTCATTCTGGCCTGTCACATTCAAGGCCAGGTGACGACGGAGCGGTTGACGGCGTTGTTGACCGGGATCGGGGTCGACATTTCGAAGCGCCAGGTGGTGCGGCTGATTTCGGAGGGCCTGGAGGCCTTCGCGGCGGAGGACCGTGACGTGCTGCGCGCCGGGCTGGCTACGGCGCCCTGGATCACCGTCGATGATACGTCGGCGCGCCACGCCCACCAGGACGGCTACACCACCCAGATCGGCGATCGCCGCTTCACCGCGTTCCGCACCGGGCGATCGAAGTCACGGGAGGCGTTCCTGGCGACGCTGCGTGCCGGGCACAGCGATTACTTCATCAATGAAGAGGCCCTGGCCTATATGCGCGGCCGCAACCTCGCCGGTCCGGTGATCGCGCGGCTGGCGGCTGCGCCGCACAAGGCATTTGCCGACAGCGCCGCATGGCAGGCGCATCTGGCCGCACTCGGCCTCGACCAGCTCGCGGTTGAGCCCAACCCAGTCAGGATCGCCACCGAAGGGGCGATGTGGGGAGCGATCCGCCACCACGGCTTTCTTGGCGATACCGTGGTCGTGTCCGATGATGCCGGCCAGTTCCGCATCGGCGACCATGCTCTGTGCTGGGTCCACGCCGAGCGGCTCGTCCACAAATTGATACCCGTGACCCCGGATCAACGTCAGGCCGTCGACATCATGCGCCAGTTGATCTGGTGGTTCTATCGCGACCTCAAGAGCTACCAGCGTGCTCCTTGTCCGCGCCACGCGGCGGCCCTGCGCGCCCGCTTCGAGCGCCTGTTCAAACGACGAACCGGCTACGTCATGCTCGACCGGCTTCTTGCCAGGCTGCATCGCCGCAAGCATGAACTCCTGCGCGTTCTCGATCGTCCCGAGATCCCGCTCCACACCAATGGTTCGGAAAACGACATCCGCACCTTCGTCACCAAGCGCAAGATCTCCGGCGGAACCGTCAGCGAGGCAGGCAAGAACGCCCGCGACGTCCTGCTCGGCCTGATGAAGACCTGCATCAAGCTCGACGTCTCATTCTTCCGCTATCTCGGCGACCGCCTCGGCATACCAACACAAGAGTCGATTCCGCCGCTCCCGGATCTCGTTAGGCAAGCCGCTCAAGCCTGACTGCCCGGTAATCTGCCCCGGTTACGAAGATCGCTCGACGGCCGCTGATCATCCCCTCATGACGTTATACAAATACGCACCGATGAGCAGATCGTCTTCACCGCCGGCAACCCGCCGCTGCGCTGCGGCCGCGCGATCTACTGTCGGCGCAACGACATGCTTGAACGAGTTGGCACAAACAGGTTCGGGCCGAACAAGAAATGACCTGCCCGATCGGGCAAGGACTTCTCTCCCTGTGAAAGCTCCGGGGCTTCTCTACGGCGCGTTTTGGATAGCGCGTTCAGCCCCTCCGCTTCGCCGCCCACCAAGTTGGGCGGCGGCCCTTCGGGCTGGGGAACACGCGAGCCGTCGATCGCTGACAAGTACCGCAAGCGGATGCGTTCCATCAATACTGCGAAGCACCGGCAACCGATTGGGAACACTCATTGGACACGATCGGCGTAGCACGACATTTCAGGCGAACAATCACGGCGCAGCTGGTGTATTGAGCCGGGCGCATCAGCCGCATGAATCGGTCAGGCATGATCGATTCATCGAAGTCGTTGGACGTTGCTTCCAAAGGAAGCGAAGATTCCAACTATGCCGAAACCTGTGACAGAACCGCTTCATCTTCGCCGCATCGATCCGGCTCGCAACATGTCTCGGTTCTATGTGCTGTCCATTCAGCCGACATTGTTCGGCGGCGCGTCGCTGGTCCGCAACTGGGGCCGGATCGGCACAAACGGCCAGGTGATGATGGAAACCTTCGATGAGCGCGCGGATTCCGACGAAGCGTTCTCCCGGCTCGAGCGCCGCAAACGTAAGCGCGGATATATGGCTCCGTAGGAAATCAGGCCGATCGCGCAGTCTTCCGGGAATTTTCAAGCGTTGCGCACGCGCGGACTACCAACCCCGTGTTGTTGTGTGCCAAACAGTGACCAGCAACAACGCGAGGAGCACGTTCCATGACGACCGCAAATGAGATCGCTGACAAGATTGCAGCCGACAACGGTCTGACGAAGATGCAGGCCAGGAGCATCGTCGACAGCGTGTTCAAGGCGATCGCCGATGCGGCCGCGAGCGGTGCCGAGACGAGCCTGCCCGGTTTCGGCAAATTCAAGGTGAAGGACACACCTGAACGCGAGGGCCGCAACCCGTCGACGGGCGCGACCATCAAGATCTCCGCCTCGAAGAAGCTGTCCTTCACGCCGGCAAAAGCCATCAAGGACGCGCTCAACGGCTGATCTTGCCGGGATACCCTGACAGAAAGAGCCCGGCGGTCTAGCTTGTGGTGATCAGGTGCAGTGAAGACTTCCCGCTCTTCAGGGCCGCCGCCGACAGCTTGCGGTCAAAGCTCGCAAGTTGGCCACCATGCGCCTTGGCGAGCGCAAGAAGATAAGTGTCGGTGACCTGTGCCGAGGTCAGGATTTTCGCAGCATCGATGTCGCCGGAGCCAACCAGGCTCACATCGTCGGGCCAGAAGCTGTGCCCATGCAGGGCTCGCAACTTGGTAACGATTTGCGCAACGACTGCAGGCGAGCCGGGAGAATTAGGATATTTTTGGTTGCCGACGATGCGCAGGACGCCGTTTTCGGTGATGGGACAGGTAGCCCATGCGGCGTAGCCGGTCACTTCGAACCAGCCATGCGCATCGTCATGGGCGACATGGCCAGGATCGATCAGCGCGATCAGCACATTGACATCGAGCAGGAAGGTCACGGCAGCTCGTCACGTAAGGCGTTGACCGTCTCAAGCGTGACAGGAGGGGCATCCGGCCGAGGCGATAGCAGAGGAATCCCGTTGCGCTCGCCGCCGGCCTGCGGGCGGCGCAGCGAGCGCCGGGCGAGATCGGTGATGATCTCGCCCACGCTGCGATCTTGCTGCCGGGCCATGGCCTTGGCCGCGACCAGGACGTCGTCATCGATCGCCAGTGTCGTTCTCATATCGCCCTCCTTGGTTCGCATCAATCATCACGCATCATATAGAGCAGCGACGGCAGATACTCAAGCGGCTCGAGGTATCGGACACGAAGCCGCATCGCCGTTCCAGACGTCGACCAGTTCGGTCCACGCACCGCCCGGCCAGACGGCGATGTCGACGGAACCAAGGGCTTTTGCTGATGCGCGATGGTGCTCGTCATGTAGGTGTCCTTTCGGTTGACCAGTTCGCCAGTGGGCCCCGCCTTGCGGCGGAGCCCTCGCGCGAGATCCTCAGTCCCGGTTTGATCGGGACCAGATCAGCTGCAGGCCTTGCTCGCCGTCAACTTCGATCAGGGTGGCGTAGATCGGAGCGGGGAAGCTCGGGTCGTCCAGCTTGACCGAGAGGTAGTCACGGCCTTCTGCGGAGACCTTCTGCCAGGCGGCGCCCAATTCGACATTCGCCGCCGCGAAGATGCGGAAGTGCGGGCCCTTGTCCGAGGGGTTCTCGACGCGGACCAGCTTGGCCTTGACGTTGAGGTTGAGGGTTTTGATCGTGCCGGTGAAGCCGTTGCCGGTGGAGGTGAAGGTGCCGATGGTAGCCATTTGTCTCATTCCTTTGTTGGTCGGGCCGCGCCCATCGCGACCTCGATGACGGTCGGTGGAACGGAGGCGATCGACCCGCACCCACCGGGGTCCCCGTTGCGCGTGCGCAAATGGGGTGGTCCTTAGGGCTGGAACGAAGTGGAAGGCGGCCGGGAGCGACTTTCTTGGATCGCGAGGAATGGCGGCGCAGCCGGCAGGGGAAGAAAGTCGCGCAGGCCGTTGCCGGGACAAGATCGAGAGCCCGCACTGCGGGATCGGCGTTCGGTCAGACCAGTCACATCGAGGACGCAGATGGACGTGCTTTCGGAAACAGGAATGAAGACGGGCGTTCCACCACCGCCTCATCGCCATGAGACGGCGACTTGTGTGATCAACTGTCCGTCCGGACGACGGCAGCCTGCGAATCTGCCCAGACCCAGTAGGCAGGGTCGTGCTCACAAGCACCAACGCCGACACCAGAACCGAGACGTCGTGGCAGGGTGGCAATGTGAGCGCTCGACGTCACTGGTCAGGCCGACCGGGTAATGGCATGGGGTCCGGAAGTGGCCCGTCGAAAATCCTGGAAAGAGCAGTGGATCAGATATTTGGGCGTCCAGTGCTTGGGGTCTCTGTTCGGCGCGTTTTCACAATAAAGGACTTGGGCGGGCGATGAACGGCGCGGGTGCGGCAGGAAGAAGCCCCCGCTCTCCGGCCGGAGGTTATCAAAGGCGACGGATAGGCGCGGGATATTGTGCAACCAGATCGTCGACGGTCAGCAATGTAATGCCCTCGACGATCGACTGAGCAATCAGGATCCGATCGAAGGGGTCCTTGTGGATGGGGGGAAGCCCCTCCACGGCTATGGCATGCTCGCTTGTGATTGGCAGCTCATAATAGCCGTTGTCGATCAGGGCCCTGCGCAAAAGACGCGCATCGACCGTGAAATCAGCGCGGCCCAGACCCCGTTTGATCGCAATCTCCCAGAGACTTGCAGCGCTGAACGTCAGGTCGTTGTCGGCATTCTCGATCTCAGCGAGGGCGGCAGGCGGGAGCTTGTCGGGCTCGCCCGCCGCCCAGAGCAGAAGATGGGTATCGAGCAGAAGTTTCATGCGTCGCCGCCAAACAGCTTCTCGATTTCCTCACCGGCCATGCGATCAAAATCGTCCGGAACGGAAAACTGCCCGGCCATAAACCCGACGCGACGCGTTTCGCCGGCCGCAGGAGCGTCTATCGCGACGACCTTCACCATCGGCTTGCCGGATTTGGCGATGATGAAAGATTCGCCCTTGGCCGCCTTGTCGATAAGGCGTGACAGATGCGTCTTGGCCTCGTGGATATTGACGGTGCGCATTGCTGGCTCCATGACTTAGTCCATGAAACTTAGTCTATGCGTGCCTGACGTTCAAGTGCACCTGCCGAAGAAGGCTGAAGGCCCCGCCTTGCGGCGGAGCCCTCGCGCGAGATCCTCAGTCCCGGTTTGATCGGGACCAGATCAGCTGCAGGCCTTGCTCGCCGTCAACTTCGATCAGGGTGGCGTAGATCGGAGCGGGGAAGCTCGGGTCGTCCAGCTTGACCGAGAGGTAGTCACGGCCTTCTGCGGAGACCTTCTGCCAGGCGGCGCCCAATTCGACATTCGCCGCCGCGAAGATGCGGAAGTGCGGGCCCTTGTCCGAGGGGTTCTCGACGCGGACCAGCTTGGCCTTGACGTTGAGGTTGAGGGTTTTGATCGTGCCGGTGAAGCCGTTGCCGGTGGAGGTGAAGGTGCCGATGGTAGCCATTTGTCTCATTCCTTTGTTGGTCGGGCCGCGCCCATCGCGACCTCGATGACGGTCGGTGGAACGGAGGCGATCGACCCGCACCCACCGGGGTCCCCGTTGCGCGTGCGCAAATGGGGTGGTCCTTAGGGCTGGAACGAAGTGGAAGGCGGCCGGGAGCGACTTTCTTGGATCGCGAGGAATGGCGGCGCAGCCGGCAGGGGAAGAAAGTCGCGCAGGCCGTTGCCGGGACAAGATCGAGAGCCCGCGCTGCGGGATCGGCGTTCGGTCAGACCAGTCACATCGAGGACGCAGATGGACGTGCTTTCGGAAACAGGAATGAAGACGGGCGTTCCACCACCGCCTCATCGCCATGAGACGGCGACTTGTGTGATCAACTGTCCGTCCGGACGACGGCAGCCTGCGAATCTGCCCAGACCCAGTAGGCAGGGTCGTGCTCACAAGCACCAACGCCGACATCAGAACCGAGACGTCTTGGCAGGATAGTAATGTCAGCGCTCGACGTCACTCGTCAGCATGACCGGGGCATTCAACCGAAGCCGAGACTATGGCGCCGGTTCAGCAGAACGCTGCTGGCAACGGCGTATCGGGTGCCAGCTTCAGTCGGGATCAGCGTCACCGTGCAGGCGATTGCATCACGGAAGCTAGTCGGACGAAAAGTCCTCGGGCCACATCTGCGCACCATGGAGAACACGCAGGATACGGATAGCATCATGGGTTAGAACGTAGGCTGCAATATATGGCGTTCGGGAGATGACCAGCTCCCGCGTGCCGGGCACTCGTCCAGGGCGTCCACTCTCGGGAAACTCGACCAGGCGGAGCACCGCCTGCGCGATATGCTCGTCAACGGCAGCCGCCGCGCGCGAGCTTTCGGCTTCGATATGGGTGAAGATGTCGTCGCGATCAGCAAGCGCAAACGCTGACCATTTCAGCCTCATGACTGGGTAGTTCCTGCCTTGCGTAGCGCGGCAGCGCGTCGGGATGCAAAATGCGTCTCTACATCTTCAGCGGTGACATCGGTCCGGGTATCTTCGAGTGCCTGCATCACTTTGGCGCGAAACCATGCATCATGAGCCTCGCTGTTGCTGATCAGTTCCAGCGGCAGTGCACCTTCATTGGCGGTGCGCGTCAGCAGGATGCGTACTACGTCGGAAACCGTCAGCCCCATGCCTTCAAGCACGGACGCCGCGCGGTCCCTGATGTTGGAATCGATACGCGTCTGCACGAGTGCGTTTGTCGCCATGGTTGTCTCCTGTCTCGAATCCACAATGTAATGCACTTGAATGACTGTTTCTAGCTACGACGACCACACACTAATCGCGGCATCGCTGGCGAAGAATGCAGGCGGCTTCCCTGCGGTGGCAAGGCGCAGGCGGCCTATACACACCTAGCTGCGAACGCAGCGTGGCCCTTAAGCGCTCTGGATGGCCCAGCGCCATGCGATTGGAGATTTATCACGCGGCGTGCTCGACCAGTGTCCCCTGCGGCTGGAGATCATGCAGATAGTTGACCGCCCGCTGGGCATGGGCCGCCGCGGCGAAGATGAAACGCTTCTCGTTCCTGAGAATCTCAAGCCAGCTTGCAAGATAGCTTGCGTGGTCGGGCCTCGGCTCGAGCTCGGGAACGATGCCGAGATCGGCCGCCAAAAAACAGCCGCCCAGATCGGCCAAGAGTTCCTCGTGCGCCCTGAAGGAACGATCCTTGTGATATCGTGAGAGATTGCGATCAAGCCGCTTCTCAGCGCCGACCCAATGGGTCAGTTCGTGCCCAAGGGTCGCATAGTAACTCGGCGCGTCCCGGAAACTCTCGAACGGAGGCATTTGCACAATGTCGAGAGCTGGATTGAAACAGGCCTTATCCCCACCGTGCCGGATGACAGCACCGGTGTTTGCGAAGAAGGTGTCCGCGTTTTCGATCCGCTCCACCTGATCGGCTACCGGAGCGGGATTGCCGTAATATTGTGCCGGAAGCCCCTCGATCTGGTCGGCGCAGAACACCGTATAGGCCTTGAGGAAGGGAATACCGCGCTCGACCTCTTCGCCCTGGGCATCGGTTTCGGTTCGGTTGAAGCGGTTGGCATAGACGACCATGGAGCCGGTCTCGCCCTTGCGAACATGACCGCCGAGCTCGACGCTCTGCTTGAACGTCATCCAGGTCGGGGAAACCAAGCTTCGCGCAACCGCCTCCGACCAGAGAAGCAGCGTATTGATCCCCTGATACGGCAGTCCGTTGTGGCGGAGCGGGCGCGTTATAGGACCCGTGGTGTTCGCACCGCTCCAGGGCTTGACCCAGGGGCGCACTCCCTTTTCCAGATCCGAGACGATGCGATCGGTGATTTTCGCGTAGATGTCGACGCGGGTCTTGTTGTTTTTCCTGTCCATTTCCGAACCTCCATTCGAGGTCGCGCCAATCGCGGCCGTCACGAGGTCCGCAAGCGCAGGACCGCAGGTCCGCGAACCCGCAGAAGAGGAATCGGAAGGCGGGGAAGCGTTGCATGCGGGCCGCAACGTCAGTGGAGGATGGCGCAGCCGTTTCGGGGGCCGAGGACCGGAGCAGGACCAACATTCGTGACGGCCGCGATTGGCGCGGCCTCGACGACGGTTTCCATTTCTTTGGCTTCAGATGCCCTGGCGCACGCGAAGAGGCCGGCGTCCAGTAGGACGCCAGCCTCAAGGGAGGAAGATCGGGCGGAGCCGAAGCTCCGCCCATTGGGGGTTAGCCAAGCGCCGCCATCTGGAGATCGGCTGCCTGCCGGTTGACGGTCTGGCCGGGGTTCTCGGTCTGGCGCTCGTAGGGCTTCCAGCTTTCACCGATGATGTGCTCGTAGGCGGCGACGGCGCCCTCGGCCGCCATGCGCAGGGCGCGTGCCTGAAGGCCCATGTCGGCGGCGAATTCGCGCTTGCGCTGGGCCTTGCTGTTGAAGCCGACCGGACCGTCAATGTCCTCGTCGCGAGTGTCATTGGCGAGCTTGGCCGTGGCGTCCTTGGCCTCGGTAACGGCCTTCGAGTAGAACTGGCCTGCTCCAAAGGCCGAACCGACATAGGAGCCGACGATCCTTTGCAGGTGGATCTGCATGGCTTTTTCGGAAAGCCCCTCGGAGAGGGTATCAGCGCCTTCGATCAGGCTGCGCTCATGAAAGTCCCGGATGCCGTCGCTGTCGAGGACAGGAAGGCCGAAGCTTTCGGATATGAGAGAGGCCTGGTTGCTGTCCGGGCAGCAGAGCCGGACCATTTCGAGGGTCGTGCCCTTGCGGAGCTGGACGACGCGGGCCTTGGCCTTGCTTGAGCGGGCTGAACTGGACATTGAGCTTACCTTTCTAGCGATGCCCTTCAGGTGTTCCGGCCCTTGCCGGTCTTTCCTGCGGGTGCGGTCAAAAGGAACCGGCGGAAGCTGGACACTTCAGGGTCCGGGACCTGCCAGGCGAGCGAGGCCGGCTTGCGGACAAGCGGGGGCCAGTCCTTTCACTGGTCCTTGTGAAGGACGCGGGCCGGCCTTGCCGAGATCGGCGGGTTCCGGCCGCTCCGCGGCGCGACAGCGGCCTTGAAGTGGCCAGCCGCCGGTTCAGACCGCAGCAAACCCGACGGGAAGACCGGCAAGGGGATGATCACGGGCACCGGCATGCCGAAGGATAGGCGCCTGTTCGGCTGGCGCCGCAATAAAGTCCCATGGGTTGCCGCACTGACGCCGGGCGCCGTCGATCTGATGATGGTCGCTCGCTCGACACGGATGTTGCCACCCCCGCATCCATGCTTGACCTTTGGCAGCGGCTGGCGCCAGCATCTCGGATCACGCACAGAGCGTCTCCGATTGAAGTCGCTGCCGCAATATCGCCATGGCGCTTTCCTGCCGCGCCAGCTTGCGCGACAAGGCGGCGATCTCCGGCTGGCGCTCAGCGGTAACGGCAGCGAGGTTGGCGCGATACCGTTCGAGGAATGCACCTGGATCAGGCGATCTCCCCCGCCGATACCTAGTATGACGGGATATTGCCGTATCAGGGCCGCCATGCCTCGGGTGATCTGGCGGTTGATCATGTCCAGCTGACGCTGGGTCTGCCGGCGCGCATCCTCATACGGAAGAGCTGAGCACGACGATCTCTGGACAACATCATACCGCCCTTCCCTGCCAGCTGACGAAGCTGGACGGTCCGCCGTAGACGGCGTGCCGCTGCGGATCGATGATGAAGCCGAAGGGGCCGACCCGGTATTCGTCCGAAGGAACAAGGAAGCGTCGCTCCTCGGTACCATGCCCGCGCTTGCCACCGGGGGTCGCGATGACCTCCGTGAAACCGGATTGATGACCGGAAAGGATCGCCGACACGACGATCCAATCGTCGGCGTGCTCGTCGAAGAAGGAGCGCTCGTCCTTCCTCCAGGATTCACCGGTTCCCAGCACGTTGCCTGCGATCGTTTCCCAGGCGTCCGGGAAGCTGTCCTTCATCGTCCTGTTCGCGCAGCGCCGCTCGAAGCTGGTGAACAGGTGCGGAAAGGTTAAGGCCACGATTGCCCAGGCCTCATCCTCCTCGTAGGCGCCGCCGTCGACACGCAGCGATCGATGAACCTTGCGGTTGCGCTCGGGCGAGAGAAGAAACCCACCATGGCCGGCCGCCGAGTGAAGAACGACACCGTCGGCATAGACCGTCGCACCCTGCGACGACCCCCAAGGTGTGCTTGCCGATGATCGCTCTTCACGACGGCCGAGCGCGAATTTCTCGCACCGGTGTTCCGCCTGTTTCAGCACCTTGGCCCTGAAGGTAGCCTCGTCCGCGAGTTGGCCGGCATGACCATAAAAATCGTCGCGCCGCCATTCCGCGATCGGACGGGCGATACGCCATCCTGTGGCGAGAAAATGCTTCCCGTCGCCTCCCGGCACCAGGGGTGGCGCGATCACGCGCTCGGTAAACAGGGGTCCGGGCTTTGCCGTGTTGGTCTCCAGGTCGTAGTCCTCGATTGAGGCCACCAGCCAGCAATCGGGATCGTCCAGGAACGGCTGGATGTTGGGCCGGCGGTGCGTCTCGCGCACGTCGCCGGTTTCCTCATCTTGCGCGGTCGAGACAGTGGTAAAGTTGATCGGTCCGAACGCGCGCACGAAGCTCGACCAGGCGATGCGCAGCCTGACCTGCGCCGGCTTCCACGGCCGGTCGAACTCCTGGGCCTTCAGCACCTCGCGTACGGCGCCACGGATCGGGACCAGCTTGCGGAGGATGCGGACATGCTTTTCCGGGATGCCGTCGCCGGTCACGCCCTTCCGAATCTGGATGGTGACGGGCTCGCCGTCGACCATCTGCATCAGCGCGGTGTTCTGGCCGATGAAGTAGCTGCCCTCGCGGATTGTCGCGCCGTCCGCAGCGTTGCGGGCCGGCGCTTCAACATGCTCGCCAGCGTCTGCTCCGATCTCTTCCGGTTCGCCGTCATAGATGGCTTCCGGAAGGAGATGCACGACGGCTGTCAGTGCCGCATCGAGATCCGTGCCGGCATGCGGCAGGCAGGTATACGTCTCGTCGGGACCGTAGATCCCGCGGCGACGGGCATGCTCGCCGAGCACCATGTCAGGATGCATCGCAAACCAGCGGTTCACGCGGATTGCGCTCTCGTCCTCGGTGGCGGGCTGAACGTCCTCCAGGTCGAGCCATGACACATCGCCTTCGGGCTCTCCGTGCTTGCGCCTGCGGAAGAACAGGATGTCGACGACAACATCCGTCCCGGCATCGGCGCGAAAGCTGCCCTCCGGCAGGCGAACGGCAGCGACCAGATCCGCCATTGTGGCGATGTGCTTGCGGGCGCGGGCATCGGCCTTGTCCGTCGTTCCACTGGAGGTGACGAAGGCGGCGAGTGCGCCCGGCTTCAGCCGAGAGACGGCCTTTGCGATGAAGTAGTCGTGTAGCCGGAAGCCGTGCGAGCGGTATGCGGGGTCGGATCGGACGATCCTGTCCGAGAACGGCGGATTGCCGACCGCCAGATCGAAATGCTCGGCCAAGTCGACCCGCGCGAAATCCTGGTTGAGGATTCGGGCGTTCGGCTGAAGGAGGCAGGCGATCCGCGCCGTGACCGGATCGATCTCGATGCCGGTGACGTGCGAGGCAGCGCGCAATGCCTCTGGCATCAACGCCGGAAAGAGCCCTGTGCCGACGCCCGGCTCCAGCACACTGCCGCCACGGAAGCCGAGCCGCCGCAAGCCGGCCCAGATCGCTCGGATGATGTATTCCGGTGTGAAATGGGCGTACTGCGTGCAGCGGGCCAGCGAGGCGTAGTCCCGGCTGTCGACCGCCTCCTCCAGATCGGCGGCTATCTTCTCCCAGCCCTGGCGAAACGTCTGCTCGCCGGGGCGGCGGAACACGCCGTTCGCCAGTGCTGAAGCTCCAAAGCCGGTGAACCGGATCAGCGCTGCTTGTTCCTCGGGCGTGGCAAACCGCTGCTGGTCGACGATATCGGCGGCGAGCCGTATGGCGGCGAGATTGTCACGAGCCCGGTCCCGCCAGGATGTGGCAAGGCCGCGGGTACGCTGCCAGCTTGAAGTTCTCGCCCTTATCGACCTGATGCGCCCGAGCAGGCAATGCGGCCGCGCCGATCGGCATGGCCGGGGCTGGTGAGACGGGAGACGGATCGTCATCGACCGGACTATCGGCGGAAGACGTCGAAAAGGCCGTTACCCCGACGCAGAGGCCCGAGGACAGCGCAGTGTTTCCGAAGAGGTCGAGAGTGAAGGGGTCGTCGTGGGGCATGGAAAATCTCCTTGGATTTTGGCGAGCGCGATCACGCGGACGGCGTTGTCGGCCGCGTGAAGGGCTGGGGAGGTTGTGAAGGGGCTAGCGGGCGATCAGGGACAGCGAGACTTCGGTCTCGGTCAGCTGCACGAGCAGATGAGTGCGGCGGATGTTCCGATCGAACAGCGGAATGAGCCTCTCGGCGTCGATGAATTCGATCCCGTCGTCACCGCCGAAATGACGGTGTTTGTAATGGAACCAGTCCGGATTGCCGACCGGATGGCACTCGTCGGAATAGACCACGAGCGGGCGGTCACCGTCGGCGAGTTTTCCGTTCGACATGATGTAGACCCCCTGGTCTCCGACCAGCCAAACGCCGGGGATCTCGCCCTTGCCGGGCCTGAGGCCGTAATACGGGTTGCGGAATCCGCCATTGGCGGCGGCATCGGTCTTTCCGCGTTCGATGACCTTGCCAACGCCGAGAATGGAAAACGTGAACATGGCCGCCCCCCTCACGCCGCGATCGCGTCGGGGAGGTAGCGCAGATGCACCGGAAGCTTGGCCGAGATCTCTTCGTCGGTGAGATCGTTGAGCAGCTTCAACGTCGTGCCCCGGCTGCCGCCGTAGACGGTGATGGTCCGCTTGCCACGTGCAGGCTCCGGCCAGCGCTCCCCGGCATAGCCGCGATAATCATCATGGGTCGCGCTCCAGATGTGATCGAGGCGCTCGGTCCGCGTCATTGCCTTCACCGGCCGCGATTCCCGGTCGACGATCGCGGCACGCATCCGCTCGGGTGAGCCCCTGTCGGAAAGATCGCAATAGCCGTGGAAATGACGGAGCTGGCTGTCGATCGTCAGCGCGAAGAAGACGCTGGTGACACTACCGGTCAGGAATTCGCGCATCGCGAACATGTCGCCGCGCATCCAGAGTGGCGGCAGGATCTCGAACATATAGTCGTGGTCTGCCTGGCCGGTCTCGAACCATTCGCCGGCATAGAGCGCGCTCGCGTCGGCGTCCCAGCGGTTGGGCCGCTGCGCGTGACGGTCGAACATGCGGAACATCTGGCGCCGGTCGGCGACGCCCTGAAAGACCTTTCTGATCGGGGATACGGGGTGCATGGCGGGCTCCTTTCAGCCTCGTCGGGCTGGAGCGCGGCTCATCCTTCCGACTTCGCCGTCAATTCAGCCCTTCATGACCCCTCCCCCGCGGCCGCCTCTCCGTCCGGCCGGGTCAAGGGCCGCGCAGCGGGCGAAGCTTCACCCTTGACGCGGCAGGCGGCATGCGGCAGTCGGGTTTCTTCTTCCCTCTCCGTTCCTCTTCTTCTTTCATCATCGCCTGCAGATCGTCGTTCCAGTCTTCCGTGACCGGCCGCAACCGCGCAAAGCCGCATGCCGCCGCGACGGCGATCGCCTCGATGCGTTCGGCATAGGCTTCGCCCTGCACATTGTTGTCGGTCGCGGCGACAAGCTGCGTATTCGGGCGGGTCGCAAGCGTCCGTATGGCCGTCTCGGTCGCGGGCGCCCATCCGCCGCCGGTGCTCAGATAGAGGCTGTCGGGCCGCAGGCTTTCGATCGCGGCAAGGCTCATCGCGTCGATCGCCGCCTCCGTAACGCAGAAGCGAATGGCCTCGCGTGGCCCCAAGCGGAACAGTACCTTCCCGCCGCCGGTGGCGAATCCGCGCCATTCCGGTCCGCGTTCTTCCCAGCCGGTGACGACACCGTCGTCGTCGACATGAGCGGCCCATACACTGCCGCGCGGTCCCTCGCGAAGCCGATCCTGCCGCATCGCCGCCCGGATGACGGATTCCGGGAGGTCCCGCTCGTTGCGCAGATACCGCCCGGTCATGGAGCCTCGCCAGGGCGCGCGACGAAAACGCCAGCGCTCGGTGACGCCGATGTCCGGCGCGTGGTCGCGGGGCTGGCGCGTCCAGACTGGTTCGCTCGGCACGAAGCCGACCAGTTCCGAAACCCGCTGCAGCACCTCCGCGAACCCGATGCCGTCGAGATGCGCCACGAGCGAAAACACGTCGCCTTTAGCGTCGGACAGCGGATCGAACCAGCCCTTGCCATCGTGGATGACGATAATGATATCGTCACCGCGCCGGTATTTGACCGCCCGGCGCGTGCTTTCCTTCAGATCGATCGCGAAACCGGCCCGCTCCAGCACGGCCGCGCAGAGCACACGATCCCTCAATTCCTCGACGTCTCTCTTTTCCATCGTTTTTCCGCCGGATCGCCTTCACACTCCCCGGCCCTTTCCTCGATTGCCTTTCCGTTTCCGCAGCCTTTGCGGAACCATCCTCGCCCGCCGCGAAGAGCGATGGGGGCAAGGGCGCGGCTGGCAACTGATGAATCGATCAGGGCGCGGTAGCGCCACGGCATCGCCAGCCGCGGCGCAGCCTCCCTTGCGGCCGCCGCTCGCAAGCGGCATACGTCCGCTCGGGCGAACCCGGCTCAATGAGCCGGGCCGAACTGGTAGGGGTCGTATTCGTGGAGGACGATGACGTCGGCGTCGTCGAGTTCGTCGCTCGGCAGGACGCCGTATTCGCCGTCGACCTGGAACAGCGTCACCGGGACCATCAGGGTGCGGGCGAGCTCGAACGCGTGGGACTGCGCGAGGCTGAGATTGTGCGACATGGTCTGGCTCCCGTTGTGGCGGGGACCAATTCCCCGCTCGACAGGCGCCCGTCGGGCTCGGGACGGACCGCGATCACCGCAGAGGCGTCAGCCTCAAGGCCGCACGCTCGCGTAGCGGACCCCTTGCGGGTTGATCGGAAAGGTCGGGATTGGACCAAGGGAAATGAGCCGATAAGAGCGGGGTTGGAACCTGCCATGGGCGCCAGTGCGAATAACGCGCAATCCCTCGTCCATGGCCCCTGCATCGCTCCCCAGACAATGCGGATCGTCACCGACGGCTTCCGGTCCTGTACGGCCGGCCAAGTTTCCTGTAGCGAGATCGCGGTTGGGATCGCAACGAACGAGATATCTCGAGAATTCGCAAATGCCTGAAGAGATTGCTGCGCCCGAAACTGAGCTCCTGGAGCTGACCGCGAACATCGTTGCCGCGTATGTCAGCAACAATCCGCTTTCCACGCGTCCGAACTCGGCCGCGTGGCTGCCGATACCTATGCAGCGGTCAGCAAGCTGCGGGAAGCACCGGCGGCACAGCCGGAAGAAAGGCGCGCGCCAGCGGTCCCGATCAAGAACTCGGTGACGCCAGATTTCATCATCTGCCTGGAAGACGGCAGGAAATTCAAATCGCTTAGGCGCCACATCGGTACTCACTACAATACATGACGCCGGATGAATACCGCGCAAAGTGGGGCTTGCCTGCGGACTACCCGATGGTTGCCCCTAACTACACGGCAGCGCGCTCTCAACTGGCGAAGGCAAGCGGGCTAGGAAGAAAGGGAGCAGTGCCTGAGCCCGTAGTTCCCCCCGGCGCCAGCACCGGCGAAACGCCGCAAGATCGGCCTGAAGATCACCAGACTTCCGACACGATGATCGCTGAGGCGAAGGAGTGACATGTGACGGTCCGGCCGATCGTGAGATTTCCCGACCGTCGCCTTCGAGCTGTCGCCGAGCCCGTAACAGACTTCGATGACGAATTGCGGAACCTCGCCATCGACCTGGCGGACACCATGCACGCGGCGCCTGGCATCGGGATCACCGCCCGCATATCGGCATTTTGAAGCGACTGGTCGTAATCGAACTGTCCCCAGCGCGGCTCCGGACTTACGTCAATCCGGCTATCCTTTGGGCCTCCGCCGAAATGATCCGGCACACGGAAGGTAGTGTCTCGATGCCAGGCGTCACTGAGGAGATCGAACGCCATGCCCTCGTTCGCGTAGGCTATCAGGATTTGGACGGCGTCGAGCAGGTCGAAGAAGCCGACGGCTTGCTAGCTGTCTGCCACCAACATGAGATTGATCAACTCGATGGAATCTTCTGGATCCAGAAGCTCTCGCGTCTGAAGCGGGATCGGCTGATCAAGAGATATGAGAAACTGCTGCGTGTTCCATAGCCTGCTCTGGGGCCACGGGCGCAGTCAGATCCTGTGCGTTGACCCAGGTCGGTGCCGATCAAGCTCGTCGTCGTCGACCGCTCGCACGACGTCGACGTCCATCTCCGCCTCTGCCTCTGGCGCGATGTGGGCGATCTCGGCGCCAACTTTCGCCCTATGGACGAATTCGCGGGCATCGTCATGAGCCCGGGACCGCGCCACGCTGCGCTTCGTAGTACGCGGTGCGCTTGTCGAGAAGAATGAGCACCTGTGCGGCTCGTCGCCAGCGGCGCCCGGATCGCACTCCTCTTTTCGTACCATCGTCTGACGGCCTGTAGCACAGTTACATTCTCCATCTCTCCTGGCGGTCGTGCCGGAACTTTCGGCAGGGATGGACGCCCGATGGGAGAAGACCCGTATCGCCGGGCTTCAGCTTCGCCGACAGCCTGATCCCGACTGGGAGCCGCCATCCCTCTCGTACGGCAAGCGGCCGTTCTATAAAGCGAGAAAACTCACCAGCTCGCTTGCCGCGGCCCGCGGGGCTGGAAGCCGCCTACAGGAAGGCCGAATATGTCACGACGAGGCGGTATTGCGATTTCCGGACTGAGCTGAGCCGCCACCTGATGCGCGGCCCAGGTAACGTGTTCGCAGGTGCGATACACAGTTTTGTGCATTGCAATATTTTCGGCAACCGATATGATCCTCCTGTCGGCCATCTACTCCTCCCAGATGCGATGCCGACGCTGAATGCAGTGCACCTCCTCCCGCGCTGCATTTCAAATCAAGCCCGCTGCCACCTCCTCCCGGCAGCGGGCTTTTTCTTCTGTGCCCGCAGATTCCTGCTCCACATCCTGCCGCGTGGCTTCCACCGCATCCGGCACTACGGCTTGCTCGCCGGCGGCTCTCGCAAGGTCAGCCTCGCACTCGCGCGCGAATTGCTGAGCGTCGCGCCGCCGCCCGATCTGCCTTCGGGCCGCTTCAAGCTTGGTCAGTACCGCTTGGCAGGGTCGCCTTTCGGCGATCCCAACGTCGGATTTGCCGACGGCCGATGCAGCGCCAACGGTGGTCACATGAATAAAAAGTGCCGAGAAAAGAATGGCGTCGATAATTTGCCTTTTTTGGTTGTTCCGTAACGGGCTTCTAACACCCGTAGCTGACGGCAGCTTGAAAGCCGCCGGACATTTGCGCCACGGGGGTTCAGCGTAGCGTCAGGTTCCGTCATTAGGCATGAACCCTGCGATATTAATGGAGCTCGGCATGTATATTTTGCTCATTGGACACAACGAGGACTTTGTCCGCGATGTACGCGAACATACGATGGGCCACGCGGTCGACTGGGCCAAGGACCTGTCCGAAGCGCGGGATAAAGCAAGTCTGTTCGCCTACGACCTTGTTCTGCTCGACATTGAGCTGCCAGACGGCAACGGCATCGACTACCTGCGGGAGATGAAGAAGCGGCCTGATTCGGCACCGGTCATCATCGTGGCAGGCCGCGATCAGGACGAAATCGAGGGGCTCAACGCTGGTGCCGCCGACTATTTGGCCAAGCCGTTCAATTTCGGCGTACTTTCCGCGCGCATTCATGCCGTGGGGCGTCGTCATGGGAAGTTCCCGGAGCCATATTGTGTCGGGACGCTGTCAATAAACTCGGCCGAGCGGCGCTGCGAGCGCGACGGGCAGCCGGTCTACCTGACTGCATGCGAATGGACAGTTTTCAACTGCCTTCTGCGCCGGCCCGGAACGTTAGTTTCGAAGGCGAAGATCGAGGACGTACTCTTTTCCTTGGGTTCGGAGATTGAGAGCAACACCGTGGAGGTTTATGTTAGCCGGCTCCGCAAGAAGATCGGCGGGGACCGAATAGCGACAGTGCGTGGCGTCGGGTACAGTTTCGTGGCCGAATCGGTCCTAGACCACGTCGATCTTGTCCGAGAGGTTCGGTCAAAGGTTAATGACCTCTTGAAAAAGCCGTGGTTTGCCGGACGGCTAATCCTTGACGTCGACGGCTGCCCCTCTTTGGTGCGCAAATTTGAAGACGCCCTTGCGGTTGACCTCGCGCTTCATTACCTACTCGACAATGCACTCACACATGGACTGCCCGATACCCTGGCAACAGTTTCCGTCCGAGCTAATGGAACTATCGCCATTGTAAACGCAGGACCGGTGGTGCCCCTCCCAGACCTTGACGAAATAACAGAGCGATATGAATATGAGCGTCGTAAGACTCAGCCGGACTTCCCTGGTCTACCCCTCGCTAATCATGTTATCAAGCACGTCGGGGGCAGCCTTGAATTTGCCTCGCCTGCCCCAGGTCGCGAGGATGGTTTTGAGGCGATTATTCGAATCCCTCAATGACACTGGTTTGCTGCAGCGACCAGGTTGGGCGTAGGAAGCATTGTAGGCTGCTGGGCAACGGAGAATGTCAAACAAGGGTGGTAACCAAACCCGCGGTGGGCCGGCTCGCCAGAGGAAGTCAGCACGGGCACACCACATCCCAATCCACTGGCGTGAGACAAGCATGCCACCCAAGCCTAAGGCGCTTCCCCCTGCAGTCACAACTTCGGATTCCCGCCGTGAGAGCCCGTGCTGTAGCGTTGTTCTGAACGGTCTTTTTCATTCACATGGGACGTTGTTTGCAGTATGCCCGATCGGTGGAAGAACATGGCCGGCAACGCATCGGCGGCATGGCTCTCGGTGGCAAATTCCTTCCCGATCGGCTCGTGGGCGGCGGCATCCTGACCAAGGCTGGACCATCCAAGGCGTCGCCTCGATCCAATTTCATGGTCGACTATCCCTATGTGTGGAAACTGGCCGAGAGGCACCGGCTGGGTAGCGTCACGCCGCATCATTTCTTTGCGGAGTTGGAACGCGCGGGATCGCTGGAGCGGCTGGTTGACAAGATGAAGCGGTTGCCGGGGCGCCCACCAACAACAACACGTGAGCTATCTAGCCCGAAAAATTCAGGGTGGTTGGCGGATGTGGCGCAAGCCATTGAAATGACGTAGGATTTGGTTGCTAAAGCCGATCCGAATCATTTCCCGGAGACCACACCCGCCATGAATGATCTTACCCTGCCGCTGAGCGGTTTGTCATCAGTGGGCGGCAAGTCCGTCGTCGCCCGTTTCAACGGCGGCATGTTGTCCTCCAACTGTGGCGTTCTGGTGCTGGCCGAGGTGGAAAAACGACTGCGGGTGGCCGACCGTCTGGCGCGTTGCATCGATGATCCGCGCTGCCCGGACCAGGTCGTCCACAGCCTGGCGGACATGATTTCGCATGAAGATGATCGCCGCCGGCTATGAGGATGGCAATGACGCCAACCAGCTGCGCTCCGATCCGGTCTTCAAGATGGCCCAGGATGCGCTGCCGTCGGGTCGGGATCTGGCCTCCCAGTCGACGATCTGCCGGCTGGAGAACCTGCCCGGCGTGCGGGAGCTGGTCGCGATGGGGCGGGCGATGGTCGATCTCTATTGCGCTTCCTTCCGGCAGGTGCCGAAGCGGATTGCGCTCGACATCGACGACACGTTTGACGCCGTACATGGCGGCCAGCAATTGCGCCTGCTCCGATACCATTCTCTGGACCGCCGGAAGGTGGAGTTTCCCGGCTTTCTCACGATGGCGGGCTGGCGGCGCCATCGTGATTGAGCAACGAGATCGGGACCTTGTGCCCGATCGCCCCATGCGGGCGCACCTCGTTGTACAACACGACGACAGAACGCCCACGGGATCGCGGTGTCGCATTGCCTCAAAGAAAATGTTACCGCGCGTCTTGGTTGCCTCACCTAAAATGTTACCCGTGAAGGCGAATACCGCGATGATGCTCTCACCACGAGGGAGGCATCATGACGACGAAGATGACGCATGCTATTCGCATGGAACTCGCCAATGCGGTCAGGGTTCGCTATGCGGCCGCAGCGAACAAGGACAAGCGCAGGATCTTGGAGGAGTTCATCGCGGCGACGGGTTATCATGAAAAGTCCGCAATCCGTGTCCTGAACAGCCCCCCGCAGCCGAGGAGCCGGCAGACCCGTCAACGCCCGTCGCTCTATGACGAGGCCGCTCGGGGCGCGTTGATTGTGCTGTGGGAAGCTTCAGATCGAGTCTGCGGCAAGCGCCTTAAGGCACTGCTGCCCATTCTATTGCCGGCGCTGGAACGCAACGATCATTTGAAGCTCGCGGAGGAGATACGCCACAAGATCCTGTCTATGAGCGCCGCGACGATCGACCGCTTGCTCCAGATGCCGAGGCGCACCATGCGTACGAAAAAGCCGCCAAGGGTTGTGCCAGAGCCGCGGCGGCGCATCAAAATGCGCACCTTTGCTGACTGGAACGAGCCGCTTCCCGGCAGCATGGAAATGGACCTGGTTGCTCATTGCGGAGAGGCCAACCGCGGTAGCTACGTTCACAGCCTGGTTCTGACCGATATCGCGAGCGGATGGACGGAGGCCGCGCCCATCGTGGTCCGAGAAGGCACCCTCGTGGTCGAGACACTCGAGCGCATCCGCATGGGCTTGCCCTTTGCCCTGAGAGCGCTGGATGTGGATAATGGCAGCGAGTTCGTCAACAACAGGCTGATCGAATATTGCCTTGGTCACGGCATCGAACTCACTCGCTCGCGGCCTTACCGTAAGAACGACCAAGCGTGGATAGAGCAGAAAAATGGCGCCGTTGTACGGAAGCTCCTGGGTTATCGGCGCTTTGAAGGCTTGGCGGCGGCCAGAGCGATCACGCGCCTTTACGGGGCATCCCGGCTGTTTGTGAACTTCTTCCAGCCCTCGTTCAAGCTGGCTGCCAAGCAGCGCGACGGAGCGAAGGTGGCCAAGCGCTATCATCCGCCGCAGACGCCCTGTGAGCGTCTCCTGCAGGCGGAGGGCATCCCGATGGCTGCCAAGAGCAAGCTGCGCGAGATCGCCGCCGACCTCGATCCGCTGAAGCTTCTGGAGGAGATACGAGCTGTGCAGGCCTATCTCGCAGCCCTGGCTGACGGCGAAACACCGCCGCCGCCGACATCCGAACCACCCGACCTGGCCGCGTTCGTAGCAAGCCTGTCGAGTGCCTGGCATGCGGGCGAAATCCGTCCGACATTCTCCACCGAAGCCAAACCGCGTTACCTACGAAGTCTACAAAAGGTCTCGACGCAAGTCCTTATTGCGGCTCCCACCGCCGCGCTCAAGCCGGTGATCTCACCCACTCCTGCCGCGAAAGCCGCGAAGATGCAGGAGAAGCCGAAGCCGGTCTACGCCGAGCCTGGCCAAGCCCGCGTCCAGGCGCTCCGCATGGTGTGGCCGATCGTTTGCCGCCGATTGGAAGAATTCCCCAACATCAATGCCACGCAACTCTTCGAAGAGCTGTGTGTCCAGTTTCCAGGTCGATTTACCCGCAAGCAGTACAAAACACTCGTCCGACGGGTCAATCTGTGGCGCCAAGCAGCTCGCGCACGCGGTGTTGTCGTTGGGCCGAAGACGTATCGTCGGCTCAACGACAAACCGCGTGGCCGACGTCCAGACATCTTTAAGGACCATTGGGAAGAGATGGCACGATGCCTTGAAGAGCGTCCCGATCAGACAGCACTTGAACTTCTCGTCGAGTTCCAGGCCCGTCACCCCGGACGATACAGCTTGCGCCAGCTTCACACGCTGCAGAAGCGAGTAAGGGCGTGGCGACAACAAGCCGTGCAGCGGCTCATCGGCGAGGTCAGCGGCCCAGCGCCATACCTCGCTTCAGATTCCACACGTCTGGCGAGCGGGTAACATTCTTGGTGAGGCAGCCGGTAACAAAATTACGTGAGGCAACACGAGATCGCGGAGCACGAGCTTTTTTACCCGTGGCATCCTTGGGCCGGGAGCCTGGTCCATATTCATGAGGTGGTCGAGAAGGCTGGTAGTGTGCGGCGACGCCGTCGCACTGACACCCGACCAGGCGCTCGCCGTCTTCGAGCTCCTCACCGAACTGCGCGACAAGATCTGGTTATGCTACGCCCTCGACATCCAGCAGGAGATCCAAAACCTCAATGCCCCGACCGATTAAACGAAATCAGCAGGTCCCTACCTCTCTCACAGGAAAACCCCAAACAGCACATGGCACCGTTTATGCGCACTTCCTGACGACCGCTAACAGCCAACTGATCGAAGAGCAAACTCACGGGCATCCGGGCCACTTCCGGCAGCAGATCCAGTTGTTCCTTCAATCGATCGACGTTCTGTGCGCCCTTCGCCGCAATGATGCCGAACTCCGTCATGTGGGCTCGGATAGGCGGGGCCAAACCTTCTTGAGTTCGACGATCCTTTTCATTTTTGTCGCCAATAGGTGTGGTCTGCCCGTTGCCGATTAGGCAGCCGTGGCCGCCGCATCGATGACAATGGCCCCTGTAGGCACGCGCGGTTCCGCGCTTGGATGTATCCCTTGGTGGAGACCATTAAGGCTCCTCGCCCAGCAGGAAGAAGTTGCCGTCCTGATCGATCTACCGGGATTCATTCCCAGTTTCCGCCACCGAGACCGACAAGGGTTGAGCGAAGCAAGGTCTGTTACCTGTGGACCCTCAGGCGTCATCCACCTTCGGTCATCCGCAAAAGGTGCGTTGCCCGGGTCGCGATGACTGCGCGCACGGATTTTAGAATGGCGTGGTCCGCCCCTACATTCGCCAGCTGCGCGAGCAAAGCGTCGGCCTCATCTCCAATGCGCCCGGCCATGGTTGCGATATCGCGGATGAGAAGGCGTTGCGCGCCCCGGGTTTCGGGAACGAGCGTCAGCCAGTGCTTCAGTTGGATCGTGTCGGGAACGGATCGTCCGCCGATCGCCATGGCGAGCTTCTTGGCCAGCCGCGGATAGGCGGCGGTGCAAACCACGTCGTAGAGTGGGGCGAGATTCGGCGTATCGCCGTCATAGAGCAGCGCGTAATTCTTTCCGTGCGCATCGGCATTGCCCACGAGATAATGAAAGATCAGCATCCGGATGAAGCGCAACCGGTCCGCCGCCGGTCGTGCGCAGGCCCGATCGATCAGGTCCAGCGAGCTCTTGGTACCGGGACCGCCCTCTTCTTCATATTTGAGTTCGGGTGGAACGCTGAGCGCCTGGCAGAAATCCTCCTGGTGCAATCGTTCGATGTGTCCGCCGTCAGTCCGCGCACGGTCATAGCGCTGGATCAGAAGAAACGCGGTGTCGCCGGCACGGCGCATCTCGACCCTTGGAACCGGCAGTTGGAGACGCTCTGCCAGGCGCAGACAGAAGAGCTCGTTCTCGACGGTTCCTTCCAGCGCCTGGATGACCGGCTTCAGAATATGGGTGGTTGGGCGGCCGCCCTTGGCTAGCCGGATCGTCTCGCCTTCGACGATCACCGCGAGCTTGTCCTGGGCGCCGGCCAGTGAGAGACGAACGCCCTCCTCTCCCCCGAGCAGGGGCCGCTCGCGCAGCTTGCCGATGATTTCCTTGAGTCGCTCTGCACTGAGAGCCTCGTCATCGTCGGAAGGAGCCGGCGCTTCACCAGCTGGATACAACGACAAGGCGCCCGCGCATTCGCCACCGATGACCTCGAGCAGGCCGAACGCATTGCCAGCCGAAAGGCCAAGCGCTCCGGCAAGACGCTGCCGCGCGCCCTCGTCCGGAAGAAGGCCCGAGAAGAACGGACGCGCGACCCGGTCGGCATAGGGTTCTTCCCGCAGCGGCATCGAGAAGGAAATGACGCGGGGCTGCTGCCCGGCGAGATAGTCGGCGTAATAGGCGTAGCCCAGCGCGCCGTCCTCGTCCTGGCTGAGAATGCCGGCCTTGGTCTCCCTGAAATATACGTCCAGTAGATGAGTCATGACCCGCTATCCCGTCGGCGGCCGACCGACAGGAAGAGGCCGAGGGCGCTGGCCACCTGGAGCGCACGACCAAGTTGGCAGGTCTCCTTCCCCGCTTCCAGTTCGCGCACGAAACGCACGCCGACGCCGGTAAGGCCGGCGAGCTGTTCCTGTGTGAGGCCCTGCGATTTGCGTTCCTGCCGGATCCGGAGGCCGAGGGTTTTGCTGTCGGTTATCGTCTGCATATTCATCCCTATCGGGACGAATCTATCATTCGAAGCGGCCTTTGGAAAGAAAAAGAACCGTTCGGGACGATCACATAAGGAAAACGTTAGTAGCGCCGGTATCAACCCGATCGGGGTGATTTAGCTCGAGTGCTTACTTGACTTGGCGCCTGACTCAATCTTCACTGCCGGACGGACATACCTCTCAACAGGCGTTGCGGTCGGATATCAATCTGCTTGTCATCGTCGTCAGTTCGTACCTGAAAGTCTCCGAGCGGCAGTCCCGTGCGCTCTGCGGCGGCAGGTACCAATTCAGTCAAGGCCGCCGCCATCGGTCCTTGGATATAGGCCGTACAGGCGTCCTTGATAGCATCTAGTCCTGCGTTTCTTTGGTTCGAATCATATCAGGCGGCCTCGGCGAGTTTGTAGGACCATGTGTGGATGACGGGATGGCGATTGACCTCGTCGATACCAGCCATGATGCGCTGTTTGAGCTCATGTTTCGAGGTCACCCGGATATGGCGCAGCACCGAGCGAGCGAACTTGGAGAAGCCCTCAATAAGATTGAGCCACGAGCCGTGCTTAGGAGTGAAGATGAGTTCGAAGCGGCCGGCCGGTCGAGTAGCGAGCCAGGCTCTGGTCTCTCTCGATATGTGCGCGGAATGATTGTCGAGGATCAACTTGATTGCGGTCCCGACCGGGTAGGCAGCATCGAGGAGCTTGAGCAATTCGACGAACTCGCGGCTGCGATGGCGATCTCGCACGAGCGCATGGACCTTGCCGGTAAGCAAATCAATCCCGGCCAACAGGCTGAGCCTGCCATGGCGCTTGTATTCATGGTCGCGCGCGAAGGTGGCGTAGGCGCCAGGCACGGGCGGCAAATCCGGCGCCGTCGTTGCGATGGCCTGGATTCCGGGCTTTTCATCGCACGAGATGATCGCCACCAGCTTGCGCCGCCTGTTCGAATTGGCAGAGGCTTTTTTCAGGACCTCGACTTCACGATAGACGCACAGAACCTCGGCCATCTTCTGTTCGAACTCGGCGTCTCGTTGCTCAAGATAATAGCGCACCTTATGCGGCTTGATTTCCTCTTTGCCGAGGATCTTGCACACCGTGCCCTGGACCAGACTGGCCAAACAGGCGTGTCCAGCCGTCGGGCCGTGCTCGCGCGCATGGCGGGCCAGCAACCGCGTCGTCCACAACTCGTGCGGATAGCCGTGGTCCTTGGCCTTGTCGCAGGCCAACGATACCAGCCAAGCCTTAGCCTCCGGCGTGATCACAGGCTCCTTCCCCGGTCGCGGCCGGTCATCAAGTGCGGCCAGCGGGCCATAGTCCACCGCCCGTTCGACGCAGCGTTGCACTGTCTGATGATGAACCCCCAGCCTTCGCCCCACCGTGAAGAACGACGGTGTTTCACGATAGTTGAGCAGCATTTGCGCGCGCGCCACCCGGCTCGCGCGTTCCGTGCGCGAGCGCGATATCGCGCCCAATTGCACAACCTCTTCCTCGTTCATCGCCAACTCGATCACACGCCGCTGTCCTGCCATGATGCTGCTCCTCGTTTCGCCAATCGCAAACGAGGAATCCACCAAGCAACTGATTGTTCCTTCCAAGCCGGATTCATGGAATCGATCGTCTAGTTTGGCCTCGCGCTTGGTGCGACTGAGGTTCTGAAGTTCGGCGACCGAGGCCCCTTCCCCTAAATCACCGCGGAACACGGTGACGTATAAAAGTAGGCGGCAAGCGCCGTGTCGCCTCTCGGCGACCGGTTTCTCACCGCCTCTTCCCGAACCGGACTTGCGCCTTTCGTTACGCATCCGGCTCTCCAGAAGACATGGCGAACTCAGGCGTCCCCATCCAGGCGAGGCGGTATCGGCAGCTCGGGGTCATTGCGAGCAGAAATTGCTCGGTGAATCCGTCCCGCCAGACCGTGCGCGTGCACCGCAACTGACTACCCGGAGCGCCCATGCATCTGGCGCTTGATGGTCTTGAGACGGTTAATCTGTCTCTCGACGGGACTGGTGCTCCAGGGCTGGGTGATTGCGGCCCGAACAGCCGCAATGTCACGGCCGATGCCTGCTGCAAGTGAAGCCAGTTCGCTGTCCGTGGCGTCCTCAATCCATTGCTCGAGGCTGGCATCGTCGTCGCCGCGTATCAGTGCAGCGAAACGTCGGGCCAGGTCACCCGCCTTCAAGAGCTCCGGCGCGCAGTCATAGAGATGGCCCAAGAATTGTTCGGTCTGCTGATCGAGCAAAGTCGGGTCTTCCCTCAGCAGCCATGCACAGTTTCGGCGCGACGGCGGCCGCCATCGGGCATTTGGCGGAGCGGTCGATGAGCACTGCTGGCGGGCGGCGGTCCACCTGTAGACGGTCGCCCTGCTGCCTGCAAAGCCGCGGCGCTTGATTTCGCTCCTGTTGATGGCTTTTCAAAAGCGCGGCTAAACGACGACAAGAGTTTGGTGCTTGTGGACGGAACAAAAAGGCGGCCTTCGCAGGCCGCCGAGTGTCGAGGATGTGTGCTTCAGAGCGAGGACGGGGCTTTTTCGATATCGCTGTGATTGGTCGGTGTTCGTTGCTGCTCCTGGATAAGTTCCTGGAGTTGGACGCCGTAGTGCGACCAGATGCTATCGGCGAGATCGTTGAGGAGCTCGAAGACAGCGAGCGCCTGTTCGGGTGTCCATTCGGGATTGATGAGGAAGTGGATTCCACGACTGAGGCCGGACGGTTGAGGATCTGGTTTCATGCCGCGGGCACCTTTTCGCCGGAGGAGCGGCTGGTGCGTTTTTCGCGCTGTGCCTTTGATCGCTCGGCCGCTTCCTTGAAGCGATAGGAATCGCCTTCGATGGAGATCACCTCGGATCGGTGCATGAGGCGGTCGACGAGGCTGACGACGCAGGCGGCATTGGGAAAGACCTCCGACCAATCAGCGAAGGGTCTGTTGGTGGTGATGATGGTTGAGCGTTTTTCGTAGCGCCGGCTGATGAGCTCGAACAGCAGGTCCGCATGACGGTTCGAGTAGGACAGATACCCGACCTCGTCGATCGCAAGAACGTCGGCGGCGGCGTAGTGGTGAAGCCGTCGGCGCAAGGCTGCATCGCTGTCGAGGGCGGCGAGTTCGCCGAGCATCTCGCTGGCGGTTCGGAAGAGGACGGTGTGACCGCAGATGAGCGCCTGGTGAGCGACATTGCGAGCAAGTGTCGATTTCCCGACGCCGTTGGGGCCGATAAAGACGATGTTGGCGGCATCGTTCATGAAGGACAGGGTCATCAGATCCTCGACGGCGGCGCGGTCGATGCGGCGCGGCCAGTGCCAGTCATAATCGGACAGTTGCTTGAAGTGGCCGAGCCTGGCGGCACGCATGCGTCGCCGCATCGAACGGTCGGAGCGCTCCTCTTCTTCCCATTGAAGGACGGCGGCCAGCCAGTCCGCGTCAGCGATTTCGTCCCAATGGGTGATCAGGCCATTGAGGCGCAACGCCTTGGCCCGGTTGAGCAGGATGTCGGGATTATTCATCATCTTTGCCTCCAAGGGTCAGTTGGTCGTAGCTGTCGAGGCGATGCGGCCGTACCGTCGTATCCTTGCGCCGCACGTGTTCGGGCAGGCTCGTTTCGACCGGCGGCGGAGCACCACGGGCGACCCGGCGGCGTTCCAGTACGTCGCGAACCGACCTCGAATGGGAGGCGCCGGCGTGCAAAGCTTCCTCGACGGCGGCCTGCAGTTCCTGCGCGCCGTACAGGTCAAGCAGTTTCAGCATCGCGTTTGTGATCGCACCGATATTGGAGCCACGCTCGGCGGCCCGGATCATCAGGGTCTGGCAGGCCGGCACGGCGCGCGTCAGGCTGTTGAGGCCGCGATGCTGGCGCGCCTCGCGCTTGATTGCGACGAGAGCCTTGAGGTGCTGAGGGTCCTCGATCTGCTGGTCACGATCATAGCTGCGACGGTGACTGGCGATCATCTTTGCGCCGTCGAAGACGCGGACCAGGCCGAGATCGGCGCGCACGCTGAGCGTGCGCCGGACATGAGCATGCGGTACCGAGTAATCGTTGAGGTCGAAGCGCACATAGGGCGTTTTGCCAACCTTGGCGGCGACCTGCTCCTCGACGGGGTATGGGTTGGCGGGCAGCGGCAGAAGCAGTGGCTGCTCTTGCGCAAACGCCTGGCGGACCGTCATCGTCCGGTCCTCGGGGCATGGCCGGTCGGCTGCCTGGTTGCGGCACCACTGTTCGGCCTGGGCATTCAGATCGTCGAGATCGGTGAACCTGCGGGCGATGAAGAATGCTTCCCTTATATGCCGTATGGCGCGCTCGACGCGGCCTTTTTCGTTGCCCCGGGCAACCGCGACAGGACGTGGCTCGAACCGATAGAAGCCGGCGAAGGCAAGCAGCGTCGGATGGAAGCGGATCGCATCGCCCTGGCGCTCGAGCACCGCACTCTTGAGATTGTCATAGAGCAGGACCCTGGGCAGCCCGCACCATGTGTTGAACGCGCCGACGTGACCGCGCAGGAAGTTTTCCATTCGCGCGTCGAGGAAGAAGCGCAGGTAGATGTCGCGTGAGTAGGAAAGCACCATCACGAACGCCATGAGCGGCCGGCGGGCGTTGCCGATCTCGATGTGACCGAAGTGGGCCCAGTCGACCTGTCCCTGCTCGCCCGGCAATGTGCGTAGCCGCAGGAACGCCTCGGCCGGCTTGCGGGGACGGTGCAGGGCAACCAGGTGCCGAAAGTGCGTCGGCAAGCCCCGGTAGCCGCGCTCGCGCACCATCGCATAAAGGCGGCTGGCGGTCAGCGAGGGGAACTTTTCCAGCGTCTGCTCAATGAATGGAAGATACGGTTCAATGATTGAGGCTCTCTGCAGCGGCTTGTGCCGGGGCAATCCCGCCTGGGCCAGAACGCGATGCACCGTCGTGTGATGGACATGCAATTGCCTGGCGATGGTGCCGCAGCGCCACTTCTCGGCGTGATACAGGCGCAGGATCTGCGCTTCCAGTTCGGGGCTGATGGTCATGATGCGGGCTCTCCGTCTGCGTAGTCAGCTTCACGGGCATAACGAGCCCCCCGGCGACGCACGAAGCCGGTGCGAACGAACGGCGACAGTCGACAGTCGCAGCGCCGACAGCACGGCGTGGGCATGACCGATGTCGTCGCCCGCCCGACGACGTCAGCAAAAGCAGCGACGACATCGTTCGAGGGACTGACCAGTAGTGAACCGGCAGGAGATGCAGGTGGAGAATGATGCGTCACTTTATTGTGCCGAGCCCGATATCGTCGGGCCCGGACCGCATGAGCCAGGCGTCCACGGCGGCTGCGCTGATAACGTCGCCCCGCCTCGCGCACACTCTCGCGGCGGGCAGCACGGGCGCAGTCCTGGCCGCAGTAGCGCTGTCCCCGGTCGCAGCTGCGGCAGATCGTTACCTGCGAACGGCAGTGGCCGCACAGAAAGAAGCGGCCCGTGAGCATCCGCGACGGTCCTTTCGGAGCGCCGCTGGGAGTTCGGGGAAAAGGTCGACGGAATGCGCTGACAATGCGATAATGCAGGTCGCGCACCGTCAGTGGAGCGTGACACCGAGCCCGGACTTGCCAGTTGAGATCGGTGTTACGCCGGATTGTTTCTGCGGCGCTGATTACCCGCAGATACCACAAGGCAGGCGCATGGCGGGGTACGTCGAAAGCCGCCTCAGGGCGCCTGGAGACGTGCCCCGCGTCTACCGCCTTCTCAACCTCACGTGATCAGCACCGCGCCGCAAAGGCGGCCGCCCGCTACAGCGCTAGTTGAAGAGCGCGCGGGCGGCCGCCTTTGCTCTTTCCAGCGCTTCAGCTCGTGTCGTCGTTTGTCAGCGGTTTTCGACCGTCTTCGACACGCTCCACAGGTGCAACCCGTTGCGTTGGCCTTCCTGCCAGCGTCCTTCGAGATACTCCTGGAAAGGATCTATGAAAACCGAGCGCGCGGGCGGCCGCCGGTGCTCGGGCTCCCCGCCCGCTGCAAGCCAGCGCTCGACCGTTCTCACGCTCATGCCGGTCCGGGGCGCGATCTGTCGCGGCGACATGCCGGTCGTCCGCAAATCAAGGACTTCAGCATAGAGTTCACTGCGCTGGTTGCGGCGCGACCGGCGCAGGCCATCAAGCTTCGGGGAAGTCTCCACTGATGGTTCCGGATTGGCGTCGGCATCGCCACTCATCTCGGCCATCATCGCCTTTCCGGCGCCACTGACCGCTTTGCGATGGCGGCCGAGGGCCAGACGCAACGCTTCGCCCAGGTTCTGGAGAAGATGCCAGCGGTCGGCGACCTGCGTTGCATGGGGAGCACCACGACGGGCGCCGTCAGCATAAATGCCGGCGCGATCGCGAGCGATGACTTCGATGCCCGGATAACGTTTCAGCCATGACGCGACCGTGTTGGCATTTCGGTCGGGCAACAGATCGAGGACGCGGTTGCGCTCCAGATCGCAGATGATCGTTCCGTAGCGCTGTCCTCTGCGCCAGGCCCAGTCGTCGATGCCAACCACCCGCGGCGCTTCCGGCGGCTCGAACCCGGCCGCGCGGATCATCCGCAACAGCGTGTCGCCGCTCACCGGCATGGCGAGTTTGCGCGACAGGCGCGAGCCGGGTTCACCGCCGGCCGCGAAGCCGATCACCAACTGGCTCTCGCCGAGGCGGGCGGTGCGTCTTGACCCGGTCCGCACGCTTCGAACGGAATACGTGAAGTGCCCCCGAGAATGGGTCCAGGCCGCCATCCCTGACCAGCGCCATCAAAGATGCCGCGCCCTTGCGGAAGTCGACCGGCTGGCACGACACGTAAACCACCACACCGGAAGCGATCATGCCTTACGAACCGCGCGGATGATCCTCGCCAGGCGATCAGGATCGACATCGCCGCCGGCGCGCACCACTGCGTCGCCAATGACGATTTCCACCGTGTCGCTGCCCACCGCTTCAAAGCGCGTGAACTTCGCCGGCTTGCTCGCTCCCTCCGTCAGTGGCGCAACCATGCCCGACGAAAGCGCCTTGCGGCGCCACGCATAGAGCTGCGAGGGGTCCAGCCCCTCGGAACGCGCAACCGCCGAGACATTGCCCCCTGGCGAGAACGCTTCGGCGACAAGCCGTGCCTTCTCTCGTCCGACCGATGGCGCGGCTTGCGTCGGGACGGCACAGGCTCCGCCGTCAAAATCTCGAATGTTCGATGATGGCTCATACTGTCGCTCATAGGATTCTCCGCATGATTCATGCTGAAAATGACCATCAACAGAGCTGGCTCGGTTTGTTTGAACAGGATTTCCCGATTTATAAGTGGAATCCTACCTGTGTTTAGGCCGCTTCGGGAGCGTCATTGGGGTGAAGTAGGCCTCATCGGGCGTTCTGTCGTCAAGGCTCGAATGAGGTCGTCTCTGGTTATAAAAAGTCAGGAATTTACCGATGGAAGCACGTGCCTGGCTGACGCTTTCATAGGCTGGAGATAGACCTCGTTGTATTTGACGGTTCGCCATAGGCGCTCGACGAAGACGTTGTCGCGCCAGGCGCCCTTACCATCCATGCTGATCTGGATTTTCTGATCGAGCAGGATCTTGGTGAACTCGATGCTGGTGAACTGGCTGCCCTGGTCGGAGTTGAAGATTTCCGGCTTGCCATATCGGGCGAGCGCCTCCTCGAGTGCTTCAATGCAGAACGCCGTGTCCATCGTGATGGAGAGCCGCCAGGACAGAACCTTGCGCGTAAACCAGTCGACGATGGCGACCAAATAACAAAACCCACGTGCCATCGGGATATAGGTCAGGTCTGTCGCCCAGACCTGATTGGGCCGGGTGACCGGCAGTTTGCGCAACAAATAGGGATAGATTTTGTGCCCATCCCCGGGCTTGCTGGTGCGCGGTTTGCGATAAAGCGCCTCTATGCCCATGCGCTTCATCAAGGTTCGCACGTGTAAGCGGCCCGTTTCATAGCCCTCCCGCTTCAGGAGTTTTTGCATCAGCCGGCTGCCGGCGAACGGATAATCCATGTGTAATTCGTCGATCCGGCACATCAGCTTCAGATCGGCGGCTGACACGGGCCGAGGCAAGGCGTAGACGCTGCCCCGGCTGATCCCCAATTCGGCAGCCTGCTTTGTAATCGGCAAGTCATGGTCGCGATCAATCATCGTTTTACGCTCGCCAACAGCCCGGCCTTGTCGAGCGCCGAGCCTAAAAAATCATTGGCCAGCGTCAATTCGCCGATCTTGGCATGAAGAACCTTCACATCGACCGCTGGTGCCGCTTTCTCCCCACCGTTAAACACGCTCGCGGCTCCCTCAAGAAGCTGTTTCTTCCAATCCGCGATCTGGTTGGGATGCACATCGTATTGCTGCGCCAATTCCGATAGCGTCTTTTCCCCTTTCAGGGCCGCAAGCGCCACTTTGGCTTTAAAACCAGCAGCATGGTTACGGCGAATTCGTTTCGGCATTTCAGCTCCTGTTCGTGAGCCACTCTGGCTCAGCTCAGGCAGAAATTCCACTTAAACCCCTGTTCAATTTTGCCGAGCCAGCTCTCAACCGCCTGCACGCTACGTGGGGATGCCTACGCGCTTACCCTTGAGGCCACTCAAGATCGCTGTCGCGCAACTCGCTCGTAGCTTTCAGGCTACTGTCAGCTAGCTCTGCAAGAAGGGTTGTTGTGGGGACAACCAGTCAGGAGATCTTATGAACTAGGAGACCTTATCAATACCGTCCGGCGTTGCACGATCGCCAAATGGCAAACGACGCCGGATCATCGGCAAACACGTCACGGACCAAGGAGAAGCCGTCCCATGATCACCCAACAAAAAATGCCACCTCACGTTTCCCAGATGCACTCAAAAACGCTCGAGTCAGACCTGGCAACATGCTGATGGCCCATCTGGCCCGGGGCTGCCCACGAGCCACTTTGTCCCACTAAGGGCGATGAGCATGCAGCACCTTCAAAAATAAGGACAACTCACTTTGACTCAAACCTTGCCCATCGGCCGGTCACGAAAAGAGAAGCCATCAGTAACCCTTCGGTTTGGCTGCCTCCGCGGGACACTTTTTGCGACCGCGCTGGCGTTTGTGACCACCGCTCCGGTTTTAGCGGCCAACGACGACATCAAGGCAACGAATTTCCTGCTCGACAACGGCATGGAAGTGGTCGTCATCCCCGATAACCGCGCGCCGATCGTCACCCATATGGTCTGGTACAAGATCGGCAGCGCCGACGAGCCGCCCGGCAAATCCGGCATCGCGCATTTCGTCGAGCATCTGATGTTCAAGGCGGCGACGATCAACCATGCCGCCGGCGAGTGCGACCGCGCGGTGGCCGAGATCGGCGGCTCGCACAACGCCTTCACCTCTCAGGACTATACCGCCTTCTATGAGACGGTGGCGCCTCCCGCGTTGGAGCAGATGATGAGCTTCGAGGCCGACCGCATGTTCAACCTCAGCATCACCGACGATGATATCAAGACCGAGCGCGACGTGATCATCGAGGAGCGCCGCTCGCGCATCGACAACGATCCCCAGGCGGTGCTGGGCGAGGCGGTCGACGCCACGCTCTGGCAGAACCAGCCCTACCGAATACCTGTCATCGGCTGGATGCAGGAGATGGAGAAGCTGGACTGGAGCGACGCCAGGGCCTTCTACGACAAATATTACACGCCCAACAACGCCGTGCTGGTGGTGGCCGGGGACGTCGCGCCGGAGACGGTAAAGGCTCTGGCCGAGAAGACGTATGGAACGGTGCCGGCGGCTCCTGGTCTAACCCGCATCCGTCCGGTCGAGCCGGGGCAGAACACTAAGCGCACGGTGACGCTGACCGACGCGCGCGTGTCGGTGCCGAACTTTTCGACGCATTGGGTGGTGCCGTCCTATCGCACCGCTGAGCGCGGCGAGGCCGAGGCGCTCGACCTGCTGGCCGAAATCCTCGGCGGCGGCACCCGCAGCCGGCTGTACCAGCAGTTGGTAGTGAAACAGGGCATTGCCGCCGAGGCCGGCGCCCATTTCGAGGGCACCATGCTGGATGCTAGCTACTTCAGCATTCACGGCTCGCCGCGGGGCGACGCCAAGCTTGCCGACATCGAGGCCGCGGTCGACGCCGAGATCGCCCGCATCGCCAGGGACGGCGTCACCAGCGACGAGCTGGACAAGGCGAAAGACCGCTATGTCCGCTCAGTAATCTTCGCCCACGAACAGCAGGACTCCATCGCCAGCATGTATGGCTCCACGCTTGCCACCGGCGGCAATCTGAAAGACGTCGAGGAACGGCCGGACCGCATCCGCAAGGTCACCGCCGATCAGGTCAAGGCCGTTGCCGCCCGCTATCTCGTGTCCGACCATTCGACCACCGGCTATCTCTTGCCTCTCTTGCCCAATACGGAGAATTGATGTGACGATGAACCAACACCGTGCCGCCTTTGCACAAGCCCTGCCTTTTCCGCTTTCAGCGGCACAAGGCAGCGTCGCGCGCTTCGCCACCCCGCTGGTCATCGTCATTCTCGCCATCCTCTTCCTTATCCTGCCGGCGCTCAGGGCCCATGCGGCGATGAATATCCAGGAGGTGAAATCTGAAAAGGGGATCACCGCCTGGTTGGTTGAAGACCATACGCTGCCGATCGTCACCATGGATTTGGTCTTCGACGGCGGCACCACCCAGGACCCGGCCGGTAAGGAGGGGCTTGCCAATTTGATGACCGGCTTGCTCGACGAGGGCGCCGGCGATCTCGACAGCGAGACCTTCCAGGTGCAGCTCGACGATGCCGGCGCCGAGATGAGCTTCGACGCGCAGCGCGACGGTATCCATGGCTCGATGCGCCTGCTTTCCGAGCGCCAGAACGCCGCTTTCGATCTGGTCAGGCTCGCGGTGAACAGGCCTCGCTTCGATAAGGAGCCGGTCGAGCGTATTCGCGCCCAGCTTCTCTCCGAAATCATCGCCAACGAGCGCGAACCTCACGTGATCGCCGAGCTTGCCTGGCTGCGCAGACTCTATGGCACGCATCCGTATTCGCGGCCGCCCGAGGGCACCAAGCAAAGCTTGGCCCACATAACGCCCGCCGATCTAAGCGCCTTCCACAAGACCGCTTTCGGTCGTGACGGGCTGCACGTGGCGGTCGTCGGCGACATTGATGCCAAAGCCCTGAGCGCAAGGCTCGACCAGTTGTTCGGCGATTTGCCTCAGAAGCAGGCGCTCGCCCCCGTATCTGATGTCACCCCGAAGCTCGGCGGGTGGACGTTGGTCAAATCCGCATTGCCCCAGACTTCATTGCCCCAGACTTCGCTCCAGCTGGCTTTTCCCGGCATCGGACGCAGCGACCCGGAATTCTATGCCGCGCAGCTGATAAACAATATACTCGGAGGCTCGCCATTTACCTCACGTCTTTTCCAGGAAGTGCGCGAAAAGCGCGGCCTTGCCTACGGTGTCTCCTCTAGCTTGGAAGGCTACCAGCATTCCAACACGCTTGTCGTGACGACATCGACGCGCGCCGACAGGGCGGCCGAGACGCTCGACCTGATAAGACAAGTAATCAAGGAGCTGGTGGACACAGGCCCAACATCGGCCGAGCTCGAAGCGAGCAAGAAGTATCTGATCGGTGCCTATGCCATCAACAATCTGGGTTCCTCCAGCTCGATTTCAGCCACGCTTGTCGAATTGCAGCTAGACAATCTCGGCACCGACTACATCCAGCGGCGCCCGGCCCTCATCGAGCAGGTGACGCTCGACCAGGTCAGGGCGGCGGCGAAGAAGCTGCTTTCGGCCGAGCCCGCCATTATGGTGGTCGGCCCGCCGCTGGGGGGCAAAGGATGAGCCCAGGACCCATTTGCCTTCCTTCTCCCTCCATCGCTTAGAGAGTGAACTGCCACCATGTCCGAACAACCCTTGCCGACGCTGCCGATATGGCGCGTCGATCACATCGAGCCCTCGACCGAGAAGTTGGCGCTACGCGCCAACGGTCCGATCCACCGCGTGCGCTTCCCGTCCGGGCACGAAGGCTGGTGGGTGACAGGCTACGACGAGGCCAAGGCGGTGCTGTCCGACGCGGCGTTCCGGCCCGCGGGAATGCCGCCGGCAGCATTCACCCCGGATTCGGTGATTCTCGGTTCGCCGGGGTGGCTGGTCTCGCACGAGGGGGCGAGCATGCCCGGTTACGCATGATCGTGGCGCCGGCCTTCAGCAACCGCAGGGTGAAGCTGCTCGCGCAGCAGGTCGAGGCGATCGCCGCGCAGTTGTTCGAGACGCTGGCGGCCCAGCCCCAGCCCGCCGACCTGCGGCGCCACCTCTCCTTTCCGCTTCCGGCCATGGTCATCAGCGCGCTGATGGGCGTACTCTACGAGGATCACGCCTTTTTCGCCGGGCTGTCCGACGAGGTGATGACGCACGAGCATGAAAGCGGCCCGCGCAGCGCGTCGCGCCTGGCCTGGGAAGAACCGCGCGCCTACATTCGCGGCAAGATGCGGGACAAGCGCCAGGATCCGGGCGACAACCTGCTGACGGATCTGCTCGCGGCGGTCGACCAGGGCAAGGCGACCGAGGAAGAGGCGATCGGCCTGGCGGCGGGCATGCTGGTGGCGGGGCGCGAGTGCACTGCCGCGCAGATCGAATTCGGCCTCTGTTGCGCGACGCCGGGGAGGCCATCGCCCCGCTGGGGCCGCGTGCGGAACGTGCACTTAAATGGTGCGAGAACGACCGATGCCGAACGTGTCATCGCGGCCATGGAAAGATGTGGCTGGGTCCAAGCGAAGGCGGCACGCCTGCTTGGACTGACGCCGCGCCAGATTGGCTACGTGCTGAGGAAATACGGTATCGAGATCAAGCGTCTTTGAAACAAACGACCGAAGCGAGTGGCTGGAACAAATCAAGCATGGTGCTTTGGCGCATTGAGACGAGTGGATGCGGGGGCTCCCGCGTCAGTGCCAATTCCGATCCGATCGACACAGCCCGCCTGATCTCAGGCAAGAACATGGGGGCTACACCCGAGATGAGGGGTTGCTACCTAGCAAATGAGATTGGCAGGCAGGAGGGCGTATTTTAGCTATTTCAACCTGGTTGGCCCCACGACAGGCGGCCGTTATGTCAAGCAAAATAGTACGAGGAACCGATGCTACCAATCTCCCGTCATACCCTCTGCGCGCTCGCTATCCTTTTTGGTGGACAACACGCCCATGCTGTCACGTGCCGGGATCCGGACTTACCGCTGAAGCCCACGATTGCTTTTGGAGAGAAAATCGTGGACGGCAAGCCGACCACGATCGAAGAGCATCCTTGGCAGGTCGCACTCCTTATTAACGGGAACTTTTGCGGTGGATCGGTGATCGCAGAGCGATGGATCGTCACAGCGGCGCACTGTTTAGCGGATGAAAAAGACGACGTGAAGGTCGAGGTCAAGGTAGGCGCTACAGATTACCATGATGGCGTTTCGTTCTACGCAAAGAGTTTTTTTGTTCACGAAGAATATAACCCGGACACATGTGAACATGACGTGGCGCTGGTGCGAGTGGACAGTACGCAGCCCGCAGCAATCATCCCCCTTGCTACCTCCAGTACGCAAATTGCTATTGGCGAGGGACTTACCGTGTCGGGTTGGGGAAATACGTTAGACGTTGGAGAATCGTCAGACGGTGGAGAACCATCAGACCAGCTCCTAAAGGGCACCGTCCCGTACGTAGAGAACGAAACGTGCAATGGTCCGGACTCATATGCTGGGGGGATCTTTCCTGGGATGATGTGCGCCGGAAGCATCAGCGGCGGGACCGATGCTTGCCAAGGGGACAGTGGAGGTCCTCTAACCAAAGGCAATAGCCCAGAGGACGCCATCTTGGTTGGAATTGTATCGACTGGGGACGGTTGCGGAAAGCGGCTGAAGTACGGTGTGTATACGCGCGTGTCGTCTGAGCGCGAGTGGATCTTGGATAAGATGTCACAATTCGGTAACTGAGGCGGCGAGTCAGAATGCGTGCAGGATGGAAAATTCACGTTGCCGCCTCTATCTGAACGCGCAGATTGTGAACTAACCGGAGTTCGGCTTAACAGGTGCCCTCACCGTGTCCCATGAATGCTGTGCAGGCTACCGACAAACCGGCCGGATGCGAGTTGCGTCACGCTAATGCGAACGAGAACTCGTTCCGTTTCCGTTTCCGTTGCCGCGTCGCAGCGCACCATCACATTCCCCGTGCAGTTTGCGGCACGTTGTAATTGAAAGCTTCATTCCTTTGGCACGATTGCGTCGGATGATACGTAAACGTTGCACGGGACGATAGAATGAGCGGTGAGCGTCATCCAGTTTCTTGCGTTAATGGTCCACTCAGCCTTCACGCAGTGGCAGCCGCGCAGACGCTGACGGCGCGGGCCATCCCGATAGTCATCTATCCGGTCTGCGGAGAACAAGAATCAGAATGGGAGCGAGATCAGCATGTACTCGAATTTGAAACGTTTGGCCCAAGCAACTGCCATCGCCTCGCTCTGGACCATTGGGTCAGTCGCGCTGTCGATTTTGTATGGGTGCCACACGATGGAAAATATGGATGCAGGCCTAACATCGTTACGAGGTCAACCGTATCAAGAGGCGTTTCGCGTTCTCAGCTTTCCCGATGCGGAGAGCATGATAGCCCATAAGCGTGTTTTCACGTGGGTAACCCGGGACGCCGGCTCATACACTGTTCCAACGTTTAATTCGGGCACGGCCTATGTGAACGGGGAGCCGATCTACGTCGAGACCCAAGGCACAGCAACCGAGATCTACGACGATCACTGCAAAATCGACGTGATCGTTGGATCCTCCGACATGATTGAGGACATCAAGTACGATGGAAACATCGGAGGCTGCGAGAGGTATGCACGCCGGCTTCGTCCCAAGGCTCAGTAACTGCAAATTTTTAGCGATCACGTGTAACCTTATACAACTTCGGATTTCCGGATTTACCCGATCAGTTAGATCCCAACGCGGGAATTTTGCAGTAGAGGCTTATGTACACGTGGTCATACTGGGTGAGACGCAGACACATCCTGCGATGTCAAACATGTATTCTCCAGCGCAGCATAAAGGACTTTACGGACCTTCGTCAACACGGGCCGAATCCCTGCTCTTCATTGTAGCCAACGCAGTATGTCAAAAGCAGAGGCTCCAGTAAGGCCAGAACTCCTTATCAGAGCACGCATGTTGTTCGTAGCCATACAGATTGAGGAAGAGGCCAATTTGTCGCCCCGTGACATGTCGCCTGGCATTGTCCGATGTACGACAATGTTGGAGATGCGACATAGCCGCTTCGATCGATTGCCTTATAATTAAGCGAGTTTTTCCTTTGGCACGCATATTGCTTCCGGTCATCAGTAAACGCGTCACGGACCGACGATGTCGAAAATGTTAGCATAATGATTCTGCCGGGGCGACATCCGGCCTTACTACAGCAGGACCATCCAGATGCAGAAAAGGAAGAGGCCGTCCTCGCCGAGGAATAGTCGAGTCAGGGCGCCATAGGCGCTTTTTCGTACGCATCCGAGCAAGGCCGCCTTGTAGGCCTCGTGGGGGTTGCGCACTGACTGTCCTTGTTGACGTCAATAAGGACAGTGCGGAAATGGAAGGCACCAAAAGGGACCGCTATTGCGGCGACCGCGTAAACAGCTTCCGGAACAACGCTTCCGAACGCTCCAGCCCTTCATCGGTAAGGATCATTGACTTCGACTTGTTGACTGGGTCGCCGATCATGCCCTTCTCGTGAAGCCGATCCGTCGTTGCCCAGTCGAAACCCTTCCAAGCGCAACGCTCGTTATGCAGCGTCAGCCATAACAGCGCCAAAACCGCATCGTCGATCTTATCCTCATCGATCTCCATGAACCGATATTACCACGCGCGAAGCTCCAAAATCTCGCGGTCCTGCTCGGATGGATACGACGCAACTCAACCTGCAATCCTTCCAGAAAGCGCTCTTCACCACATTTGGCGCGGATACGCCCTACGGTCATCCCGTCGACCCCAGCGGTGCGCACGCCTCGATTAGCGGCCACGCGCCGCCAAGCACAGCGGATCGTGCGGATGTCGGTTAACCAACCCCACATGTCCCGCCATTTGTCGTCAGGATTTGCCTGACTCCACTGATGGAGTTTGCGTTGAACGCTGAGTATCCAAGCCTCGTCAGCTTGACGATCCATGTCCATGGATCATTTCTCCGTCATACAAGTCTATCGTCTTCCTGCTTCCCTTCGCCATGTGCATGGCTTTCCCATGCTCCGACTACTACGAAAGCTCCGCCCTCAGACTCGTCCTTCTCCGGTCGTCGCGGCTAGCCCAGTTCCGATCTGGGCAGGCGAGCTGAGTTCCCGTGTTCCGATCTTCAACCTTTGTGCCGTTAGGCGGTGAGCTATACCCCTTGCGATGCGGGAGATGGGCCAAGGAGAACCACTCCCATTGGCCTGCTGCCGGTTTCGTGGACACCGAGATAAGGTGTTTAACGGAACTGGAGAGTGGGAATGCAAAGAAGGAAGTTCAGCCGCGAGTTCAAGCTTGAGGCGGTGAGATTGATCAAGGATCGGGGCGTTGCGGTGTCCCAGGCTGCCCGCGACCTCGATCTCCACGAGAATGTGCTGCGCAAATGGGTGCGCGAGCTTTCGACCGATCCGCAGCATGCGTTTCCCGGTCATGGGCAGATGAAGCCGGAGCAGCAGGAGATCGACCGGCTGCGCAAGGAAGTGGGTAAGCGGTGCGCCAAGGCACCTCCCAATATCGTCTTGTGATGCGTCTATGGTAGGTCAGCCGTTAGTCGGCGCGCCGGCGGCGATCACTCCGGGTTGCCATAGCCATAGCGGGTGACGTAGTGGAGTTCGCGCAGTGCGGGGATGACGAGGGCGATGTCTTTGTAGGCCTCATGCTCGATGAAGCGCGCGGTCTCGGGCCCCGGCCTGGGCTTGCCGAGGACGGGCCTCCCCTTTTGTCGACGCAGTAGATCAGGATCGGCAGCAGCAGGCCGTGGTTGGGGTTGTCGAGGTCGAGTAGCCGTCTCCAGCTTTTGATGTTGAGATTCATGGCCGCGTAGAACCCCTGGCACCACGGCCGGGGGTCGATGCCGCCGCTGGGCTTGGTTGCGAATCGGGGCGCATAATCCTGCGGTCTGTCGAAGAGCGTCTCGTTGATCCGGTTGTGGATCCTGGCGACGCTGGCAAACACGGCGTGATCGGTTGCAGACCCTTTGGCCAGGACGTCGCGCGGCAACCCCATGAGCGGGCACATCCAGTCTTGCGGGTCCGGGTAGCGCGGCCCGGTGACCGCCGCCGTTACGAAGCCATCCAGCGCCGACATGGTCCGCACCAGCGGGCGGTTGGTCTTGGCGGCCATCCAGGCCTCGAGCGCCTCGTCCGACAGCGCCATGTCATCGAGCGCGCTCATGCCGCCAAGGAGAGCTGCATCTCTTGGCGGCGCACCCAATTCCACGGCATCAGTTCGTCCCAGCGCGAGGCTGGCCAATCATTCTGGATGCGCTCGGTGACGTCGGCCATGTAGGCTTCGGCATCGACGCCGCAGAGCTTGCAGGTCTCAATGATGCTGAGCACGACCGCTGACCGCTCTGCCGCGGCGAAGCTGCCCGAGAAGAGCCAATTGCGCCTGCCGACCGTAAATCCACGAATCGCCCGCTCCGCGATCAGGTTGTCGGGCTCGAGCTGGCCATCGTAGAGGAAGCGATTGAACGCGCGCCATCGCCTGGTGCCATAGGCGAAGGCCTTGGCGATATCGGCATGGCGCGACAAACCCTTGCCCTGGCGCATGAGCTGTCGTCGCAGCGCGCGAACCAGTGGTCGGGTCCGCCTTCGTCGTGCGGCCAATCGCTCGGCGGGCGGGAGCCCCCGTATCTCTTCCTCGATCCGGTAGATCGCCTGGATACCAGCCATGGCCGTCGTGCTGAGCTCGGTCGGCTGGCTGTCGTGAACGTCGAATATCTTGCGACGCAGATGGGCCAGGCAGGCTGCTTCTCGAATGGCGCCGCCCTTGTAGAGCTGGTTATAGCCGCTGAATCCGTCGGCTTGGAGGGTGCCGGCAAATCCGGCGAGTTCGCTCATCACGCTCTCGCCGGCGCGGCCCATGGTGGCGCGATACCAGGCGATCGGCGGCTCCTTCGAACCCGAGTTGCGGTCGTCGGCGACATAAACCCAGAGCGCGCCCTTGTGGGTCTTGCCGGTGCCGGGCGCCAGGATCGGAAGCCGCGTGTCGTCGGTGTGAATCTTGCTGCGGGTACGGCCGATCTCACGGATGCGATTGTAGATGGGATCGAGCAAAGCGGCGGCGTAGCCGGCGCTGCGCGCAAGCGTGGAACGCTCGATATCGACGCCCTTGGCGGCCATCATCTGTACCTGACGGTAGAAGGGCAGATGATAACCCCACTTGGCCATCATGATATGGGCGAGCGCGGCATAGCTGAGCTTACCGCGTGCAATGGCCTTGGCTGGCGCCGGCGCCTGGATGATTTTATCGCAGGTCCGGCAGCTGTACTTGGGTCGAATGGTCTCCATAACCTGCCAGGCCTGGGCGACCAGATCGAGCATCTCGTCGCCATCTTCGCCCATGGCGCGCAGATCGCCGCCGCAGCCCGGGCAGCATGCGCAAGACGGCTCGCGAACGACCCGCTTGCGCGGCAGGTTGGGGTTGAACTTACGCACCGGCAACACCCGGACCTTGTCGGTGTCAGCAACGATGGGCAGCTCGAGATCCGGCACGCTGGCGGCGAAATCGGTCTCGAGATCTTCGAGTTCGAGCAGCATCTGGCCGAGCTTCTCGGACGAACGGCCGAAGGCCTTGCGGTTGAAGCGATCGATCCGCAGCTGCAGGCGCTGGATGCGAAGTGCGGCCTCGGCGCGCTCTCTTCGAAGCTGCTCATCGCGTTCGGCGATGGTGATGTCACGGGCAGAAACGGCCGCCTCCAGAAGGGCGATCCGGGCGAAGAAATCAGCGGTTGAGGGAGCTTGTTCCGACACCCAAATTACATACCCGAAAGACCCTCGTTACGGAAGAAGAATCAACACAAAATCAATTAGAAACATCAAAATCAGCCAGCCAAACGCGGTCGATAAATCTTGCTCGGTCGGCGCCAATCGATCCCGTCCAAAAGCAGCGAAAGCTGCGCCTTGGTGAGCGACACGGCGACCTGATCCCTGGTAGTTGGCCAGGCAAAACAACCATCGGTAAGCCGCTTGGTGAACAGACAGAACCCCTGGTCGTCATGCGCCAGAATCTTGATGATATGACCCTTGCGTCCACGGAAGCAGAAGATCGCGCCGGTGTGCGGGTTGAGCGCGAGCACCTGCTGCACCATCCGCGCCAGGCTGTTGATCCCGCGGCGCATGTCGGTCGCGCCGCAGCACAGATAAATCCGGTCGGTCGGCACCACCGTGATCACCTGGTCACCTCCGCCAGAACGATGCGCAGTGCTGTCGGATCGACGATCCCGTCGATCCGCAATCGCGTGCCGCTCGGAAAGGCCACGACGATCCTGCCGGCCGGGTCCGGGCAATCGGCGACCGGACGCTCGACCTCGGGCAGATCGTTCACTTCGATCCGTGCGAAAGTTGCCATCGCCTGATCGGTATCGAGCTCGCCGCCGGCCATCTGCTTGCGCCAGGCATAGAGCTGGGATGGAGCTACGCCGAACGCTTCCGCGACCTCCGTCACCGACGACCCCGCCGCGCTCGCCAGGTCGACCAACGCGCGCTTCTCGGTGCAACTCCATAGCCTCCGTTGCCGCGAGCGCCCGGGCATCGTTGCACGATCTTCGGCCGCCGCGGCACCGCTTAACTCGGCGACCAGATCGCCCCTTGCATGTTCCAATGTCATGGCCCGAAAACTCCATGTTCATCGGCCTATTGCAAGGTGCCTTCGCGCACCGCTTACGGAAGTGGCGAAGCTGAAGGCGGAGCGCGACATCCTAAAAAAGGCCGCAGCCTACTTCGCGAGGGAAGTGACATGAGGTTCGCTTTCATCGCGAGGCACCGGAGCATCTGGCCGGTGGCATGGCTGTGCAGTGCGCTGGACGTGTCCCGGTCAGGCTTCCATGCTTGGCTCAACCGCAGCTCCAGCGCTCGCTCCCGGCATGACGAGATCCTGGTGTCCAGGATCGACCGCAGCTTCAAGAGCAGCGACCGAACCTATGGCGCCCGTCGCGTCTGGCACGACGTGCTGGCTGAGGGGCTGTCCTGCGGACTGCATCGCATCGAGAGGCTTATGCGGGAGAACGGTCTGCGTGCCAGGCCTCGGCGCCGCGGACTCCCGAAGGATATGGGCGAGCGAGCCGCAGTGTCGGACAACCTCCTTGACCGCGCCTTCGAGGCATCGGCGCCGAACCAGAAATGGGTCGCCGACTTCACCTATATCTGGACCGCGGAAGGTTGGCTCTACGTTGCCGCCGTGGTCGACCTGTTCTCCCGGCGGGTCGTCGGCTGGGCGATGAAGGCCGAAATGACAGCACAGCTCGTCACCGACGCCCTCATCATGGCGATCTGGCGCCGGGGCAAGCCCGACAGCCTGCTGCATCATTCCGACCAGGGATCGCAAGGCGGATTCAAGCGGTCGTCGCAACACTGATTGTGTTCACTCACGACAGCAACTCGTCAAGCGCTTCTGCCGGCGTTTTCCAGCCAAGGGTTTTTCTCGGTCGGGCATTAAGGGCCGCGGCCACGGCGGCGATCTCGTCGGCGCTGTGGACGCTCAGGTCGGTGCCCTTCGGGAAGTACTGACGCAGCAGCCCATTGGTGTTCTCGTTGGTGCCGCGCTGCCAGGGGCTTTGCGGATCGCAGAAGTAGACTTGGACACCCGCGTCGATCTTGAGACGATCGTGCTGAGCCATTTCGGCTCCCTGATCCCAGGTCAGCGAACGGCGCAGTTCTTCGGGCAAGGTGATGATGGTGCGCGTAATCGCGTCGCGCACGGCTTCGGCCCCGTGTCCCGCGAGAGCAGGGCCATTCTTCATGCGCGGAGCTTCGCCATGCCCCGCAAGCCGGGGAAGATGCAGCAACATCGTGAAGCGTGTCGTACGCTCAACCAGCGTGCCGATCGCCGAGCTGCCAAGACCAAGGATGAGGTCTCCTTCCCAGTGACCCGGCACCGCGCGATCGGCCGCTTCGGCGGGGCGTTGACTGATCATGATCTCCGGCAAGACAAAGCTCTTACCTCGACTGCGTACGCGGGCCCTGGGGACCCGCAGCACGCGCCCCGTTCGCAAGCAGGCCGACAGTTCGCGGCCTAGCGCTCCCCGACCCTGAACGAAGAGGGCTTGATAGATGGCTTCGTGGCTGATGCGCATCGTCTTGTCGTCCGGGAAGTCGATCGGCAAGCGTCGGGCGATCTGCTCCGGGCTCCAAGCCCTGGCCCATCGCCGATCCTTTCGCGGACCGTGTCGGCGGCCCTTCCACCGAACGGCCGGACCAGGAACGGCGGCGCCACTTGGGGTCATGACGACGCCGGCCAGTCGCTGCTCCACATAAGTGCGCAAGGTTGTGTTGAGCGCAAGCTTGGTCGGTTTGGGCCGATGGGCCGATCGGTCGGCGTGCCATTGGGCTGTCGATGCACGATATTCCAGCCCGCCGCTGCGCGTCGCGGCATTGCGTCGTAGCTCACGGGAGATGGTCGAGGCGGATCGGCCAAGTCGGCGTCCGATCTCGCGTCTCGAAAGGCCCTGAACGCGAAGAAGTGCGATCTCCTCACGTTCCGCAAACGCAAGGTATCGCTCTGACGGCGGCTTGGTGGAAGATCTGAACATCGCTGGTGCCATGCCGCCCGCCTGTCGGAACAATCTGGTTCCAACAGGCTGCGACATACCAGCCGCCAGCGCAGCATCTTCGCTGGTCAGCCCCTGCGCTATCCCCAACCAGAATCGCTGGAGTTCAGATCGCCCCGCCACTGGCGGACGTCCCGGTGACGGCAACGGCGCCCGCCCAGAACGGTGTGATCGTCGCTTTCCAATGCCCATCGCAACCTCCTTCGTTCAAGTGTTGCGACGACCGCTTGAATCCGCCCAATACACGAGCGAGCAGTTCCAGCGCCTGATGGCCGATCACGGCATTACGTGTTCGATGAGCCGGTCCGGCAACGTCTGGGACAATGCTGCGATGGAGAGCTTCTTCTCGTCGCTCAAGACCGAGCGGACAGCCCGCAAGGTCTATAGGACGAGGGATGACGTCAGGGCGGATGTGTTCGATTACATCGAATGCTTCTATAACCCCCGGCGGAGGCACTCGACGCTGGGCTATCTGAGCCCCGTGGAGTTCGAGGAACAAGCTATGTTAGCTTAACCTCGTGTCCGTAAAACCGGCAGCAGGCCACATCTCGAGTGCTAAACATTGAGCCGCGCCAGTTCTGTTCGCATTATATTGCCTCCCACGCCATCGCGCGATTTGGAGACGGTCTCGGATATAGAGGCTTCCAACGCTCACTTCGTTATCTCACCATGGGCACTGCGGTAGCCCGACCTGCGCTCGATGGGCGCATCCGGTACAGTTAAGGCCGCTCTGCTTATGACACCCAACCGGCGACACCCGGTCGAGCTTTGCGGCCCCCCTTCCATCTACTGTTCTCTGTAGAGGGGCGGCGTTACAGCCGCCGGTCGAAAATCAGCAAGTTTGGGAGGTGATACCTAACCTGAAAAATTCATGGGGGTTGGTGGATGTGGCGCAAGCCGTTGAAATGACGTAGGATTTGGTTGCTAAAGCCGATCCGAACCATTTCCCGGAGACCACACCCACCATGAACGATCTTACGCTGCCGCTGAGCGGTTTGTCATCAGTCGGCGGCAAGTCCGTCGTCGCCCGTTTCGACGGCGGCATGCTGTCGTCCAACAGCGGCGTTCTGGCTTTGGCCGAGGTGGAAAAGCGGTTGCGGGTGGCCGAGCGTCTGGCGCGTTGCATCGACGATCCGCGCTGCCCGGACCAGGTCGTCCACAGCCTGGCGGACATGATCGGCTTTCGCATGAAGATGATTGCCGCCGGCTACGAGGACGGCAACGACGCCAACCGGCTGCGCCGCGATCCGGTCTTCAAGATGGCCCAGGATGCGCTGCCGTCGGGTCGGGATCTGGCGTCGCAATCGACGCTGTGCCGGCTGGAGAACCTGCCCGGCGTGCGGGAGCTGGTTGCGATGGGGCGGGCGATGGTCGATCTCTATTGCGCCTCGTTCCGGCAGGTGCCGAAGCGGATCGTACTCGACATTGACGACACCTTGGATCCATTGTCATAATACCCCCTGGTTCACGGTATCTGTTCGAAGAGGCTGGGATTTTTGTCTATCGTCTTGATCCATAGGCCTTTTCTCTGTCCACGCACGACATGGACGGATTCGAGTTCGCCGCGTTTTACTCGCTGCAACACGACCTGGCGCGACAGGCCGAGGTTCTCCATGGCGTCGCGGATGGGCTCAAAGCCTTCGCCAGGCGTGGCCAGGAATCGGGCCTTTAGTTCGGCGGTCAGGCGAATGCGCCATGGCGCACCGGGTGTCACCTGTTCGCCCGGGATGAGGCCGTCGTTGACATGGCGGTGGAGCGTCGATGGCGCCACGCCGAGCGCGGCAGCGGCCTGACGGACGGTGACGATGTCGCCGTCGGCGGCTGGTGGCTTGGCCTTGCAGGCGGGAATCTTCCAGTGCTTACGCAGATAGCCGACGCGGTTGGCGTCAAACCGGTGGCCGTATGCCGTTCGGCGGTTCTGGCGGTTGAGGACGCCGGCAATGACCGCGTCGGGATAATGCGGTGCCAGCCGCCGCAGCAGCGCCAGCGTGTCCTCGTCGGTACGAACCGTCGCCGGCCGCGAGCGCGGCAAGGCGACGGTGAGGCGACTCGTAGCGTTGCCCTTCCAGCGCAGGACGAGAAGCGCCGCTGCCTCGTCGCGATCGACATGGAGGGTGACCTCATCGAGGAGCGTGCGCAGCAATTCCTTGCGGTCACGCGGCGTGGTGGTGGGCGCGTACCAAACGCTCGCCAGATCGGCCCCGAGGGCAAGCAGCGTTTCCCGCTCCGTGGCCGACAGGACGCGCGGACGCTGCTCCTCGCGCCGCGCCAGTTCCGCCTTTGCCGCCTCCAGTGCGCGCAACGCCTCCTCCCACTCCTGCTCGAGCCTGCGGGCGACCAGGCGATTGTCGGGATCGACGGCGCAATAGCGGCGCTCGGCGCGGTTGACGGCGAAGGCGGCGCGCTCCACGTCGAGCCGCCAATGCTTGAGTGCTGCCTCGCGATCGTTCTCCAGCCGCTCGGCCGCTTCGAGCGTGGCGGTCAGGCGCACCGGCTCCAGCGCCTCCAGGAAGGCCGCCACCACGGCTTCATCGATCTGCCCGCCGCCAACATTGAGGCAATGGACGCCTCTGCCCTCGACGACCACCTTGCCGGGACAATGGTAGCCCGGCGTCACGGTGCGGCCGCGATAATGGGTGTGCAGCCGTCGCCCGCAGTGGCCGCAGCGGGCAATGCCCTGCAGCAGGGCGCCACCCTCTCTGGCGGCGCCACCGGCCTGTTCCTGCGCCTTGGCATGCGTCCGGGGTTGGGTGTTGGCCGCCATGCGCTCTCGATTGGCCTCGAAGGTGGGCCAATCGATATAGCCCTGGTGGTGGTCCTTGATCAGCACTTGCCAGTCTTCCATCGGCAGCTTGCGTATCCGCTTGCACCGCGCGCCGGTTTCGTCGAGCACCGTCTCTCGGCGATACTTGCCATAGACATAGGCGCCGGCATAGACTGGATTGGCAAGCACGCTGTGAATCGCGTGGTAGCTGGCCTCGCCCCAGCGCAGCTCGGTGCGTGCATTAAGCCACAGCGGGAACTTCATCGCTTGCTCGCGGAACCACAGCCACACGCGGCGCGCCGAGCCGAGCTCGGCAAAGCGGGCAAAGACGGTGCGGATGGCATGGGCGACGGCCTCGTCGGGATGGATCAGGATCTCGCCGTCCGCCTCGCCCCAGACGAAGCCGATCGGTAGGCCGCGGCGCAATTCACCGCGCGCTGCCTTGTTGCGGATGCCGCCATTGAGGCGGGCGCGCAGGACGTGCAATTCGGCCTCGCTCATGGCGCCTTTCAACCCGAGCAAAAGCCTATCGTTGAACAGAGCCGGGTGGTAGATCCCGTCGGCATCGCCAATCAGCGTATCGGTCAGCCCGGCCAACTCGATCAGCCGGTGCCAGTCGGCATTGTTGCGCGCCAGCCGCGAAACCTCCAGGCCAAGCACGATGCCGACCCGGGCCAGCGCCACCTCGCTGGTCAGCCGCGCAAAGCCGGCGCGCATGACGCTGCCGGAGCCGGACAGGCCAAGGTCCTCGTCGATGACCAAGACACGCTCGTCCGGCCAACCCAGCTCGCGCGCCCGACCGGAGAGCGCGTATTGCCGCTCGGTCGATTCACGGTTGTTCTCCACCTGTGAGGCGCTCGACTGGCGCAGGTAGACGACAGCCAGCCGGGCCTGGTGACCGGCGGCGATTTTGCTGTGTTCAGTCATGACCGGCCTCCCTCACTGTCAGCATGCGCGCGATCACGAGGGCGAGCCGGCGCAACGCCTCCGCCCGCGCCTCGGCGTCCAGCGTCTCCCAGGTGGGTGGGTCGGGAGGCCGCTTGCGGTCTTCCTCGGCGAATCTCAGCTTCAGTTGCATGTCGCTCCTCCTTGTCATCGGGCGGCGACTCGCCGCGCCGTTCAAGAAGAGCGTCGGTCAGAAAGCGCAGATGCAGAAGGTCTGAAAGCCGCCCAATGCTGGAGTGATTAGCCGGCGAGGCTGTGGAATCACCCCCCAGGCCCCCGAGATCCGTCCACGCGACGGGAATGTAGGTCCGGCTGCCGTCCGGCAATTCTAAAAGCAGCGTTGGCTCGCCGCGGCGTTTGAGGCGGCTGATTACGGCCAGAGGCCGCCCTTCAAAGGCGTGGCCCTCCCGCATGATCGTTGCCGAGGCGGGAAGGTCCTGGTGATGGGCAGTCTGGAGATGTTTCCTTCGACGCTGTGCACGGAGGCCAACAGCTTCGCCTGTTCAATGCCCACCATGACGAGTACGGCTTCCAGCCGATCGTAGTGTTCGATGGTGCGGGACGGTTCGTCAGCGCGATCCTGCGACCGGCCAAGCGGCCGAGTGGGGCTGAGATCCGCCCCCACCTGCGCCGTCTGGTGCGGGCGATCCGGATCAACTGGCCGAACATTCGAATCCTGCTCCGCGGCGATAGCCATTATTGCAGCCCGCAGGTCATCGACTGGTGCCGCGCCAACGACGTCGACTTCATCTTTGGCCTCGCGCCCACCACGACCCTGCGCAAGCATGTCGCGGATCTGGAGGCCAGCACGACGGCGCGCTTCGAAGCGTCGGCCAAGACAGGCAAGGTCCGCAGGTTCAAGGAGTTCGTTGACGGCGCCGCTAGTTGGAGCCGCGTCGAGCGCATCATCGCGCGGGTCGAGGTCGGCGCCCAAGGTGCCGATACCCGCTTCGTCGTCACCAACCTTGCCGGTGGGAAGGCCAAGGCGCTCTACGAGGATGTCTACTGCCGGCGCGGCGCGGCCGAGAACCACATCAAGTCGTGGAAGACGCATCTTGCCGCCGACCGCACATCCTGCACAAGAGCGACGGCCAACCAGTTCCGGCTCTTCCTGCATGCCGGCGCCTATTGGCTGATGTGGGGCCTGCGCGCTGCGATGCCGAAACGCTTGAGCTTTGCCGTCGCCCAATTCGACACGCTGCGATTGCGCCTCATCAAAATCGCCGCGCGGGTGGTCGAGATGAAAACGCAAATCCGCCTGCAGCTGCCGACATCCTGCCCCGACCAGCGTATTCTGCGCATCGTCCTCGATCGCATCCCCCAACTCGTGACATAGCGACGGGGCCAAGATGCCCCGAACCGAACCCGCCAACATCAACCCGCAAACCCCGCCTCCCATCACCGACGGATCAGCCCCGCCGCCCGACCAGGCTTGTCAAAATGCACCCACATCGCGACCAAATCGTAGCTTCAGGCCGCCGACAACTCATCGCTGTGCATCAAGGCGGCTAAGTCATACTTCACCTCCCGCACCGTCACGGCGCACCGATGTCCTCGGAAAACCGGCTGATAAGGCCGAACCCCTTGGAAAGGGAAGTGCCGCCCTTGAAGAGTAGCCTTGGACTATCGGCAGGCAGGCCATTGAACAGGGCGTCCAAGGTCCAGCAGACCCAGAAGTCCTTTTCGATATTCTGCGGCCTGGAGTTAAGACGCTGAGCTGTTGTTGTAAACAAGCCCATTCTTGTCTCGGTGTCGGCGCTCAGGACCTGGTCGTAAGCAGAATTCATTGGCTCAGCATTCTCGGAGGCATAGTCCCGCTCGGCTGGAGCCGGCCTTGGGATACCTCAGCGGCGTCCTGCAGTAGGGGCTTCAAGCCGCCAAGTCGGCACGGAGGCGGTCACCTTGGTCGGGATCGTTCAGCAGTCGGCGCAGGCGCCGTAACAGTTTCTGGTTCCCTTCATCTTGGCCTAGCATATCGCGCATCCAATGCAGCGCCTGGACGACGCGCATTGCCGGACGCCCAGCCCAGTAGAGTTTGCTGGCCGACGTGGGCCGGAAGGTGATGTCGAGGTTGCCAAGTCGAATCGGCCGCAACCGCGCATCGGCGTGTACGACGATGCGGGCTGGTACAGCGTCAGTCAGGCCGAGGTCATTTGCTGCGGTCTTGCCGTCAACGAGAACCCGGATCTGATCACGCCGCGCCACGGCGTCGATGACGCCACGGGGGGCTGGTGGGCTTTTCTGTTGAGTCAAGGTGTGAACGTTGGTCGATCGTAAAGTCCGCGATCAATCCGCCGCAGTTCGGCGGCCTTGACCATCCGCTGCAGCACTTTGTCCACCGCATCGCGATTGCCGAGGTTAAGAAAATCCGCAGGCGTTCCAGACTATGCGTGGCGGACTTGTCGCCATGTGATCTTGGATGAGAGCCTGCAGGTCAGATCGAGTCTCGCTCATGTCCGAAATATGTACGAGACTGTTGAATAACTAGCCGGAACGACCGCAGGGCACTGGAGCCGATATGTTGGCGCGATGTCTGCCGAACCGTTCCACTTCATGCAGCGGCCGGTCGTCTTGCCAACAGTTGGAGGTTCTGAACCGCTGCGGCGAGAAGGAATTCTTCTTTTGCCCCGCTCAGGCCTCGTAGCCTCAATCGTCGAAACGCGATGTTGCGCTTGAAGTGGCCAAAGAGCCGCTCGATCCTCTTGCGCAGTCGCCGTGAGCGGGCATAGCCAGGTGTTTCGCGCAGCGCCCGTACCTGATCACGTGCATCCTCGTCGAAGGATCGTGTAATTCGTCGCGCTGGTCCGTCTGTGCAACTCAGCTTTGAACGACAGGCGCCGCAGTCGGACGGGCGAGCGAAATAGACATTGGCGCGCGCGCCGATGTCCCTTCCCCGATAGGTCAATTGCCGACCTTCAGGACAGGTGAAGCTGTCACTCTGCCTATCATAGGAGAAAGCATCGCGGGTCAGTTTGCCGGCGGTCTGGTGTTGGCGTTCAATCACCGGGATATGCGGTTCGATACCCTGCTCGAGAAGCCAGCTCAGAAGCCCGGCGCTGCCGTAAGCCTTATCAGCTGCCAGCCGTTCAGGCGTCAGTCCGAGACGCTCGCAGGGCTGTTCAACGCTGATTACAGAGCCTTGTAAGCGAGGATGAGATCGAGGGAGAGAGCGCCGTTCCAGAGGGCTTGAGCGACGTTTTTCGTGCCGTTGTGACGCAGGATGTTGAGGGCGAAGCTGCGGGCTCTGGCCATGATGCCGGGGTTGTCGCGGATACGGCTGCGGTCCTCGTCGCAGGACACGTCGCGGACATAGTGGTTGCGGTTCTCGATGCCCCAGTGGCCTCGGATGATGGCGGCCCAAGTCTTGGCGGGGAGACCCTGTTCGGAGGAGATATAGTATGAGACCTCGCCGCGCGGCTGCCACATGCCCGTGGCGGCACTGCGGAGCCAAGTTTGGCGGGTGACGCGGATGATGGTCTTGACGAAGGGCTGCCATTCGCTGTCGACGAGGGCCTTGCCGACGGGAAAGACGTCCACGGTTCGATCCTCCTGCCGGGATCGCACTGTGTCGCGTGAGGAGGCCGTGTCGCTGGGAGTGCGGCTGTCGACGATGGCGCGAATCTCGTCATCCAGATTGGGCTGGTTCTCCTTGAGTTGAACCAGCAGATGGTTACCCGTGGCCAGGGCTACGGCGAAGGTTTTTTTGGGCATGCATGGCGTCGAGAGTGAACATGCGCCCGGTCAGGCCCAGCGTGGCGATCAAGTCCTGGGCGGCGGGGATTTCGTTGCTCTTCTCATCGATCGCCAGATGGCCGAGGATGATCTGACCATCGCTGGCGAAAGCACTCAGCAGATGCGCCGCTTTGCGATCGTTGAAGGCGTCGAAGCTGCCGCGCAGCGTCTTGCCGTCAATGGCCACGCACGCCGGCATGACGTCGTCCGGCATGGCGTCGTCCGGCTCTTGGGCCGGGGGCGTCGGCAGGCCGGCCGCATGCTGGCGGAACACCCTTTCGACCTCCGCCCCGTCGAGACCGCGAAGGATGAACCGCACCGTCGAGTAGGCTGGGGCCTTTCGCACCGAGACCCCGAACACGCCGTTCAGGCGGACAAGATGGATGCGGATGAAGGCGTGGACCTGACGATACGAAACCGCCCCGGCCAGCATCGCCAGCACCGTGAACAGCAGGATCGGCGCCTGGGGATACATCTGCCCCTGGCCACGGCGTGGATCGGGGATCTGCGAAAACAATGACAGCAATGTGCCGGGCAACGGTGCAACCCTCATGATTGGTTGCCCTGCATAGATTCAGACAAATCTCCCGGAGGGAATCGCCCTTTTGCCCGCGACGCATCAAAGCCGATCACAAAGATGTTAGCGTTGAACAGCCCTGGAGACGCTCGCGCGTCCGCACCACCATTGTCTTGGTTGTGTTCACCTCCGCAGCGAAGCGAGCCGGACTGGCCTCGACGTCAAGAATGACGCTCGTTTCAGTGTCGATGTAGTAGTTGGTTGAATAACCGAAACGGCCACGTCCATGCTTGTTTGACCAGCCAGCTTGCGGATCAATCGGCGATAAATGTTTCGGCGTCGAAGGTTCACGCTCATCTGGGGCCTGCGGCAGCGCTGCGTCGAGTGCGGCTAGATACTCATGCACTGGCCGCGAGATCGTGCCACCGTCGGACCAGGCGATTGCATTGGCGTCACCAGGAAGTTTCTTCTGCCAGCTCGCATCCGCCTCGATGAAGCTGGCATCGACTGCAGTATCCGTGCCTGAGACCAACCCAGCAGTGGCACAATGACCGACGATCTCCTCGAACAACCTTCGAAACAGATCCCCTTGGCGAAAGCGGCCGTAGCGGTTTTTGCTGAACGTTGAGTGGTCCGGCACAGCTCCGTTGAGGCCGAGCTTGCAAAACCAGCGGAACGCCAAGTTAAGATGAACGTCCTCGCAAAGCCTCCGCTCTGACCGAATGCCGTACAGGTAACCAATAAGCAGCATTCGCAGCATCAACTCGGGATCGATCGAAGGCCTGCCAGTGTGGCTGTAGCTTGAGGCGAGGTGCTCATGCACAAAGCTTAGATTAAGCGTCGCATCGATGCGTCTGAGTAGGTGACCGGCAGGTACGTGCTCATCAAGCCGAAACTCGTAGAAGAGTTGTTCTTGAAGATCGAGCCTGCCCATCATGACAAATCATCTCCAGCGCTCAGCAGAGGGATGGAATCACGTGTTGGGAGGCCATTCAAGCCGAGTTTTTCAACAGTCTCGTACGTATTTCGGACGAACGCCAAGCCCTGGAATGTCCGAAAAATCCACATATTTCGGACCAACAACCTGGCTAACTTGCTACTAACAATCCAAGTAGCTGCCGAGCTCGACGTCCTCATCAAATGATTGATAGCGCAAAACGCCCTCATCGACGTAGAGCGGTTACGACACAATCACCCATTACTCTCCAAGTTCGTGAATCGCTACGCTCGGCACAACAGCCTTGGCGATCTCGCACAGGTGCTGGTGATGCGTCAGGTAGACAACCTGCCCTGCACTTGCCATCTCCCCAAACAGCCGGAAAACCTCCTCGGATCGGACATGGTCGAAGGTTTCCATTATGTCGTCGGCGATGAATGGAACTGAGGGTCGAAATTGCGCAAATTCGTAGTACCCAGCAAGCCTGAGCGCCAGGTAGAGCTGAAAGCGCGCGCCCTTTGACAGCGCGTCGGCGACCTTGGATTGCCCATCGCGCTGCAACGCGATGAGCACTTCCCCACCCTTTACAGGTTGAGTTGTCAGGCCAGAGTACTGGCCGCGCGTCATGAGGGCGAACGCGTCTGATGCGCGCTCCATCATCCCGGAGCGGTGACGCTCGCGGTAGAGACGCAGAGCATTTCCAGCCGACATTATTCCCAATTTCAGCTCGATGTAGCGGACGGCCTTTTCCTCGATTTCCAGAAGGACGGTGCGCCGTTCGGCATCTATCCGGGCAACAGCGCTGTCGCCGCCAATCGCGTCCAGCTTGTCGGTCGCGCGCGTCTGCCGAATGAGCTGGTGCTGTATCGCCTCGTCAGAAGCGCGAAGCCGTTGCTCTGCCTCAGCCTTCTCGATTGCGAGACTGTCGAGATCGACAGCATCCAATATCGAACGCGCCTGCTCGAACCCCTCCACCGCGAGCTCGGACGACAGCTGCTCCTCAAGTCCGGCCACGGCTGTGCGCAGGCGATCCCTGTCGCGCAGCAGTTCGTCGCGTTGCACGACTTCGGATAGCGTGGCCACGCCAAAGACGCTCAGGACCTCGTTCCTGCGGCGCTCATGTACCGAAATCTCGGCATCGAGGGTCTCACGCCCATCCTGCAGGCGCTGCAGGTCATTGACGAGGCCTGCCTTGGCCTCGCGCATGCGCTCGGCGCGCTCCAGGCGCTCGGCAAGCCGAACCGCCAGCTGTTCCGGTTCGTCGTCGTTGGCCGCCTCGCCCGCTTCGGCTGCAACGGCGGTAACCTCGACCAGAAAATTGTCCCTGTCGGCCTCCATCTTCTCGATACGGAGTCGCATGGCGTCCCGGTCTTGAAGACATTTGGACAGTTCAGCCAATTGATCGAGGACGCCCCCGACGCCGGTCGCCGAGATGCCGCTCTCGAGCCAGGTGCCCTTGAGCGCTTCGGCAACGCCGGCTAGCCATTCATCCTCACGTCGCTCAGCGACTTCGATGGCTCGGCGTCTAGCGGCCAGATCCTCTTGCCTTGTGCCAACGGTCTTGAGCGCCTCGGTGCGCTCAGCGTCCACCTTGAATTGTCTCTCAAGGAACAGCTCTGCCACGGCCATGGCCGTCTCCAGGCTGTCACCAGGATCCGAACCGACGCCAACGCTCGCCCGTGCGCCGCTCAGCTCCAGGCGTATTCGGCCTTCCTCATCAACCGCCCGCTCGGTCTTCTTGCGGGAAAGCTCGATCTCCTCCCAGGCCGCGAGCGCATCGATCCGGGCAGCAATGCGATCCTCGATCAGTTCGATCAGCTGTTCGGGGGATGTCTCGGGGATTTCTCCAAGCAGGTCTCTTGCGACTGCAAGAACTTCCGAGGGCACAGCCTCCCGATCTGAGCTGTTGCGTTCAAGTTGGTCGCGCGTATGCGCGATGGTGGCGGCGGTTTCTGCGAGGTTGCGGTTTGTGCTGCGGATCTCAACGAGCTCCCGGGCGTTGGCTAGACGGCCTGCCGCGACGCTGTCGTCTCGAGCCAGTGCTGCCGCGAAATCATCCGCCGTATCGCCAGTCAGGTCATCGCGATGCCTTGCCCAGGCGTCGTCCCGGGCGCGCCGAATAGCGTCCGCCGCGTCATCGTCGGTGACATCGACCGAGGCACGAAGGGCTTCCAGCCGCGCCGAAAGCAAGTCGTGATGGCCTTGGTGCTCGGCAAGACGTTCGGAAAGGACGCCCCTGCTCATCCCGAGCTCTGCTGCCAGCGCCTTCCATGCGCCAAGCCGCCCAGCATTCGGAATGGCGATCCTGGCCAATGCCTGAGCATCTCCCGACCAGGGATGCAAGCGCGCGATCGCAGCTTCCCATCGAATTGCACCTGCATCTGCGGCCTCGCGTGCCGCCTTGGTCTCCCTCATGTACCCGCTGGCCTTTGCCGTAGACAAAGCCGAAACCAGCCTTGCCCTGGCAGGCTCCGGCACGGCCCGTTCTTCGCCGACCCGCTCGCGTGCCGCCTGGAGCGCATCAGCAGCTGCCGCGGCCTCCTCACGCGCAACGCGCAGGCTGGTAACGATCCCGGATCGCTGCTCGACCATGGTGCGCACAGCGCCAATGGTTGCAGCAGGCAAGAGCAGTTTGGCAGGGTGTAGCTCGGAGGACCTTCCAAGAGCGGCAAGGCAGGTCGCCACGGCATTGTCGAGGATTTGCAGCTCCGTCCTGCGACTTGGCAGGTCGAGACCGGCCGAGACGTGGCGCACCTTGCGGTCGGCCAGGCCGCGAACCCGTTCGGAGATCGCAAGGATCACCGCGTCCACATCGACCGAGGCGATTTTCGTCGTCACCCGCTCGAGCTCGTCCCCACTCGCGGATAGCCGCGTTCTCAGACTGGCGTCGGTCTCGATCAT